>NZ_JAMYLM010000002.1:392500-708068 GCF_040317995.1 Mesorhizobium sp. M1334
GCTGATCAAGTTGCTGGCATCCAGTGTCGACTTCCAGTCGCGGCTCAATCCCACGGACCGCATCGAGGTGCTGTTCTCGCAGCCCGATGGCGACGACCAGGCGTCCGACGAATCCGAGCTGCTTTACGTCTCCGCGACTTTCGGCGGCACGACGCGAAATTTCTACCGTTTCCAGATGCAGGACGGCAGCACCGACTATTTCGACGAAAACGGCAGCAGTGCCGAGCAGTTCCTGCTGCGCAATCCCTTGCCCAATGGCCGATTTACATCCGGGTTCGGTGCGAGGCGCCACCCCATTTTGGGGTATGTGAAGATGCATACCGGCACCGACTGGGCAGCTCCCGTAGGATCGCCGATCATTGCCGCGGGCAATGGCGTCGTCGAAAAGGCCGGCTGGGCCGGTGGCTATGGCAAGCAGATCATCTTGCGTCACGCCAATGGCTACGAGACGTCCTACAATCACCAGAGCGCGTTTGCCAAAGGCATCGAGCCGGGTGTTCGCGTTCGCCAGGGTCAGGTTATCGGCTATCTCGGCTCAACCGGCCTCTCCACCGGTCCGCACCTTCATTACGAACTGATCGTCAACGGCACCAAGGTCGATTCGATGCGCGTCCGCCTGCCGGTCGGCAAGACGCTGAAGGGCGACGACCTCGTCGCCTTCAAGCGCGAGCGCGAACGCATCGACGACCTGCTCAAGCAGGAAGACAGCAATCAGTTGAAGGTCGCGAGCGCCAAGATCGAAGGCTGAGCCGACGTTTTTCGTGGTCAGCCGTGCTGATTCGCCGTGTCGCGCGCCCATGGCAGCCGCGTCCCGGAAACCGTCGTCCAGGCGGTGATTGCCGAAAGCAGGCAAAGCAGCGCGGTCACCGCGGCAACGGCTGCGAATGCCGCGTCGCTGGCGGCAAGTCGTGCCGCATCGAGGCCGGGCGCCAGGCCGGCGGGCGGCGGTTCGCCGAAACCCGGAAGGCCGGTGCCGGCACCGGTGCTGAGCACGCCAGCATAAACCCAGGCCGCCAGCGATCCCATCGCCGCCACGGCGATCAGGCCGCCGATCCGCGAGACGGCGTTGTTGATGCCCGAGGCCGCACCCGTATCCTTGTCCTCGACCGCCGTCATGATGGCGGTCGACAGCGGCGATACCACCAGCGCCATGCCGAACCCCATCAGAGCCATCAGCGGGAATACCCCCAGCCAGAAACTGTGGATGCCCCAATAGGCCAGCAAGGCAAGTCCGGCAAAGGCAAGAGCCACAACCAGACTGCCGCTGGCGATCGGAAAGCGAGGCCCGATGCGGTCGGACCACTGGCCAACCGGTCCGGATAACAGTGCCATCAACGCCGACAGCGGCAGGAATATAAAGCCGACCTCGGCCGGGCTCAGCCCCCATCCGGCGATCATGAGCATCGGCAGATAGAACAAATTGGCCGACAGGGCGAAATAAAGGAAGAAGGTCGCCACGTTGGCGCCCGCGAACGCGCCGATTCGAAACAACGACAGGTCAATCATCGGCTCGCGCCGCCGGCGCTCGAAGACGATGAACACGACGAGCAAAACCGCACCGGCGGCGATACTCGGGCCGGACATCAGCCCCTCCCCGTCACCACTCATCGAGGTCAGGCCGTAAGCGAGAGCTCCGAACGCCAATATGGCGAGTGCAGCGCCGCCGAGATCGAGGCTGCGCTTTTCCGCCGGCGCGTCGGCAGGGACCTTGGCCAGCAGAAGATAGATCGAGATAAGACCGAGCGGCAGATTGATGGCGAAGATCGCCCGCCAGATGCCGTTGCCGAACACCGACAGCACGAAGCCGCCCAGCACCGGGCCGAGCGCCGTCGTCAGTGCCGATGCCGCGGCCCAGATGCCGATCGCCCGGCCGCGTTCCTTTTTTGGATAGGCTTTGGCGATAATGGCCAGGCTGCCCGGCACCATGATGGCCGCTCCGATACCCTGGACAGCCCGAAATGCAATAAGCATCGCCGGGTTAGGCGCCAGCGCGCAGGCAAGCGAGGCGGCAATGAACAGGACGATGCCGGCGACGAAAGAGTGGCGCAGGCCGAAGCGATCGCCAGCGGCGCCGCCGACGAGAATGAGGGCTGAAAGCGTCAACGCATAGGCGTTGGAGATCCATTGCGCCTCGGCCAGGCTGGCGCCGAGATCGACGCGGATCGCCGGCGTCGCAATGGCCAGGACCGATCCATCGATAAAACCGAGTGCGGAAGCCAGAATCGCGGCGATCAGCACGAACCGCCGCTGCGCCTGCGGGCAGAACGTGTCGGCCGGAAGTGGCCCGGTCAGGGGAACGGCGCCTGTACCGACTTTGGTTGGCGTGTGCATGCCGCCTTACCTAGACCGCCGGCATGCCGCCGACAACCGGCCAGCAGGCTGCTCTCGTTGAAACCAGGCCGAACCTGGCCATACAGACAGGAGTACGCCAGTCCGGGTGCAAACGGTGGATGCCGTGCTAGATTTTCCGCAACGCTGCAACAAGGGGGAACTACCGCATGAAACGACCGCGCGAACCCTCGGCGGAAGGACGCGGGCGCGTCGTCGGCATCACCGACGGCGTGTTCGCCATCGCGCTCACGTTGATCGTTCTCGAGATCAGGGTGCCGGCGCATGAAACGGTGCATTCCGAAAGCGCGTTGATCGCCGCGATCACAGCACTGGCGCCGCGCTTCCTGACCTATGCGCTCAGCTTCCTGACGCTGACCATCTTCTGGTTCGGCCAGCAGGCGCAACACAGGTTGATCGCAAAATCCGACCGGCGACTTGCCACGCTGAACCTCTGCTTCCTCGGCTTCATCGCCTTGCTGCCGTTCTCGACCGATCTTTTGGCCGACTTCCTTGAATTCAGGACCGCGGTGCTCGTCTACTGGCTCAATCTTCTGATGCTGGGACTGACGCTGCTCGCCAGTTGGCGCTACGCGGACAAAAATGGATTCCTGGCCGATGGTGTCGACGCGGAGACCACCCGAACGGTCTATCTGCGCATCGTCAGGCACAGATCCTGTGGGCGATCGGCGCGGCACTGTGCCTAGCCAGCCCGTTGCTCAGCGTCGGCTTCATCCTGGTGGTGCAGCTGACCTATGCCGCAGCGCTGCGCGCCACTGCTGCGCAAGGTCATCGGGTGACATCGTTCATCGCAGTGGGCTGTCGCAAACCGTGGAAGTTGGCCGAGGCCCCTCAGCTTCGTCATCCCTGGGCGAAGCAGGAGCGAAGCTCCGTCGCGAAGACCCTGGGATCCATGCCGTGATCTCGGCCGAAGGGTGCGGCAGAGCAGAATTCCGCGCCGTCGCGGTGCTCCATCGTAACGGCATGGATCCAGGGGTCTGCGCCGCGTCGCTTCGCTCTTTGCTCCGCCCCAGGATGACGACACGATAGGGTTTCGGCAAATCTCCAAGGCTGGCGATCTGCGAAAGCATCCGACCTGCCAAACTTTTGAACCAGGGAAATTACTCGACGAACTCCACGATAACGCCGGGCGTCACGATCTTGGCGAGCTCGCGCGCATCCCAATTGGTCAGCCGCACGCAGCCGTGGCTTTCGGTCTTGCCGATCTTGGACGGATCGGGCGTGCCGTGTATGCCGTAGGTCGGCTTGTCCAGTGCGATCCAGACCGAGCCGACCGGGCCGTTCGGCCCCGGCGGGATGGTCAGGATCCTGTCGTTTTCGCCCTGCTTGAAATTGATGTTCGGGTTGTAGGTGTAATTCGGGTCCAATGCGACACGCGACACCGCATGCGTGCCGGACGGCGACGGCGTATCTGACGAGCCGATAGTCGCCGGATAGGCTGCGACAAGCTTGCCCGCCGCGTCGTAGGCACGGACCTGCTTGTTGGCCTTGTCAGCGATGATGCGCGCCACCGGCGTCGCCACCAGCCTGCCGAAATTGGCAACCTTGATGATGGTGCCCGGACGATTGAAATTGGCGTCCGGATTGAGCTGCTTCAGATAGGTTTCATCCATATGGAAGCGCTCGGCCAGCGCTTCGGGCACCGACGTGTAGCCCATGCGGTCGAGCTGGGCCTTTTGGCTGTAGTCCTCCGGTATCGAGGCAACATAAGGGCCGGCCGCATCCTCGGGCGTGATCGTATAGGAGGCGAAGGCATCGCCGCCGGATTGCGCCAGGGCCGCCTGGATACCGATCGCGTCGGTCGATTTCAGATTGCTGCCGGTGATCTCGTTATAGGCGGCGAGCGCCTTGTCGACATTCGAGCCGAAGCGTCCGTCGATGACACCGGGCGACGCACCGGCGCGGTCGAGCAGCACCTGCAACGCCGCCACGTCCTGGCGGGCGCCGAGCGAAAGCGACGGGTCGACCGCCTTCTTGCCGCCAGTGCTTGGCGGCGGGGCTGTGTTTGGCGGCAAGGCCGCCTGCTCATTCGGCACTGTCGGCTCGACCGGCTCGATCGAGGCCTCGTTGAGCGGCTGGCGCTCGATGGTGCGTGGCCTCACCGGCTGCGCTGCCTCCGGATAATCGTTGCCGTAGCCGTCATCCCGTGGCGCTTCGGGGAAGGCTTCCACCGAATTGTCGCCGTAGGGGTCGTACTCGTCGGCCGGCGGCACGATGATCCTGCCTTCGTCTTCCAACTGCCTGCGGCGGAACCGGGCCGTGTCCTCAGGGTCGTCGAGATAATAGGGATCGTCCTCCTCGACCGGTCCGAGGTTGCGCAAGCGCTCGCGGCGCAAAACACGGCGGTCGAGCCTGGTCTGCGGCGGCTGGATGGCGATGACCTTGCCGGTTTCCGCATCGACGATGACGCGGTTTCCCCTGGCGTCGTAGTAGATATCGAGATTGCCGTCCTGGGCGATCAGAACGCCGCCCGCATCGGCAGTGCGAACAACCCCAGGCGCGGTGTCCGCCAGGGGTGAGGCCATCGCATTAGACGCCAGCGTCCCGGCAGCGAGCGCTGAAAGGGTGAAGATGGTGCGCAGCATGGTGGCCAAGATTCTCCGGTCCGTAAATGCAGCCGTCGGCGTTGTCCCCTCGGAGCGCCGCGCGTCCTTTCGGACGCCAAGGTCGCTCCAACACCTAAACCTCCGCATCGTGCCATGCGAAAATCGAATCCGATCTTCGGGCCGATGCGGCAGGTGAACCCCTTCGACGGCAATCAGTTGTCAACCATAAGGTTCCAATATGAACCGGGCATGAAGATGGCGGATTTCTGACCGATTAACCGGCAGCGAATCCCAATTCCTTGCGCGCCTGCTTCGTCAGCTTCAGCACGACGAGACGGTGGCTTTCGCGCAGATAATCCTTCAGCGCTTCATCATCCATGCTTTCGCTTGTCCGGCGCTGGATCCATTTCATGCCGCGCGAGGCGAGATACGGCGCCGGCCGAAGGCCCGGCTGTTCCCTCAGCACGTCATAAGCGATCTCGGAGCATTTGAAGGTGACGAACGGCTCCTTGCCTTCACTCCAGCCGCCGATCGCAAACACCTTGCCGCCGACTTTCCAGACATGGGCGCCACCCCACTGCACGACATGGGTCGTCGAAGGCAGCGAGGCGCAGAAACTGTTGTAGTCGTCCAAAGTCATCTGCGCCCCGCCAGTGGTGTTAGACCATGGACCGACGGTCGGCGTAGCAAAAAGCGGATGCCGGTTTTTCGGAAAAGATCATGGTCGAAATTGAAGCTAGGAATTCCATCCCGATTCGATCGGGATGGAACAGGCTCTTGGCTTGAACTCAGGCGGCCGCCTCGGTTGCCACGACTGCGGGCTTCGAGCGGAAGTTCAAGCGGTCGGATCCGGCGGTGACCTTGACAGTCGAGCCGTCGAGGATCTCGCCGAGCAGTATCTTTTCCGCCAGCGGATCCTGCAATTCCTTCTGCATCACCCGCTTCAGCGGCCGCGCGCCATAGGCCGGGTCGTAACCCTTGGCCGCCAGCCAGTCGATCGCCTCCTGATCGAGCGAAAGCGATATCTTGCGGTCGACAAGCAGGTTTTCCAGCCGCTTGAGCTGGATTTGGACGATCTGGCCCATATCCTGGCGGCGCAGCCGGTGGAACAGGATGACCTCGTCGATGCGGTTGAGGAATTCCGGCCGGAACGAAGCCCTGACGACATTCATCACCTCGTCGCGCACGACGTCGACATCCTGGTCCTCGCCGAGATTGACCAGATATTCGGCGCCGAGATTGGACGTCATGATGATCAGCGTATTGCGGAAGTCGACCGTGCGGCCCTGCCCGTCCGTCAGCCGGCCGTCGTCGAGCACCTGCAGCAGCACGTTGAACACGTCCGGATGCGCCTTCTCGATCTCGTCGAACAGCACGACCTGATAGGGCCGGCGCCGCACCGCTTCGGTCAGCGCGCCGCCTTCCTCATAGCCGACATAGCCGGGAGGCGCGCCGATCAGCCGGGCGACCGAGTGCTTCTCCATGAACTCCGACATGTCGATACGCACCATCGCGCTCTCGTCGTCGAACAGGAAGCTGGCCAGCGCCTTGGTCAGTTCGGTCTTGCCGACGCCCGTCGGCCCGAGGAACATGAACGAGCCGAGCGGCCGGTTCGGGTCCTGCAGGCCGGCGCGCGCACGGCGTACCGCCTTCGATACTGCCTGCACGGCCTCGCCCTGGCCGACGACGCGCTTGCCGATCTCGTCTTCCATGCGCAACAGCTTGTCGCGCTCGCCTTCGAGCATCTTGTCGACCGGGATCCCCGTCCAGCGCGAGACGATATGGGCGACGTGATCGGGGCCGACCACTTCTTCGACCATGCCGGCCTTGCCATCCCTGGCTTCGGCCTGCTTCAGCTGCTTTTCGAGTTCCGGGATCTTGCCGTAGGCAAGTTCGCCGGCGCGCTGGAATTCACCCTGGCGCTGGGCGATGGCAAGTTCATTGCGCGCCTCGTCGAGCTGTTTCTTGAGGTCGGCGGCAAGCCCGAGCTTCTGCTTCTCGGCCTGCCATTTCGAGGTCAGCTCGGTCGATTCCTCCTCGAGGTTCGAGAGTTCCTTCTCGAGCCGGGCGAGCCGGTCCTTCGAAGCGTCGTCCTTCTCGACCTTGAGCGCCTCGCGCTCGATCTTGAGCTGCATGATGCGGCGATCTATCTCGTCCAGCGCCTCGGGCTTCGAATCGACTTGCATGCGGAGCCGCGACGCGGCCTCGTCGACCAGGTCGATCGCCTTGTCCGGCAGGAAGCGGTCAGCGATGTAGCGGTTGGACAGGGTTGCGGCCGCGACCAGCGCCGAATCCGAGATGCGCACCTTGTGGTGCTGCTCGTATTTCTCTTTCAGGCCGCGCAGGATCGAGACGGTGTCTTCGACCGTCGGCTCATTGACGAAGACCGGCTGGAAGCGGCGGGCAAGGGCCGCATCCTTCTCGACATGCTTGCGGTATTCGTCGAGCGTAGTGGCGCCGACGCAGTGCAGTTCGCCGCGGGCCAGCGCCGGCTTCAGCAGGTTCGACGCATCCATGGCGCCATCCGCCTTGCCGGCGCCGACCAGCGTGTGCATCTCGTCGATGAACAGGATGATGCCGCCGGCGGCGGACGTGACCTCGGAAAGCACCGCCTTCAGCCGCTCCTCGAACTCGCCGCGGTATTTGGCCCCGGCGATCAGCGAGCCCATGTCGAGCGCCATCAGTTGCTTGTCCTTGAGCGATTCCGGCACATCGCCATTGACGATGCGCAGCGCCAGCCCTTCAGCGATCGCCGTCTTGCCGACGCCGGGTTCGCCGATCAGCACCGGGTTGTTCTTGGTGCGGCGCGACAGCACCTGGATCGTGCGGCGGATCTCGTCGTCACGGCCGATGACCGGGTCAAGCTTGCCCGCGCGAGCGTCCGCCGTCAGGTCGCGCGCGTATTTCTTCAGCGCGTCGTAGCCCTGCTCGGCGCTCGCCGAATCGGCGGTACGACCTTTGCGTACGTCGTTGATGACCTGGTTCAGCTTCTGCGGCGTGACACCGGCCTTGGCCAGGATGTCGGCCGTCTTGGCCGATTTTTCCATGGCGAGCGCCTGCAACAGCCGTTCGACGGTGACGAAGCTGTCACCGGCCTTCTTGGCCAGTTCCTCGGCGGTCGAAAACACCTTTGCCAGCGGCTGGGCCAGATAGAGCTGGCCATTGCCGCCCTCGACCTTGGGCATTGCCTCCAGTGCCGTTTCGACACCGAGCTTGACGTCCCGGGCATTGCCGCCGGCACGCTCGATCAGCGACGCAGCCAGGCCCTCGTCGTCATCGACGAGGACCTTGAGGATATGCTCGGGGGTGAATTGCTGGTGATTGCGGGAAAGCGCCATGGTTTGCGCGGACTGGATAAAGCCGCGCACGCGCTCGGAATACTTTTCAAGATTCATGCCTGTCTCCTTCCGTCACCGGCCCGCTTCGCGGCACCGGATCAGATTGCGGTGACGGACCCGCCCGTTCGAGCCGGATCCTGTTCACGCAAGATATGGGACGCAAACCACGGACCCTCAAGACGCCTCGACACTGGCGAATGGATAATATTGCGAGCGCGCAAAACAAAAACGGCGGAGATTTCTCTCCGCCGTCCATACATGTCCCGCAAAAGTGCGCAGCGGTTTTGCGATAACGATATGCATCACAATAAGAACCTAACGCGTGTCGCATGAGGCCGGTCGAACGCGACGCGCTTTTGGGCTAAAGGATGCCCTAAGATCGGCCGAACGTTTTTTCGATCAATTCTCGACGTCTGCGATCACAGCTTGACCGCCGGGGCTTTCAGCCGGCGCTGCATCGACATTGCCAGCGTCGGTATTGCCAGTCTCGGTATTGCCAGACCCGGCATTGCCAGTCTCGGCATTGCCAGTCCCGGCATTGCTTGTCTCGGCACTCTGAGGGCCGGCGTTGTCGTTGCCGCCATTTGCCTGTTCGACATTGAGGCGCGGGCGACGCGGACGCCTGGGGCGGCGGGCCGGGCTGCTTTCGGCAGCGGCTTCGTTGAGCTCGGCCTGGGCGGCGAGACCCGCCGGCGAAAGGTTGTCGAATTGCTGTGCGGGCTCACCCACAAAGATCGGCTCAGCTGCCCGCACGGGCTCCGCCTGCGCCGGAACCTCGTCGCGCCGTGGCTGTTCGACGCGCTGGCCACCCTGCTGCTCGCCGCGCGAGCTATACTCGCCACGCTGGCCGTTCTGGCCGTAACCGCCATTGGGGCGACGGTCGCGGTGGCGTCCGCCATTATTGTCGCGGCCGTCACGGTTATCGCGGCCGCCGCGATTGTCACGGCTGTTTTCCTGGTTCAGCGCCAGCTCGGCCGGCGTGCCATCGATGACCGGCTGCGGGCCGGCCCCCTGATTGACCGTCGAGCCCGATGTCTCGTTGGCATTGTTGTTGCCGGCATTGTCGAACTCGTCGCGATCCTCGTCGCCATCATCGTCGAAATCATCGCGAATCTGCTGGGCGTTCTGGATCGGCATCTGCGCCTGAGCGGCTGCGATGATGCGGTTGTAGTGTTCTGCATGCTGGAGATAGTTTTCCGCCATCACCCGGTCGCCGGAGCTGTGCGCGTCACGGGCTAGGGTTGCGTACTTCTCGGCAATCTGCTGAGCCGATCCGCGGATCTTCACGTCCGGGCCGTTGCTCTCATAGTTGCGCGTCAAGGGATTCGGCCCCTTACGGTTGTTGTTGTTATTGTTATTGCCGCCGCCGCCATTGTTGTTGCGACCGCGCATGCGCCTGTTTTGCTGTTGTGGCCTCATTAGACTCTCTTCACTTTGAAATTTTCGAAAAACTCTTCACGAACGGAGGCGCTCATGCGGCCAGCCGTTTCGTTCCTTCACCGGCGTTCGCCCGCATCAATTGCGTTGGCGCCACGTGCCATCCTGTTCCGGTTACTTCACTTGCCGGACGATTCCCGCACGAAGCTTGGGCGTCGTTTGCGCAAGAAGGCAGCTATTTCCAAGGAAAACCGAATCGCTAAGAGCACTGCCTGCTTCGTCTCATCCGGTTAACGCGACCCTAGCCGCATTCCCCAGTATTGCCAAGCGCTTTTTTCGCACTGCATCACGGCTTCCACCGTTCGAACACAAGAACTCTGTCGTTTCCGCCGAGATCACGAAAAGCCCCGACCGAACGGTACCCGGCCGCGGAGAATATCTCCGTAACCTGTTGGTGCTGCGTATGGCCGATCTCGACCGCAATCCTGCCTTGGACTTCCAAATACGCTGCCGCTCCTGCGGCGAACTTCCTGTAGGGGCTCAGACCGTCCACACCGCCATCCAGGGCCAGGCGTGGATCGAAACCGCGGACCTCGTCCTGCAGATTTCCAATGTCGTCTGAGGGTATATAGGGAGGGTTTGCGGCAATTACATGGTACCGGCCAGAAACTTTTTCAAACCAGTCGGATTTGAGCGCCGTGAACCGGCTGGCCAGCCCCAATTGCCTGGCATTGCGCGTGGCGGTGGCCAGCGCTTCTTGCGAAATGTCGACGCCGGTGGCGGTCGCAGTCGGAACCGCGCTGAGCAACGCCAGCGCGATGGCACCGGTGCCGGTCCCGAGATCGAGGATGCGGCAACCGCCTTCGCGTGCCGCCATTGCCTTGACGAAAGGCAGCACCGCCTCGACCAGCGTTTCGGTATCCGGTCGCGGCTCCAGCGTTTGCGGCGAAAGCGAAAGGCGCAAGCCGTAGAATTCGCGGTAACCGAGGATGCGGTGCACCGGCTCGCCGGCGATGCGCCGGCGCAAGGCGGCATCGATTGCCGCCGTCACGTCCGCATCGACCGCGCACCCAGGATCGGCGATGGCCTGCGTGCGGTTGGTGCCGGAAAAATGCTCGACGATCAGCCTGGAATCGAGCGCCGGATCCGCAATCCCGGCTGCGGCGAGCCGGTTTCGCGCTTCCCGCAGCAGCGGCGCCAGAGTGGCGGGCAGGCTGTCAGCCATCGATGCCTATATCGGCGAGCAGCTTCGACTGGTGATCGGCTATCAGCGCGTCGATGATCTCGTCGAGTTCACCCATCATCACCCGGTCGAGCTTGTAGAGCGTCAGGTTGATGCGATGATCGGTGACGCGACCCTGCGGAAAATTATAGGTGCGGATGCGTTCCGAGCGGTCGCCCGAGCCAACCTGCGACTTGCGCGATTCTGAACGTTCCTCGTCCGCTTTGCTGCGTTCGAGGTCGTAAAGCCTGGCGCGCAGGATCTGCATGGCCTTCGCCCGGTTCTGGTGCTGCGACTTTTCCGCCTGCACCACCATGATGCCGGTCGGCAGATGGGTGATGCGCACGGCCGAATCGGTGGTGTTGACGTGCTGGCCGCCGGAACCCGAGGCCCGCATCGTGTCGATGCGGAGGTCTTCGGCCCGGATGTCGATGTCGACCTCTTCGGCTTCCGGCAGCACCGCGACCGTCGCCGCCGAGGTGTGGATGCGCCCGCCCGCCTCGGTCGTCGGCACACGCTGCACCCGGTGCACGCCGGATTCGAACTTCAGATGGGCAAAGACGCCCTTGCCCGAAACGGTGGCGATGATTTCCTTGTAGCCGCCGACCTCGCCTTCGCTGGCCGACACCGTCTCGAAACGCCAGCCATGCGCCGCTGCATAGCGCTCGTACATGCGAAACAGGTCGCCGGCAAAAAGCGCCGCCTCGTCACCGCCGGTGCCGGCACGGATTTCGAGGATGGCGTTCTTGTCGTCTGCGGCATCCTTGGGCAACAGCAGGATCTGGATGTCCTTTTGCAGCACCTCGATGCGATGCTTGACCTCCGGCAGGTCGGCCTCGGCCAAGGCGCGCATCTCGGCGTCGGTGCCCTTGTCGGCCAGCATCGCCTCCAGATCGGCCTGTTCGCGCTCGGCGGCACGCAGTGCCCTGATCTTTGCCACCATCTGCTGGATGTCGGCATATTCGGAAGCCATCCTCACATAGGCGTCCGGCGCCGGCCCGGCCGACATCTGCGCTTCGAGCATGTCGAAACGCTTGACGACTTGATCCATACGGTCGCGGGGCAGGTTGATCATGGTCCTGGAACTTCGATGGGATTCACGTCAGGGCGAGTCGAAAATGACGGATTTCGAGAACCGGAGCGGAATGTACATTTAAGTACATGAGCACCGGAAGCGCAGAAAATCGACATTTGCAGGCCGCCCTCACGTGAATCTACAGCGGTATGGAGCGGTCGTCGGCAAACGCCTGCAGCAGCGCCCGCATCGGCAGGCCATGCGCCGGCGCCATCAGATTGTCGTCGAAGAACGCTTCCAGCTCGCTGAGCGGCAGTTCAGTCAGCATCGCCTTGACCGGGCCGATCGATGCCGGCGACATCGAGATCGAGCGGTAGCCAAGGCCGATCAGCGCCATCGCCGAAATCGGCTTGCCGGCAAGTTCGCCGCACAGGGTCACCGGCGTATGGTTGCGCGCCCCGGCGTCGGCAATCTGCTTCAGGACGCGCAGGAACGGCGTCGAGAGCGGGTCGAAGCGGTCGGACAACTGGGTGTTGCCGCGATCCACCGCCATGACGAACTGGAACAGGTCGTTCGAGCCGACCGAGACAAAATCGACCGCCTTCATCAGTTCGTCGAGCTGGAACAGCAGCGACGGCACCTCCAGCATGGCCCCGAGTTTGAGGCTGGTCGGCAAATGATGGGCAAAGCGCGACAGATGCCGCACCTCGCGATCGATGATCTCGCGCGCCTGCGCAATCTCGCCGAGTTCGGTCACCATCGGCAGCATCAGCTTCAGTTCGCGTCCGCCGCACGCCTTGAGCAGCGCGCGGATCTGGGTACGCAGCAATCCGGGCCGGTCGAGCGTCAGGCGGATGGCGCGCCAGCCGAGCGCCGGGTTCTCTTCCTGGATCGAGCCCTTGAAATAGGGCAGCACCTTGTCGCCGCCGATATCGATGGTGCGGAACGTCACCGGCTTGCCGCGCGCCGCTTCGAGCACGTCACGATAAAGCCGCTCCTGGGCTTCGGCGCGCGGAAAAGTCGAGGCGACCATGAATTGCAGCTCGGTGCGGAACAGACCGATTCCGGCCGCACCTGCTTCGGCCAGTTGCGGCAAATCCACCGCCAGTCCGGCATTCATCAGAAGATCGACCTGGACACCGTCCTTGGTCACCGACGGCTTCTTGCGCAGCTCGCGGTAGACCTCCTGCCGCCGCGCCCTGAAGCGCACTTTCTCGGCATAGGCCGCCTCGAGGTCGGGCTGCGGGCGCAGATGGATCGCGCCTTCCTCGCCGTCGACGATGATGGCATCGCCGTTTTCCGCCATGGAAACCGCGCCCTTCATCTGGCCGGCGACGGGTATGCCCATGGCTCGCGCCACAATGACGACATGGCTGGTCGCGGCGCCGTCTTCCAGCACCAGCCCGCGCAGCTTGTCCCTGGGATAATCGAGCAGCTCGGCAGCCCCCATCGAGCGGGCGACGATGATGGCGTCCTTGGGCAGCGAGGCCGCGACGTCCTCCGGTCCGCGCCCCATCAGTTGCCGCAGCAGCCGATTGGCGAGATCGTCGAAATCGCTCATCCGTTCGCGCAGATACGGATCGGTCATGTGCAGCATGCGGGCACGCATGTCGCTCTGCACCTTTTCGACCGCCGCTTCGGCCGTCAGGCCGTTGCGGATCGCCTCCTCGAGCCGGCGCACCCAGCCGCGGTCGTTGGCGAACATGCGATAGGCTTCGAGCACCTGGCGATGCTCGCCCTCGAAGGCGACGTCGCGGCGCTCCAGCATGTCGTCGATGGACAGCCTGAGCGAGCCGAGGGACGCGTCGAGCCGCCTGACCTCTTCCTCGCTGTCCTCGTTGAACAGGTTGGTGACGACGATACGCGGCTCGTGCAGCACCACATGGCCGAGCCCGACGCCTTCATTGAAGGACAGGCCGGTAAAGCTTACCGGGCGACGCAGATCGAGCTCGAGGCCGGGCCTTGTCAGCCGCTCCAGATCGCCGGTGGCGATCATCTCGGCGATCACCATCGCCGTCGTTTCCAGCGCCTCGACCTCGTCGTCGCGATAATGGCGCATGGTCTTGTTCTGCACGACCAGGACGCCGAGCGTCCGCCCTGCCCGCAGCACCGGCACGCCGAGGAAGGAATTGTATATCTCTTCCCCTGTCTCCGGCAGGTAGGCGAAGGCAGGATGCTCCTGCGCGTTGGAGAGGTTGAGCGGCCGCGCCGAGGCCGCGATCGTGCCGACCAGGCCTTGGCCCAGCCTGAGCTGCGCCAGGTGGACGGCGTTCGGGTTCAGGCCTTCGGTGGCGTAGAGTTCGAGCACCGAATCGGCGCGCAGAACATAGAGCGAGCAGACCTCGGCAACCATGTTGGAGGCGATGTCGCGCACGATTCGGTCAAGCCGCTCCTGCGGCTCCAGCGGCTCTTGCATGAGCTCGCGGAGCCGTTTCAGCAAAACGCGCGGGCCACTGGCCGAATCACGCATCGCGGCTTCTTCTCCAATAGCGTTTCAACCGGTGCAGGTTGCCCTGCACAGCGGCACAAACGCAACAACTCAATTAGAGCGCCATCGTCCAATTGGACGCATAAAGACCGCTCCAAGCCTTTCGATCCGCCGCATCCGCCTTCCGAAAATCGACTCCGATTTTCGGGCCGATGCAGTCTGCTACTGCTTATCCAGACCGTACACGGAATGCAAAGTGCGAACTGCTAGTTCCGTATAGGGACCGTCGATCAGGATCGAAATCTTGATTTCGGACGTCGTGATGGCGCGGATGTTGATCGCGCGGTCGGCCAGCGCCTTGAAGGCGGTGGCGGCGACGCCTGCATGGCTGCGCATGCCGATGCCGATGACCGAGACCTTCGACATGCCGGCTTCCGACTGCACCACGTCGTAGCCGATCGTCGCCTTCAGCCGTTCGAGCACGGCAAGCGCCTTGTCGACGTCGCCGGATGGCACGGTGAAGGTCATGTCGGTGAACTTGCCGTCCTCGGAAATGTTCTGGACGATCATATCGACATTGATGTTGGCCTCGGCCAGCGGCCCGAAAATGCCGGCGGCGACGCCCGGCCGGTCGCCGACGCGGCGCAGCGAAATCTGCGCTTCGTCCTTGGCATAGGCAATTCCGGTGACGACCTGCTGTTCCACGATCTCTTCCTCGTCGCAAATAAGCGTTCCCGGCGGATTGAGCAAATCCCCCATTCCGGGTGCATCGGGATCGTCGAAGGACGACCGCACAAAGGTACGCACCCTGTGCACCATGGCAAGCTCGACCGAGCGCACCTGCAGGACCTTGGCCCCGAGCGACGCCATTTCGAGCATTTCCTCGAAGGAAATCTTGGCCAGCCGCCGGGCCTTCGGCTCGATGCGCGGATCGGTCGTGTAGACCCCATCGACATCGGTGTAGATATCGCAGCGGTCGGCCTTGACCGCCGCCGCGATGGCGACTGCGCTGGTATCGGAACCGCCGCGGCCGAGCGTTGCGATCCGGTTGTCCGGCCCGATGCCCTGGAAACCGGCGACCACCGCCACCTGGCCTTCGCCGAAGCGCTTGATCAGGAACGCACCATCGATATCGAGAATGCGCGCCGCGCCATGCGCGTTATCGGTCTTGATCGGAATCTGCCAGCCTTGCCAGGAACGGGCATGCACGCCGATGTTCTGCAGCGCGATCGCCAGCAAGCCGGCCGTAACCTGTTCGCCGGAAGCGACTACGGCGTCATATTCGCGCGCATCGTGCATTGGCGAGGCCTCGCGCGTCCATTGCACGAGCTCGTTGGTCTTGCCGGCCATCGCCGAGACCACCACAGCGACTTCATGCCCGGCATCGACCTCGCGTTTGACATGGCGCGCCACATTGCGGATGCGGGCGATGTCGGCGACGGACGTTCCGCCGAATTTCATCACGATGCGCGCCATGGAAGCGAAATGCCTTTGACTGGATGCCGGACCGAAGGCCGAAAAGTGGAAAAATGCGCCACGCTGTAGCGAGGCGCTCAATGCGCGGCCTCCTTAGCCAAATGACAGTCGTTTCGCAAGGCGTGCCGCCGCTGCCGGCCGGGCGACACACCAGCGCAGCATCGTGCCTGCCCTGCGTCTTGCCAATATGATGCGCGCTTCAGCCCAGCTGTGCCGTGGCTCTCCACAGGCGCGGATAGTCGAGGACGAAGCCTACCGGCGAGACCTCCAGCATCTCGTTGTAGCCGAACATCGGGGCGGCATAGGCGTAATGTGCCGCATCGACGCGCTGATAGGTCTGTTCCAGGCGCACGAGCCTGAGTTCGGGAAATGTCAGATAGGCTGCCGGCGCGGGCGTCGCCATACCGACATCGAGGGCAAAACGGCGAAGCGCCAAAAGGTTTGTGGCGGGCGTGAAGCCGAGATCGACATCGATGAGACCGTCGACTTCCGCTTGATGCTCGCCGTTCAGCGTCCATTGGCGCTCGGTCAGCCGATCGATCCCATAATGCAGCTGTTGCGTGCCGACAAAGCCGTCGGCGCGCGCCGAGCGTGTACGCCAATCGGCGTCGCAGTCCACTTCGTACGCGATGCTGCACGGCTTGCCGTCCTGGACGAAAAGCGCGTGTCCCCTTAGGTTCCACCCGGAACTCGCTTCCGACAGAAGGCAAGCGTCGTGGCCTTCCTGGTCAAGCCGGCGCCAAAGAATGGAAGCAACCGCTCGCATCATTGCGCACTCCTACAAACCCGATGTCTCTGCTTCGTCCGCCAGAGCTTAGGCGTTTCCTTCCGGCACACCATCAACTGACACGTGCTGACACAAATGCAGCGGGCAAAAGGCGGCGCCGGCAGGCATCGCGCGCATCGCGCAGCCGGCGGTGAATTTCGCGCCTTGACATTCGCAGCCTCGCGCCCGACTTCCTAGCGTCCGAGGAGACCACGCCATGCCTGAGCCCCGACGATCGACGATCGATGCCGGAGAGGTGGAACGCTTTTCCGCCCTTGCCGCCGAATGGTGGAACCCGAACGGCAAGTTCCGCCCGTTGCACAAGTTCAACCCGATCCGGCTTGCCTATATCCGCGACCAGGTGGCGGCCCGCTTCGGCCGCGATCCGCGTGCGGCACGGCCGTTCGAAGGCCTGCGCTTCCTTGATATCGGCTGCGGTGGCGGGCTTTTGTGCGAGCCGATGGCGCGGCTTGGCGCCGAAGTGGTCGGCGCCGATGCCTCCGCCACCAACATCGAAGTGGCCAAGCTGCATGCTGCGGAAGTCGGCGTGAGCGTTGATTACCGCGCCACCACCGCGGAAGACCTGGCCGATGCCGGCGAAAAATTCGACGTCATCCTCAACATGGAAGTGGTCGAGCATGTCGCCGATGTCGATCTGTTCCTGGCCAAATGCGGAGAGATGGTCAAGCCCGGCGGCATCATGTTCGTCGCCACCATCAACCGCACGCTGAAGGCCCTGGGCCTGGCCATCATCGGCGCCGAATATGTGCTGCGTTGGCTGCCACGCGGCACCCACCAGTTCGGCAAGCTGGTGCGCCCCGAGGAACTGGAAAAGGCGCTTGCAGGTGCTGGCCTGACCGTCATCGACCGCACCGGCGTCACCTACAACCCGCTCGCCGACCGCTGGCAGCGCTCGAAGGACATGGACGTCAACTACATGGTGCTGGCGGAGAAGGCATCCGTCTGAACTTACGCCTCCTCGCCCCTAGGTCTTCTGGCTTTGCGCCTTGGTGGTGATGAACACGCCGGCGGTGATGATGACGGCACCGGCCCAGGTCAGCAGTTGATAGCGCTCGCCGAGGAAGAGGGTCCCGGCAAACAGCCCGACCGCCGCCGCGACGTAGCCGATCTGGCTGAGATAGACCGGGCCGCCGACCGCTTGCAGGCGGAAGAAGAAGGCGAACATCGCCGAGGCTGATGCCACCTGTGCCGCAGCGACCAGCGGCACGCCGCCGAGCGAGCCGAATGCATTGCCTTCCAGCAGCACCAGAATGCCGGCAAGCAGCATCAAGGCTGCTGCCAGATGGCTGCCGACGGCGAGCTCGATCGGGCCGGTGCCTTCGGGCCAGTCGACGGTACGGTAAATGTTGCCGGCGGCGAGGCTGACGGGGATGAGCAGGCCCATCGCAACCCAGAAAAATTCGGCCGGCTGGCCCGCTTCGCCGCGCGTCACCGCCACCATGACTGCGCCCACGAAACCGACGGCGATGCCGACGACGCCCAGCGTGGTCGGGCGCCTGACGCCGAGCAGCATCGAGAACACCAGCGTGACGACCGGCGACAGCGTGAACATGATGCCGCTATAGCCGGCGCCCAGATGCGGAATCGCTGAAAACATCAGCAGATTGGGGATTGCGTAGGAGACGGCCGCGGTCACGAAGAAATAGCGCAGCCTGTGCAGCGTAAGCCGCATGCGCTGCCCGTTGAGCAGCAATGCGCACAAAAGCACGCCGCCGGCGCCAAGCGAGATGACGAAGGCCCAGACCATGGCGGGCACGCCGGCCGTCGTCGCGATCTTGCCGAACGGCAGCGTCAGGCCGAGCAGTCCGCCGGTGACGACCAGAAGGCCAAGCGCCGAGTCCCAGAGAAATTTCATCGCACCATCCCGTCGCCCGTTCGCGGCCCTTGGCCTACACCACAAGCTGAGGTAAGATAGTATAAAGATTCTTCACGTCAAGATACATAACGGTGAGAGACATGGATCGCGCGGCAAAAGCGATCGAGCAATGGAAAAAGGAACGGCCGGATCTCGATGTCTCGCCGATGGCCGTGCTTGGACGGTTGAACGAGGCCGCCTCGCTGATCGCACGAGAGCGGCTGGCGCCGCTGTTTGCAAGTTACGGGCTGCAATCCGGAGAATTCGACGTGCTGGCGACGCTGCGTCGTTCCGGGCCGCCATATGCGCTGACGCCGACGGCTCTGTACGAGGCGACGATGGTGACGTCGGGCGCGATGACCAACCGCCTCGATCGGCTCGAGAAATCCGGCCTGATCAAGCGCGGGCCGCACCCCGACGATCGCCGCGGGATTATTGTGCAGCTGACCGGGAAGGGCCTCGCTCTGATCGATGAGGCGGTGACCGCTCACGTCGCCAACGAGCACCAGATACTTTCTGGGTTAGCACGCCCGGAGCAGACCATGCTGGCACGCCTGCTCGAAAAACTGATCGCGAGCCTGAACTAACCGAACCGGCCAAGGGCCGGGCCGAGGGGATGGAAAAAGCTCAGATCTTGGTCGCAGAGCCTCGTTTGGGCCGGCGAACAGCTCTGATCTTGCCGCTGTTTCCGCCACCGCAGAAAAACTGGTCGCCGCCATCGGATTCGAGCCCCGACACGCCTGTTCCCGGCGGCATATCGAGCTTCTCCAGAACCTTTCCCGTTTCAGGATCGATCCGCCGGACATCGCTCTCCTCGCCCTCCCAAGTCCCATGCCACAGCTCGCCGTCGACCCAGCTGACGCCGGTGACGACGCGGTTGGAAACGATGGTGCGAAGGATTGCCCCTGTCTCGGGATCGACCTGATGAATCTTTCGGCCCCGATGCTGCCCGACCCAGAGCGTTCCTTCGGCCCAGGCGAGCCCGGAATCACCGCCATTGCCAGGCGCCGGGATCGACGCCAGCACCTGGCCATTCTTTGGATCGATCTTCTGGATGCGATCCTCGGCGATTTGATAGAGGTGCTGGCCGTCGAAGGCCGTTCCGGCGTGTGCCGCGACCTCGATCGAGCGCACCACTTTGCCGCTTGCCGGATCGAAGGCGTTCAATCTGTCGCCTGAGGCAAACCAGACATGCTCACCGTCGAAGGTAACGCCGTCTACGTGGTCGACACCCGGAAAGGGTCCGTATTCACGGATGATTTCGGCAGAGGATCGTTCCATAATTCCATCCTAGTAGCCCGGCAGTGGACCGGGGAGTAACAAGATTGTCGGGAAACCCGGCAGCGGCGGGGTCATCCAGCGACGCGCCCGTCCGCGGCCGAACGACTGCACCTTGCCGGCTTGGGCGAGCTGCTCGAGCGCCCGCTGCACGGTACGCGAACTGGCTCCAAGCGCAATCGCCAGGGCCGAACTCGACCAAGACTCGCCGTCAGCGAGGAAGGCGAGCACGGCGGCATGCTCTTCTTCGACGGGCGGCGCCAGCACGACGACCTCACCTGCGCGGCGCGGCGCCAGCGCAAACCCCCGCTTCGTCGCGCTCACATCGGCCAAGCTACGAAGCTCCGCGCGAAGCCGCCCGACTTCGACCCGTAACCGTGCGCGATGTGATTCGTCCGCGTCCTTTCCGCGGAAAGCGAGCGCGATAAGCGTCGATCTTGCCACGTCCCCCGGCCAGGCTTCGGCCAGCGCACGGGCCAGCGCGAACAGCACCGGGCGGGTCGCCAGCGAGACGACCGTATCTGCTACCCGCACGACATTGCGGCATGCATCCACCACGAGCGCCCCCGACGCCAGAAGCGCTTCGACTTCATCGAGCAGGAGGGGCCGTTCCTCACCACGGGCGATAAGGCGTGCCGCCGGCGTATCCAGCACCACCGACGCGCTCTCCACCTCCGCGATCAGCGCGGGAATGCCCGCCGCGCGCGCCCCACCCGCCGCCAGGCCGAGTGCGGCGCGCGCAGGACCGGTCCGCAAGCGGCGGATGGCGATGCCGGCGACAGCCAGCTCGTGGGCGGCCCGCGATGCCGGCGGCAGCGGCGAGGGATCGAAGCCGTCCAGCCTGCGCTCGGCTTCGTCGAGATGGCCGATCAGCAGCAAGCGCCGGACTTCGAGGTTGCGCGCATGTGCGGCATTGACGCGGTCGCCATGCCTTTCAAGCGTCGCCCGCGCGGCGTCGAGTGTCTTGGCCGCCCAGGCGAGGTCGCGCGAGACGAGCGCGATCTCGGCCTCGGCGACTATACACCTCGCGCGGGCCACGGCCTCCCTCGGACTGAATGCGTGTGCCGCCCTTTTTAGAAGAACCTTCGCCCGAACCAGATCGCCAAGCTGCGCCATTGCGATACCGCGCAACGCCAGTGCCGGCGCATCGTCGCGCAGCGCAACCCGCTTCAAGGCGCCGAGCGGATCGCCCGCCGCAAGCGCATGCGCCGCGGCTGTAATCAGCGAGTCCATCGGAATCCCGTCACACTTGTCACTCCCATGGCTTCGACATCCGGCGCTAAGTCCATCTCACCAACCAGTCGTATCGACAACGGCGACTGTAGCCAACCTGAGTTGCGGCGCGCCAACCTTGAGTCGCGGCTAGATTGTGCACTGGGCTCGAACGCAACGATAAGCACTAGGAGAGACGCAGTGAAGATCGAAGGTACAGCCATCCTGGTGACTGGCGCCAATCGGGGCATCGGTCGGGCACTGGTCGAGGAAGCCCTGAGCAGAGGCGTAAAGCGCGTCTATGCCGCAACCCGCCAATCCATGGCCCACCCGGACCGGCGTGTGACGTCCCTGACCATGGATGTGACCAACGTTGCGCAGATCCGGGAGGCCGTCGAGAAGATCGATGCTCTCGATATCCTCATCAACAACGCCGGCGTATCGCCCTTCGATGACCTCAGCGACCGTCGTGTGCTCGAACAACAGCTCGCCGTAAACCTCTTCGGATCGTATGACGTTACCCAGGCTCTGCTGCCGTTGCTGGCCCGGTCGCGGGGAGCCATCGTCAACATTCTGTCGCTGGCCTCGATTGCCGCCCTGCCGTTCAGTCCGGCTTATTCGATCTCGAAGGCGGCCTCATTCTCCCTGTCGCAGTCGTTGCGCACCCTTTTGGCCGGACGGGGTGTCAGCGTCCACAGGGTCCTTCCCGGCCCCGTGGACACGGACATGACCCGAGGCCTGGACATAGCGAAGGCCTCTCCGGAGTCTGTTGCGTGGGCAATCCTGGACGGCGTGGAGAATGGCGAGGAGGAGATCTTCCCCGATCCCATGTCGGAATCCGTGGCGGAGGGCTGGCGCAGCAGCGCGGTCAAGGCGCTTGAACGCCAGTTTGCAGCCTATGCGGAAGCAAGCCCGGCAAGTGAAGCAAGCCCGTCAGGCAGTGGGCATGAAGGAAAGAGCGAAACGATTACCCGCGAGGCCCATCCGTGCTGCTCGGCCTGAAACGAACGCTTGTGGAAGAGAGCGGCAGCATCGCCGCCCTCGACGCAGCCGGTCGCCTGTCGCCGACGACGGCGCCGACCTTCACGATCATGGCTCTGCCTGGCGAAGAATGCCTCGCTATGTCTGGAGCAAGTTGACCGATCAGTTGCGGTCGTCGGGGAAACTTGGAATAGGCAAGAATTCGACGCCATCCTCGGCCAGGCTCTTGGCCTCCTCCAGCGTCGCCTCGCCATAAATGCCGCGCGGATCGCTTTCGCCGAAATGGATCTTGCGCGCTTCCTCGGCAAATTTATCGCCAACATAATCGGCGTTCTCGCGCACCTTCTCGGCAAGCGCCTTGAGCTGCGCCAGCGCCTGCTTTTGTGCCTCGCCCATGGCCAGCGCGATCTTCTCCTGGCTGCGCCCGGTCGAGACGGCAGGCGCCATCAGCGCCTTCTCGACCTTGTGCGAGCCGCAGGCCGGGCAATCGATGAAACCGCGCCTCTTCTGTGTGTCGAAATCGTCGTTGCTGCGGAACCAGGCCTCGAATTCGTGCTCGTGTTCGCAGATCAGGGAAAAGCGGATCAAGAGGCGGCACCCCTGAGCGGCATTGCCTCCGCCGAACCGGCGTTTACGGCAAAATCGCGTGCGTTTTTGAGATTCGGTATCTTCTTGCGCGCGGCGACTGACTGCGCCGGGTCGATCTCGGCGACGATCACCGCCGGCTCGTCATGGGCAGCCTCTGCGACGATGCGGCCCCAGGGATCGACGATCAGCGAATGGCCATAGGTTTCGCGGCCGTCCTCGTGCACGCCGCCTTGCGCCGCGGCAACCACATAGGCGCCGTTCTCGATGGCGCGCGCCCTGAGCAGCACATGCCAATGCGCTTCGCCGGTCTGGCGGGTGAAGGCGGCGGGCACCGAAAGCAGATTGGCGCCGGCCAGCGCCTCGGCACGGAACAGCTGCGGAAAGCGTAGATCGTAGCAGACGGCAAAGCCGATCTTCACGCCATTGATTTCGGCGACGACGGCCTCGGTGCCAGGCTCATAGGCGGCGGATTCGCGCCAGCTCTCGCCATTGTCGAGATCGACATCGAACATGTGGATCTTGTCGTAGTTGGCAATCGTGGCACCGTCCGGCCCGAACAGAAGGGCGCGGTTGGCAAGCTTGCCGTCGGCGCGCAGAATGGCGGTCGAGCCGATATGCAGGAAGATGCCGAGCTCCTTGGCCAGCCTCCGCGACGTCGAGACGACGATGTCCTTGTCTTCGGAGGTGAAGGAAGCGGCCCGCGCTTGGCTGTCGCGGATCAGCGCGCCGGTCATTTCCGGCGTCTGGACATAGGACGCGCCAAGACCTGCCGCCTCGCGGACCAGCCGTTCCAGATCGACCGCATTGCGCTCCGGGCTGGTTCCCGAACGCATCTGGATCGCCGCTGCCTTGAAAGCACCCCCAGTCTTGAAAGCACCCATCGTCATGTCCTTACCTGGTCGAGCCGTTGGCGAGCAATCCGTCCAGCCGTCCTTCCGCCTCCAATTCGTGGAGATCGTCAGAGCCGCCGACATGCGTGTCGCCGATGAATATCTGCGGAAAGGTGGAACGGCCATGGGCCCGGGAAATCATTTCCTGGCGCAGTTCCGGCGAGAAGGAGGCGTCGTGCTCGGTATAGGCGACGCCCTTCCTGTCGAGCAGCCGCTTGGCCGCGGTGCAATAACCGCACATCATCCGCGTGTAGATCGTCACATCGACCATCGGTCAGCAATCCTGCCTCGTTCTGCTGTCATATAGGCTATATAGGCGCCGATTCGTCGGCCCGAAAGTCCCCCGGCAGCACGCGCGCGAAGGTCAGTACGTCGACCGCGCCGGCACCGCCCTTCGTCAATGCCCTGGCAACCGCGCGGACGGTGGCGCCGGTGGTGTAGACATCATCGATCAACAGCACCCGGCGGCCGGCGATTTCGATCTCCGCCTCATCCGGCACTTTGAATGCGGCGCGAACATTTTCCTCGCGTTCCCGCCGCTCCAGCCCGACTTGCTGGCGCGTGAGTTTGACGCGCTTGATGGCTGATGGCGCGAAAGGCCGCTCCCCGAGCTGCGCCACCGCCCGCGCCAGTTCCGCGGACTGGTTGAACTGCCGTCGGAAGAAACGCCGCCAGTGCAGCGGCACCGGCACGACCACGTCGGCCTCGGCGATGAGCTCGGCACCGGCGCGAAGCATCCAGCGCGCCATCCACGGCGCCAGATCGGTGCGGTCCTGGTATTTCAGCCCTTGCACCATCTGGCGGGCAACGCCGGAATAGGCGACCGCCGCCCGCGCGCGCTCGAACGGCGGCGGGTCGGCTATCGCCTCCGCCGACAGGAAACCCTCACCCATACTGTGGGTGAACGGCGTGCCCATCACCGGGCACCATGGCCGTTCCAGCAGCCTGAGTTTCGGCCAGCAGGCGCCGCACAACACGCCGGGCTGCGAGACATGGCGGCGGCAGCCGGCGCAGACCGGCGGGAACAAGAGGCGCGCCGGCCAGCCCAATGCCTTGCGGGCAATGCTCTTGATCGCAATACGCTTGATCTCTGGCATGGGATCGGCCACGTGGTTGGTCCTCCGCATCACTATATCAGAGAGCGAAGCACAAGGACCTGCCCATTGCAGCCTGTAATCGACACCTCGCTCTGGCTGGCGCGCAAGCGCCGGGCACTGACCCGTCCCATCGCCGGCACGGATTTCCTCATGCGGCGGGCGGCCGAGGATCTGGCCGACCGGCTCGGCGCCGTCGAACGCAGGTTCGGCAAGGCGGCCTCATTGTTTTGCCAGACGCCGGCAGCAGCAGAGGTGCTCGCCGAAAGCGGCAAGGTGACGGAAAACGTGCGCGTCGAGGCCGACGCCGCTTTCCTGGCTGGCCAGCCAGGAGTAGTAGCGCCGTTGGAAACCGTGCCATTCGAACCGGAAAGCCTCGACCTCGCAGTCTCGCTGCTGTCGCTGCAGGCGATGAACGACATTCCCGGCATGCTGGTGCAGATCCGCCGGGCGCTGAAGCCGGACGGGCTTTTCCTCGGTGCCTTCGCCGGCACAGGTACGCTTTCCGAGCTGCGCGAAAGCCTGCTTGCCGCCGAGACCGAGCTCTATGGCGGCGCCAGCCCGCGTGTGATCCCGTTCACCGACGTCCGCGACGCCGGCGCGCTGCTGCAGCGCGCCGGCCTGGCACTGCCGGTTGCCGACGTCGAGACGATCACGGTGCGCTACGATTCGCTATTTGGCCTGGT
Organism: Mesorhizobium sp. M1334; assembly: GCF_040317995.1. Lineage (NCBI taxonomy): Bacteria > Pseudomonadati > Pseudomonadota > Alphaproteobacteria > Hyphomicrobiales > Phyllobacteriaceae > Mesorhizobium > Mesorhizobium sp. M1334. The sequence continues at coordinate 417,623 of NZ_JAMYLM010000002.1, forward strand.
CGCCGACCTGCGCGCCATGGGTGAGACCAGCGCGCTTGTCGACCGCAGCAGGCGGCCGGGCACGCGAGCGCTGTTCGCGCGCGCCGCCGAAATCTATGCGGAGCGGTTTTCGGATGCCGATGGCCGCGTCAGGGCGAGTTTCTCGGTGGTCTGGATGTCAGGCTGGGCGCCCGATGCCTCTCAGCAAAAGCCGCTGAAGCCGGGCTCCGCAAAAATATCGCTGAAGACAATCCTGGAAAACCCCGGCGGCCCCTGAGCGTATCCTTGCGCAAAAGCTAAGCGTATCCCACCAAAGCCAAGCGGGTCACTGCGCAAAAGCGTTGGCAAGCCTGCTGCTGTTGTCGCTGAACAGCCACTGAATCGCATCGGCAGCCCGGCCGACACCAGCGACAATGGCAAGCGACAGCACGGCAACGATCAAACCATATTCGATAGCCGTCGCACCCCTCTCGTCTTCTAAAAATCGTTGCAGCAAGATTTTCATGGGCGCCCATCCCTCTTGCCCGAACCTAGCGCCGACCCGTTAAGAAAGGTTAACGCGACAGGCTTAACGCGCGGTGAACCAGCCGCATTCCAGGAAACAGCCGAATCCTAGATATCTGTTGAGGAGTCAGCAGTCGCCGCTGCTTCTGCCATCGGCCCGTATAACGCAGACCGAACTGGGCAGCGGCTGCAGCACGCTCTTGCGTAGCGTATAGCTATCGCGCTGGCCGATCGAGCCGGTGCTCATCGTATCAAGCCCGTCGCGGGCAAACTGCGAGCGGGTCCGGCTGTCGAGGTAGGGCGTCGCGATCAAGGCCAGAGCCACCGCGGCCGAGCCGAACAAAAGGGCGATGCGCAATATTCCCATGCCGGCATTGGCGGCACCAGGAAGGCGGTCGGGCCAAGGCGAGTCCCAGTCCTTGTCGAGGCTCATGCAAAATCGCTCCCCAGCGGTGGAATCGGCGTAACCGCCTAGCGTCAATTTTTCACGGCTAGATAAATCTTTCATTAACGCCTGCTGCCAGCGCGTTGCGGCGCTGCCCGCTTACGGAGGTCGGCCGTTAGAGCAGATCGATGAGGAACTGGATCAGGGGGGCATCGGCCGGCGGCATTGGAAAATCGCGCATCTGGCGCGGCCGCACCCATTTCAGCACCTGGCCTTCCTTCGGCCGGGCAATGCCGCGGAATCGACGGCAGACGAACAGCGGCATCAGCAGGTGAAAATCGTCGTAGGAATGGCTGGCGAAGGTGAGCGGCGCCAGGCAAGGAATATCGGTCTCGATGCCGATCTCCTCGTACAATTCGCGGATCAGGCATTGTTCCGGCGTCTCGCCGGGCTCGACCTTGCCGCCCGGAAACTCCCACAGGCCGGCGAGTTGCTTGCCTTCGGGCCGCTGCGCCAAGAGGACGCGCCCGTCGGCATCGACCAGCGCGCAGGCGGCGACCAGGAGCAGGCGTTTGCCGACCGTATCCAAGCCGCTCATGCGCCTTGTGGCCGGCGATAGTGATAGCGATAGACTTCGTCGAATCCGAGCGAGCGATAAAGCGCCAGCGCCGGCGCGTTGTCCGCCTCGACCTGCAGCCAGGCTTCCCGCGCCCCGCGCAGCCGCGCCCATTTCAATGCCGAACGGATGAGGTGGCGGCCATGGCCCTGATTGCGCACCGACCTGTCGGTGGCGATCTCGAACAGGCCGGCAAGGTCGCCGTCATGCACGCAGATCAACGTTGCCAGCGGTTCGCTGCCGGCCTCCAGCGCAAACAGCCCGGCCTCCGGCTGGATGGCGCCGATGATCTCCGACAGGCCCGGCCGCAGCGACACATCAGAACCGCTCACCTTGAGCGCCGCGCCGATGAAACGGCTGATGTCCCTCAACGGAATCTGGTCCATGGCATCGTCGAGCGCGGCGTCGGCCAGCGGCAGCCGCATGACCAGCGACTCCGCGAACGTGCTCCAGCCTTCGCTGTCGAGGTACTTTGAAAGATCAGGCCCCGACAGCGGTGAGATGCGAAAGGTCAGCGGCCTGCCATAAGCGTCGAAGCGGCGGCTGGCGCGACCGATGCGCTCGGCAATGTGCTGGATGTCGCCCGGATCGAGCGGATTGACCGAGTTCAGCCGCTTGGCCGGGTGGCCGGCCGTCAGCCGCACCACCCAGGTACCGTCATAATGGACGGCGGCCGCCGGCCAGGCGCGAAAGCCGGCCGCCTCATAGCGGCGCACGATCGCCAACACGCTTGCCGGATGTCTGGAAGCCAACGCCATCAGCTCCGATAATCGCCGTTTATGGCGACATATTCCTTGGTGAGATCGCAGGTCCACACCGTCGCCTTGCCGCGGCCGATGCCGATATCGGCGCGGATGCGGATCTCGTCGCGCTTCATATACGCCGAAGTCGCGTCCTCGGAATAGGCGGCGTCGCGCTCGCCCTGATAGGCTAGGCGGTTGTCGCCGAACCAGATCGACAGAAGGTCGCGGTCGGCCGGTTCGCCGGCCTTGCCGACGGCCATGACGACGCGGCCCCAATTGGCGTCCTCGCCGGCGACTGCCGTCTTGACCAGCGGCGAATTGGCGATCGACAGCGCGATGCGCTTGGCCGAGCGGGCCGATTTGGCCCCGGTGACGGTGACCTCGACCTGCTTGCGGGCGCCCTCGCCGTCGCGCACCACCTGCAGCGCCAGCGATTTCAGCACCTTGCCGAGGGCACGGCGGAAGGCGCCGAGGCGCGCATCCTTGGGGTCGGAAATTGCCGGCGCGCCGCGCCTGGCGGCAGCACCCGTGGCGAACATCAGCAGCGTGTCGCTGGTCGAGGTGTCACTGTCGACGGTTACCGCGTTGAAGGTCTTGGCCGTGCCGCGCGACAAGAGATCCTGCAGCACGGGTGCTGCGATCGGCGCGTCGGTGGCGACGAAGGAAAGCATCGTCGCCATATCGGGCGCGATCATGCCGGCGCCCTTGGCGATACCGTTGATGGTGACGTCGGCATCGCCGAGCTTGACCGTCACGGTCGCCAGTTTGGGATAGGTGTCGGTGGTCATGATCGCCTTGGCGGCTTCGGTCCACAATTCCGGCTTGCCGTCCTTGACCAGCCCGGCCAGCAGATGGCTGAACTTGCCGGCGTCGAGCGGTTCGCCGATCACGCCGGTCGAGGCCAGGAACACCTCGCCCGCTGTGCAGCCGGCCGCCTTCGCCGCCACCTCGCCCGTGAGTGCCGTCGAGGCGCGGCCCTTCTGACCGGTAAAGGCATTGGCATTGCCGGAATTGACCACCAGCACGCGTGCCTTGCCAGCCACGAGATTCTGCCGGCAGAAATCGACCGGCGCCGACGGGCATTTCGACCTGGTGAACACGCCGCCGACGGTGGTGCCGGCGTCGAACACCATGGCCAGCAAGTCGGTGCGGTTCTTGTATTTTATGCCGGCCTCGGCGGTGGCGATGCGCACGCCCTCGATCACCGGCATCTTGGGATATTTCTTCGGCGCGAGCGGCGAAACCTGTGCGGACATGGAAGACCCCGGGCGGGAAAAATCGCGAAAGGAACGCCGGTTTGCCCGATAGCGCGCGCCGGCGCAAGGCGTTTTCACAGCCGTTATGGCTACCGGAAGCCTGACACCGGCTCATGCCGCAAGCAGGCTGTTGCAAATTTGTTGGTGTCGCTGCGACCGATAGCGCTATGATCCTGCCCCATGGGCAGGCTTGTGGTCTTGGCATTGGCGTTTCTGGGCTTTCTGCTGCTGCGCGCCGATGCACAGACGGCGCGGCGCGTGGCGCTTGTGGTCGGCAACGGCAGCTACGCCGAAGCCGGCACGCTGGCCAATCCCGTCAACGATGCGCTCGACATCGCCGACAAGCTGCGCGCCATCGGTTTCGAGGTGATCGAAGGCAACGATCTCGGCAAGCGCGAGCTCGAGCGCAAGATCGGCGAATTCTCAGATGCGCTGCAAGGTGCCGGTGCCGGGCTGTTCTACTATGCCGGCCACGGCCTGCAGGTCGACGGGCGCAACTTCATCGTGCCGGTCGACGCCCGGCTGGACATGCCGGTCAAGCTGCAGCTCGAGGCGGTGCCGATCGACGAGGTTCTCGACATCATGGAGCAGCAGACCAAGGTCAGCCTGGTCTTCCTCGATGCCTGCCGCAACAACCCGTTTGCCCGAAGTCTCAGCCGCCGCGCCACGACGCGCTCGGCGACGGCTCTCGCCGGCCTTGCCCAGTTCGAGTCGACACGCGGCTCCTTCATCGCCTTCTCGACGGCGCCCGGCGCCGTCGCAATGGACGGGACGGGGCGCAACTCGCCCTTTGCCGCGGCGCTTTTGCGGCACATGGCGGAGCCCGGACAGAGCATCAACGATATGATGATCGCGGTGCGCCGCGACGTCGTTTCCGCAACGCGCGAGGCGCAGCGTCCCTGGGAGCAGGGGTCGCTGCTCGAGCGTTTCGAATTCGTTCCGGGCGGAGACACTGCCCAGCAACCGAAACCGGCCGTCAGCCCGGCTCCCGCGTCGCAGGTGGCTGCGCTCGAACGCTCCGTCGGCGACAAGAGCGCCATCGAGCAGTTTCTACGCGAAAACTATCTGGCGCCTGATGCCAGGAGAATGCGCGAAACCGTCAAGCGGCTTTACGGTTCGTCGGCCACCATCTACGGCACGCGTTACGACAGCGAGGCCATCGTCAAGGTCAAGACCGACTGGTTCGCGCAATGGGCGTCGTGGTCGTTCGGTCTCGAGCCCGGCAGCCTCGAGGTGACGCCGCACGGCAAGGATCGTGCCGACGTGGTTTTCGCCATGAGCTACGACTATGTGCCGAAAGACAAATCGGCGCAGCGCCTGACCGGCAAGGCGCGGGTGATGCTGGAACTCGTGCTGGCCGACGGCGAATGGCGCGTTGCGTCGGAAACGTCGCAAGCGCTGGAATGACCGTCACCGGACGGTCGGGTTGAGGAAGCCACGAAACATCCGCTGCACGCCCGGAATCAGTCCCCAAATCATGATCGAGACCATCAGCGGCGCGATGACCAGTGTACGCTGCCAGATCTGCCATTCCTGCGTCAGCGGAAAAACCACGTACAGAATGGCAGTGATCAGCGGATAGACGCCGAGCAGCACCAGCAGGGCGAAGCGCAGGCGCGAAAAACATGTGGCGACGGTCGAAGTCATTGCTGTCTTCCTTATCGTAACGGAACGTTCCGTTACGTATGAAACGGATCGTTTCGTTTCGTCAAGAGTTGTATATGATGGCTGCTGAAATCGCGGGCAAGGACAAAGAAATGGGCGAAATCACCGATCCCGGGCGCAAGTCGGCCGGCGCACGGCGCAGCCCCGAAAGCGCCGATGCCATTCTCGATGCCGCCGAGGCGGTGCTGGTCGAGGCCGGCTATTCCGGCTTCTCGATCGAGGCGGTGGCGCGCCGCGCGCGTGCCGGAAAACCGACGATCTATCGCTGGTGGCCAAGCAAGGCCGCCTTGCTGCTCGACGTTTACCAGCGGCAAAAGCGCGTCGACAATCCCGATACCGGGAGCCTTGCGGAGGATCTCGTCGGCTTCCTGAAGAGCTTGTTCGCGCACTGGCGCGACACATCGTCGGGCAGCGTGTTCAGATCGCTGATCGCCGAGGCGCAGTCGGACGAAAAAGCCGCCGCCGCCCTTGCCGAATACGCGAGAGGGCGTCGTATCCACACCGGCCAGATGGTCGAACGCGCCAAGGCAAGGGGAGAGGTGGCAGCCGATGTCGATGCCACTGTCGTCGCCGACCTGGTCGCGTCGTTTGCCTGGGCGCACCTTCTGACAGACCGCCTGGACGAGGACGAGGCGATCTTACGCAGGGCGGTCGGCTATATCTTGAAGGGCATCGTCGCTGAGGATGCCGGCGACGCCACGGCGGTCCGGCGGCGGCGTCGACGCATCCTCGCTCGCCCTACCAAATAGAAGCGACAGGGCGGCAGCGCGCCCTGTCGTAGCCCAATCTGGCTTATTTGGCGCTTTCCAACGCGTCGACCGTCTTCTTCAGGTTCGCATCGGGGATGTCGACCTTGGCGTTGGCACGCAGCGACTTGACCAGCGCGAAATACTTGTCGCGGATGACCGCCTGGCGCGCCTGGTCCTTGACCTGGTCGAACGCCGGCGGCTGCTTGGTGCGCTTGTCCTCAACCTTGATGACATGCCAGCCGAACTGCGACTGCACCGGCTGCTCGGTGTATTTGCCGACCGCCAGCGCAAACGCCGCCTTGTCGAACTCCGGCACCATCTGGCCAGGTCCGAACCAGCCGAGATCGCCGCCGCTGGTCTTGCCGCTCGGATCGCTGGTGTGCTCGTTGGCGAGTTTCTGGAAGTCGGCGCCGCCGTCGAGCTGCTTGATGATGGCGTCGGCCTCTTCCTTCGTCTTCACGAGGATGTGACGGGCGTGCACCTCGTTGGTGGGCGGCGTGTTGGCGATTTCCTGGTCGTAGCGGGCGCGGACCTCGGCATCGGTAACCTTGTCGATGACGCCCTTCTCGACCATTTCGCCATGCAGCGCGCGCTGCTGCAGGAAGGCCATGCGGCGCTGGAAGTCGGGATCCTTGTCGAGGCCGGTGGTCACCGCCTGAGCCGCCATGACGCGGATTTCGATCGCCGCCGACAGTGCCGCGGCGCGGCGCTGCTCGGGCGGAAGCTGCGCGAACTGCTGCGACAGCTCGCCCTCGGCAAGCCCAAGGTCTGCCTCGGTCAGCGTCTGGCCATTGATGGTGGCGACCACAGCGTTCGGATCGACCGGCTTGGCCGCCGGGGCGGGTGCTGCCGGCTGGGCAGGGGCGGCTTCCTGTGCCATCAGCGGCGACAGCGAGAGGGCCGAGAGGCCGAAAGCCAGACCAAGGCTGGCGAGCGACGCACGGCGGAACAACAAGGACATTACGATTATCTCCAAAGCGGGGTAGCTAGAGCGGAATGGCTTCCAGACCAGCAGGATTGTGGCGGAATTTGGCGCGGTCGACAGGGCGAGCGCGGCGTTGACATCGAATGAGCCCCCTCTTATCTGTCCAACGACTTTGCGTCCAGAACCGTTTTCCGGGCGCTTTTTGCGTTTGTCCGCGTTCACGTGGATTTGATGGGGCCAGCCGGCGCCTGTCGCAACGACTTGGAATGCTATCGAAAGGGCCATTGGATGGTCAGTCTCGGCGGTCTCGCCCGTAAGGTTTTCGGCTCCTCCAACGATCGTCGGGTCAAATCGACCCGGCCCCGCGTCGAGGCGATCAATGCCATGGAAAACGAGATGCGGGCGCTCTCCGACGCCGAGCTTCAGGCCCGCACCGACAAATTCCGCCAGGACATCGCCAACGGCGCCAGCCTCGACGACCTACTGGTGCCGGCCTTCGCTACCGTCCGCGAGGCCGCCCGTCGCGTGCTCGGCATGCGCCCGTTCGACGTTCAGCTGATCGGCGGCATGGTGCTGCACAATGGCGGTATTGCCGAGATGCGGACCGGTGAAGGCAAGACGCTGGTGGCGACGCTGCCGGTCTATCTCAACGCGCTCGCCGGCAATGGCGTCCATGTCGTCACCGTCAACGACTATCTGGCCACGCGCGACTCCGAATGGATGGGCCGCGTCTACAAATTCCTCGGCCTTAAGGTCGGCGTCATAGTCCATGGCCTGTCCGACGAGGAGCGCCGGGTCGCCTACGCCGCCGACGTCACCTACGCCACAAACAACGAGCTCGGCTTCGACTATCTGCGCGACAACATGAAGTACGAGCGCGCCCAGATGGTGCAGCGCGGCCATAGCTACGCCATTGTCGACGAGGTCGATTCCATCCTGGTCGACGAAGCCCGCACGCCGCTGATCATTTCCGGTCCGCTCGAGGACCGTTCGGAAATGTACAACACCATCGATACCTTCATCGTCCAGCTGCAGCCGCAGGACTACGAGATCGACGAGAAGCAGAAGACCTCGATCTTCACCGAGGAAGGCACCGAGAAGCTGGAGAACATGCTGCGCGATGCCGGCCTGCTCAAGGGCGAGTCGCTCTATGACGTCGAGAACGTCGCCATCGTCCACCACGTCAACAACGCGCTGAAGGCGCACCGGCTGTTCCAGAAGGACAAGGACTATATTGTCCGCAACGGCGAGATCGTCATCATCGACGAGTTCACCGGCCGCATGATGCCCGGCCGCCGCTATTCGGAGGGCCTCCACCAGGCACTCGAAGCCAAGGAGCATGTGGCGATCCAGCCGGAGAACCAGACGCTCGCCTCGGTCACCTTCCAGAACTATTTCCGCCTCTACAAGAAGCTCGCCGGCATGACCGGCACGGCGCTGACCGAGGCCGAGGAATTCGCCAACATCTACAATCTCGACGTCACCGAGATCCCGACCAACCTGCCGGTCATCCGCATTGACGAGGACGACGAGGTCTACCGGACGGTCGAGGAGAAATACAAGGCGATCGTCAAGGAAATCAAGGAAGCCCGCGCCAAGGGCCAGCCGACCCTGGTCGGCACGACTTCCATCGAGAAATCCGAGCAGTTGGCCGAGCGCCTGCGCAGGGAAGGTTTCAAGGATTTCGAGGTGCTGAACGCCCGCCATCACGAGCGCGAGGCGGCGATCGTCGCCCAGGCCGGCAAACCCGGCGCCATCACCATTGCCACCAACATGGCCGGCCGCGGCACCGACATCCAGCTCGGCGGCAATGCCGACATGCGCATCGCCGACGAGCTTGGCGACATGCCGGCCGGCCCCGAGCGCGAGGCCAAGGAAAAGGAAATCCGCGACGACATCGCCCGGCTGAAGGAAAAGGCGCTCGCCGCCGGCGGCCTCTATGTGCTGGCCACCGAACGCCATGAATCGCGCCGCATCGACAACCAGTTGCGCGGCCGCTCAGGCCGTCAGGGCGATCCCGGGCGGTCAAAGTTCTTCCTGTCGCTGCAGGACGATTTGATGCGCATCTTCGGTTCCGAGCGCATGGACGGCATGCTGCAGAAGCTCGGCCTCAAGGAAGACGAGGCGATCATCCATCCCTGGATCAACAAGGCGCTGGAAAAGGCGCAGAAGAAGGTCGAGGCGCGCAACTTCGACATCCGCAAGAACCTGTTGAAATATGACGACGTCTCCAACGACCAGCGCAAGGTGGTGTTCGAGCAGCGCCTCGAATTGATGGACGGCGAAGGCCTGTCCGAGACCATCACCGAGATGCGCGAAGGCGTCATCGAGGAGATCGTCGCCAAGAACATTCCCGAAAACGCCTATGCCGAGCAGTGGAACGTCGCCGGGCTCAAGGCCGAGATCGCCGAATTCCTCAACCTCGACCTGCCGGTAGAAGACTGGGTCAAGGAAGAAGGCATTGCCGAAGACGACATCCGCGAGCGCATCAGCCAGGCCGCCGACGCCGCCGCCAAGGAGCGCGCCGAGCGCTTCGGCCCCGACGTTATGACGTATGTCGAGCGCTCCGTGGTGCTGCAGACGCTCGACCATCTGTGGCGCGAGCACATCGTCAATCTCGACCATCTGCGCTCGGTCGTCGGCTTCCGCGGCTATGCGCAGCGCGATCCGCTGCAGGAGTACAAGAGCGAGGCGTTCGAGCTGTTCCAGGCGATGCTGGGCAATCTGCGCCAGGCGGTAACGGCGCAGCTGATGCGCGTCGAGCTGGTCCGCCAGGCGGCGGAAGCGCCGCCGCCAGAGGCGCCCGACATGTTCGGCAGCCATATCGACGGCTCGACCGGCGAGGACGATTTCGAAGGCGGCGACACGGCCGTCCTGGTCCGCCAGGAGACCAACGCCATCGTCGCCCCCGAAAACCGCGACCCGAAGAACCCGGCGACCTGGGGCAAGATCGGCCGCAACGAAGCCTGCCCCTGCGGGTCAGGGAAAAAGTACAAGCATTGCCACGGGGCGTTTGCGTAAGGCATTGCTTTGCTTCGCCCCGTTCGCGGGGAGAAGGTGCCCAAAGGGCGGATGAGGGGCAGCGGAGGCGTTGGCAATTAGCCAATCTCCGCACCTGAACGGGAGATGGCCGGCAGGCCAGAGGGGGCGCTCAGCCTTTTTGGCGATCTTAGGGCGACGCTCTGGCGTCATATTCTCGGCCCGCTTCGGGCCGCCTTTCGCGCCCAGCGCTTTCGCGGCAGGTCTTTACCGTCGTCAACCACGTCATCGGATTCCTCGCCTGTAGCAATACGCATGACGTGGACGGCATTGCCGATCACGTCGGCAGGACGCTTCTGGCCTTTAGGTCCGGTTGGCATTCCTAGTTCTCGGCATGGCTAAAGACGACAGCGCCGTTGTCCTTACGAACTTCAACGGACACGATTCCATCGTCACCCTTTCGGGTTTGAAACATGGAGGTTGCATGATCTTTCGCGGTCTTCTCGTCGTCGAAGATCAACTTGTCGACGATGCCCTGCCTTCCATACCAGATGACAGTGTAGACCATTGTTGCTGCCGTGCGTTCCGCTCAGCATATAGGCGTTTCGCATATGGGGCAAACGGGATAGGCGTTTCCGCGGATTTCAAACTGAGACACTCCCGAGCAGGTTGAAGGGTTGCGCGAATGATGAATATGAAGCAGCCAGCGCCGCGCCTCATCCGCCTGCCGGCAGCTTCTCCCCGTATAGAGACGGGGCGAAGGGAACTTCCCACCCAACCGTTTCTTAATGTGTCTCCGCTACACCAAGCCCCTGTAAATTGGCGGAAAACGGAGAGTATTGGGTGCGCTTTTCCGCGGCGACGACAGCCGGGCGGTTCCTGCCGCAGCGCCTTGCGCTGCGCATAAGGCCGCTGCTTGGCCTGATCGATGCCGTGCTGTTCACCGCCGGCGAGCGCGGCGAAGCCGGCCGCATGTCGCTGATCGCCTTTTCGGTCCGCATCGTCAGCGCCGTCATCGCCTTCGTCAGCCAGGTCCTGATGGCGCGCTGGATGGGCTCGTTCGAGTACGGCATTTTCGTCCTCGTCTGGGTGACCATGGTCATCGTCGGCAATCTCGCCTGCCTCGGCTTCCACACCTCTGTCATCCGCTTCATCCCCGAATATCGCGCGCGCGGCATGATGGCCGAATTGCGCGGCATCGTGCGGGCCAGCCGGCTGTTCGTGCTGATTGCCTCGACTGCGATCGCCGGCCTCGGCGCGCTCGCCGTCTGGCTGCTGTCGGCCTTTATCGAAGACTATTATGTCGTGCCGTTCATCCTCGGCATCATCTGCCTGCCGATGATCGCCATGTCCGACCTTCTGCAAGGGCTGGCGCGGGCCAATTCCTGGGCGCTGTTTGCGCTGTCGCCGACCTTTCTGGTGCGGCCGCTGCTGATCCTGGCGTTCATGGCGCTGATGCTGCTGGCGGGCTACGCGGCCGACGCCAGGACGGCGATCTTCGCCGCGATCGCCGCCACCTATGCCACCACGCTCGGTCAGCTCATCGGCGTGACGTCGCGCATGGACAGAAGGATCCCGGCCGGGCCGATGAAATTGCATTTCGGCCAATGGTTCATCGTCTCGCTGCCGATCTTCCTGGTCGAGAGCTTTTTCTTCCTGCTCACCAATGCCGACGTGCTGATGGTCGGCGCCTACCTCGATCCCAACGACGTCGCCGTCTATTTCGCCACGGTCAAGACGCTGGCGCTGGTGCATTTCGTCTATTTCGCGGTCAAGGCCGGCGTCGCCCAGCGCTATGCCCAGTTCACCCATGGCGAGCCGCAAAAGCTCGCTGCCTTTGCCCGCGAGACGGTGTCGTGGACCTTCTGGCCGTCGCTGGCGATGGCGCTGCTGGTGCTGGCACTGGGCGAGCCAATGCTGACCTTGTTCGGCCCCGAATTTTCCGCCGGCTATCCGCTGCTGTTCCTGCTGGTGTTCGGCGTCGTGGCGCGGGCCGCCGTCGGCCCTTGCGAAAGCCTGCTCACCATGAGCGGCAACCAGAACATCTGCGCCGCGGTCTACGCCCTGACGCTGGCCTTCAACATCGCGCTGAGCGTCGTGCTGATCCCGCTCTTCGGCCTGTGGGGCGCGGCGATGGCCACCGTCTTCGCCATGATCTTCGAGGCCGGCGCGCTGTCCTTCACGGTCTGGCGCAAGCTCGGCATCGTCATGGTCATTTTCGTATCAGCCAAAGGAGCCGCCTGATGGCTGCCGTCCCCCTGCTCGAGGAAACCAGCGGCGGCCCGGCCGGCGCCATGGTGTCCGGTCTTGCCGGGCTCGCCCGCGAGGCCGATCCCGCCCATATCGAGATCCTCGCCAACCACCGGCCCGAGCGCAAGCTCGCCATCTATCCAGCCTCCGCCGGCTTCGACCTGGTCGAGGAGCTCGACTATCTCTGCACCCGCACAATCGAGCCCAACGTCTTCTTCAACCCGCGCTTCCTGGCGCCGGCCATGCCCAGGCTGGAGGACCGTGAGGTGCGGCTGGCCGTCATCCGCGACGGCGACCAGTACCGCAACCGGCTGCGCCTGCTGGTGCCGTTCTCGGTCGAGCGGCCGGCGGTGCCGCTCGGGATTCCAGTCATGCGCACCTGGTCGAGCCCGTTCGGCCCGATCGGCACGCCGCTGGTCGACCGCGACGATCCGATCGGCGTGATCGAGGATTTCTTCTCGATGCTGTCGCGGCCGCACCTCAAGCTGCCGAAAGTCTTCGTGCTGCCCGACATAAGGCTGGACGGCCCGGTGGCCAGCCTGCTCGCCAGCGTCGCCGAAACGCGCGGCCTGACGCTGGTCACCACCGGCAAGGCCGACCGCCCGGTGCTCGAAAGCGCGCTCGACGGCGAGGAATATCTGAAAGCTTCGCTGCGCGCCCACCATTATCGCGAGTTCCGCCGCCTGAAGCGCCGCCTCGCCGACCTCGGCCGGCTGGAGCATGTGGTGGCGCGCGGGCCGGACGAGATCCGCCATGCCATCGAAAATTTCCTGACATTGGAGGCCGCTGGCTGGAAAGGCCGCGAGCGCACCGCCATGGCCATCGACCGCTACCGCGCCGCCTTCGCCCGCGAGGCGGTGCACCGGCTGGCCGAGCAGGATCTTTGCCGTATCCATTCGCTGACGCTCGACGGCCGCACCATCGCCTGCCTGGTCGTCTTCGTCGAGGCCGGCGTCGGCTATACCTGGAAGACCGCCTATGACGAAACGCTCGCTGCCTATTCGCCAGGCACGCTGCTGATGATCGAGGTAACCAGGCAGCATCTCGACGACCCCAACATCATGATGACCGATTCCTGCGCCGTGCCCGACCATCCGGTGATGAGCCGGCTGTGGACGGAGCGCAGGCCGATGGGCACGCTGGTGATCGGGCTGACGCCGGATGCCGACCGCCCTGCCCGCCAGGCGGCATCGCAGCTTCACCTCTACCGCGAGACCCGCAACATGGCCCGCCTGCTGCGCAACCGGATGAAGAGCCTGTTGCGGCGGCGGTAGGAGCGATCGCCTAGAACGCGTCTGCCGGCGCGAAAAAGCAGTTTTCGTGTTCTTCGGTCGGATGAAGGCAGATGTGAAAGTTGTCGTCGCCGGACGGAATTACGCTATCGTAGGGGACAAAATATCGGTTCTGATGAGTGACCTTCTGGTGGTCGCCTGGCCGCAAAACGATCACATAGCCGTCGGGCCGCGGTGTGACGGTTATGCTGGGAATCTTGCCGCACTCTCCTGTCAGCGGATCGCCGTAGCAGCAGGCCGGTGGATAAGTCCAACCGCCATCGGAACTATGCGCAAATGCCGAAACACTCCCAAGTGCTGCAGCCGTGGCGATCACGCCTGCCAAGCTGGCGTCCATCCATCGTTTTCCGACCGCATGCACCCGAACGGCTCCAACCGCCAGTGACATTTGCGGCAATCATACATCATTAGCGTGCGCTAATATAGCGAAGCGGGCGTTCCGGATATCCATTCGAGGCATAGGCAATGCTGCTTCCGGGCTGCGGCCAAATCAATGTCCAGCAAACTAACGCCGAGGCCCAACCTGTTCTGGTTTCTGTCCGTCTGGGTTCTTCCCGCGCCATGCGCTGGGCCGGCTTGGGCCTAGGTCGTCAGGGTTAATTCTCCCAATCACCGGAAGGGACTAGCATCAACGCAGTCCCAACAGGGATGAGGCGATCAATTTCGGCCGCGCGTCCAGCATCATTGCCGCCTCGGTCCTGCACGGCCAGAAGAAAAAACTGGGAGGAATGCATGACGAAACCAACTCACCTCAGGCATCTCGGTATCCTCACATTGGCAGGTCTCGTTGGCGCGTGTCTGAGCGCCGCCGCGCCTCGGGCCGCCGAACCCGACAAGGCCGAGATAGATGCCCTGCGTAAATCGCTGTCCAGATATGAAGATTACAAGGTTGCCGTTCGCGAACTTTATCTGTCGACGGTTGGATGCGTCTTCTACAACGGCGAAAAGGTGGAAGGGGCGATGGACTACCCGAAGGGCGCAATGGGCATCCATTTCGTCAATGTCACGACTGTCGGCCCGACCGCAGATCCGACGCGCCCCAATGTGCTGATCTATGAGCCGGTCGGTAACGAGTTGCGCCTGGTCGGCGTGGAATGGCTCGTGCCCTTGACGCCGGACACCAAGGAGCCGCCGAAGCTTTTCGGCCAGACATTCATGGGGCCTATGGAGGGGCATTATCCGCTCATCCCGAAGGAGTTCCACCACTACGACCTTCACGCCTGGCTGTTCAAGGAGAACCCGCTCGGAATGTTCAGTCCGACGAACCCGGACGTGAAATGCGACAATTATGCGTTTCCGATGCCGGAGCAGCCGACCAAGATGGTGCCGGGGCCGATGTAAGCGACCTCGTTACCGCTGAGGCTGTCGGAGGGGCCGGCCGCGGCCTCAATAGCGGTTATCCCAGGAGGAGGGCTCCTGGGATAACGCCAGCCGAGCTCGCGGTTTCTCAGGTGGGTGGTGCCCCTAGCCGGGATCGAACCAGCACTCCTTGCGGAACTCGATTTTGAGTCGAGCGCGTCTACCAATTCCGCCATAGGGGCTCAGGCCGAGCGGCCTGGATGGGCGCGGACTATACGGTTGGAGGCCTGTTCGTCAACTGGCCAAATCCCGACATCCGGGCTCGCTCAAGCCTCAGCCTTTCGATTTCGTGAAGCAGCTGCCATTGTGCAGCGCGGAAAATCTTTCTAGACAGGCGGCGCATGTCATTGAAGCGCACCTTGTCCGACGAGGTTGATGCGGGGCGCTTCCAAGTCTTGTTTGTACATGTCGTGATCCCAAGACCGCTTCTGGTTTGGGCGTGCATTAGGAGTGCCGATGCTTCGCGGACTTTACGACTGGACCTTGTCGCTGGCGGCGAGCAAATCCGCCGAATGGTGGCTGGCCTTCATCGCCTTCGTCGAGAGTTCGGTGTTCCTGGTGCCGGCCGACGTCCTCTATCTGCCGATGGCGCTGTCGCGGCCGGATCGCGCCTATCGTTACGCGCTGGTCGCCACCGTCGCCTCGGTGCTGGGCGGCATCGCCGGCTGGTTCATCGGCCATTATGCCTATGATGCGGTGGCGCGGCCGATCCTCGAATTTTATGGCAAATATGACGAGTTCGAAGCGATGCGCGTCTCATCGGGTGTCGGCTTCATCATCCTGATGCTGGTCACCTCCGGCCTCGCCCATCTGCCGCCGATCAAGGTTGTGACGATCCTGTCGGGCGTCATCGGTGTTCCTTTGCTGCTGTTCATCGTGC
Source organism: Mesorhizobium sp. M1334 (assembly GCF_040317995.1). Classification (NCBI taxonomy): domain Bacteria; kingdom Pseudomonadati; phylum Pseudomonadota; class Alphaproteobacteria; order Hyphomicrobiales; family Phyllobacteriaceae; genus Mesorhizobium; species Mesorhizobium sp. M1334. The sequence continues at coordinate 433,205 of NZ_JAMYLM010000002.1, forward strand.
TGGCAATCGCGGCGCGCGGTGCTCGCTTCCTGTTTCTCGCGTGGCTGTTGCGCCGCTATGGCGAGCCGATCCGCCACTTCATCGAAAAGCGCCTTGGCCAGATTGCGGGCGCCGGCGCCGCTGCCCTGATTTTGCTCTATATCGTCGTCAAATACGCCGTCTGAACGGCATCGAACCGAACGGACTGGAGCCCGATGACAGCGACCGTGAATGCCGATACCGGACGCCAGCGGCTGCGCACCGCCCTGTTTCTCGCCGTCGCCATGACCGCCACGGTCGGCTCGGCGCTGGCCTTCCAATATCTCGGCGGCTACATCCCCTGCAAGCTCTGCCTCGAGCAGCGCACCCCTTATTATGTCGGCGTGCCCTTAATGCTGCTGGCGGTGCTTGCGTCGGCGCTTCGGGCGCCAGCCTGGGTAAGCCGTGGCCTGCTAGCCATTGGCGGCCTGCTGATGCTCTACGGCGTCTATCTCGGCGTTTATCACTCCGGCGTCGAATGGGGGTGGTGGCCGGGCCCGACCGATTGCACCGCAGCCGCCGGGCCGGTGGACACCGGCGGCAAGGGCGTGCTCGACGCGCTCGACAAATTCGTCCCGCCTTCCTGCGACAAGGCGGCGGTTCGCATCCTCGGGCTGTCGCTGGCGGGCTGGAATGCCATCGCCAGCTTTGTCCTCGCCGCAGTCGCGTTCCGCGGCGCCTTTGCCCGCGACTGAGTGGCACAACGCAGAATTCGTTCAGAAATTCGTCAGGCCGGAGTGCATGACGTAGTTTTCGAGAACCGGAGCGGAGCGTGCTAAACTACGTGAGCACCGGCCTACGCCGGCCGTAGCCTTAACTACCACGCCACGACCGCTCATGAATGCTTCGGCCGGCGAAGGCCGGAAGCGCAGAAAGCTGCGTCAGCCGACCGGCATGGCGGATTTCTGCCGAACTCTATGGTTCGAGTTCGACATCCCAGTACAGATAATCCATCCAGCTTTGGTGCAGATGGTTGGGCGGGAACAGCCGGCCGTTATTATGCAAATCATGCACCGTCGGCTGGTAGGGCTTCTGCAGCGGCCACATCTTGGCGTGGGCCGGCATCATGCCGCCCTTCCTCAGATTGCAGGGCGAGCAGGCAGCGACGACATTCTCCCACGTCGTGGCGCCGCCGCGATGGCGCGGAATGACATGGTCGAACGTCAGATCGTCCGGCGTGCCGCAATATTGGCACTGGAAACGGTCGCGCAGGAAGACGTTGAAACGGGTAAACGCCGGATGCCTCGACGGCTTCACGTAAGCCTTCAGGCTGACGACGCTCGGCAGCTTCATCGAAAAGGTCGGCGAAGAGACGGCGTGTTCGTATTCGGCGACGATATTCACCCTCTCGAGGAACACCGCCTTGATGGCATCCTGCCAGGACCAGAGCGACAGGGGGTAATAGCTGAGCGGACGGTAATCCGCATTCAGCACCAGCGCTGGAAGCCCATCCGGAGATACGGCAACCGTCACGTCGTTGACCTCCTTCACCCTAGAACCGGTCGACGCGGATACTGTAAGCCCGACATGACAGGGATGTGAAGCGGATTGTCGATCATGCCCGGTCTCAAAAACGCATGATTTCAATGCTTTTTTGAGGATTCAGGCCGGAGGCGCGGCATCCCTGCCCTTCAATTCGCGATAATAAGCCCAGAAAAGCCGCGATGCGACACCGCGCCACGGGCTCCATGATTCGGCAAGCCGGATCAGCATTTTCTCCGGCGGACGCGGGTCGATGCCGAGCGCATGGCCGACCGCGCTCTGCAAAGCGACGTCGCGCGCCGGAAAGATATCCGGGTGTCCGGCGGCAAACAAAAGGTAGACTTCAGCCGTCCACGGGCCGATGCCCGGCACTCTGGTCATGGCCGCGATAGCCTCGCTTGCATCGAGCTGGCAGAGGTGATCGAGGTCGAGCCCGTCGGCCACCGCCTGTGCGACAGCAATCAGGCCGCGCTGCTTGGGCCGCGACAGTCCCGCCTTGCGAAAGATCGCCTCATCGGCGGCAAGGATCGCCTGCGGCGTCAGCGGATCGAGCAGTTCCGTCAGGCGGCCGAAGATGGCATCGGCGCTCGCGCGGGACACTTGTTGCGAAACGACGATGGAAGCAAGGCTCCTGAACCCCGGCTCCGACAGCCTGAGCGGCACCTCGCCAGCCATGCCGCGTACTTTTTCCAGGCGTGGGTCGAGCAAGCATAGCCTATCCAGCCCTTGCGCAATGTCGTCGAGGCTGGCGATGCGTTGCATGTCTGCTTGTTCCAAAATCAAAAGTGCCGCACGTTTCGTCACGTGTCCCTCTGGACGCACGACGCCGCCGGCGCAAAGTAGCAATTGGCGAAAGCGCCGCACAACCCGATTGCCCGCCGGACAATGACACTGCTGACATTCCGCTTCGCGCCGAGCCCGAACGGCGAACTGCATCTCGGCCATGCCTATTCGGCGCTGCTCAATCAGAAATTGGCAAAGGCGGCGGGCGGACGCCTGCTGCTGCGCATCGAGGACATCGACACGACGCGCTGCACGCCGGAATTCGAGGCAGGCATTTTTCGCGACCTGAAATGGCTGGGGCTTGGCTGGGAGGAACCGGTGCGCCGCCAGTCCGAGCATTTTGCCGAATATCGGGCGATGCTCGAGCGGCTGATCGAAGCGGAGCTTGTCTATCCGGCCTTCATGAGCAGAAGTGAGATCCGCGCCTTCATCGCCGACAGCGAAAAGCGCGGCCGCGACTGGCCGCGCGACCCGGACGGCGTGCCGCTCTATCCCGCCGCCGACAAGGCACTGCCGCCGAGCGAACGCAAACGGCGCATCGCCGAAAATGTGCCATTTGCCTGGCGGTTGAACGTCGATGCGGCAATAGAGCGCGCCGGCAAGGACCTGTCGTGGGCCGAATACACGGACGAGACGCTCTCCGCGGCGCGTCGCGTCGAAGCCCATCCGCAGGATTGGGGCGATGTGGTCGTGGCGCGCCGCGAAATCCCGACCAGCTATCACCTCGCCGTCACCGTGGATGACGCGCTGCAGGGCGTCAGCCATGTCGTGCGCGGCCAGGATCTTTATTCCGCGACCAGCGTGCAGCGGCTGCTTCAGCAGCTGCTTGGCCTGCCGCAGCCGGCCTATTTTCACCATCGCCTGATCCTCGGCCCGGACGGACGAAAACTGTCGAAGAGTCTTGGCGATACCAGCCTTGCCGCCCAGCGTGCGGCGGGCGCCTCGCCCGACGATATTAGGCGGCTGGTCGGTCTCTAGCTAGACCGGCGAGCTGACGGCCATCAACGGCGCTCCTTCAATTCAAATGACTCTATGGATCAACCGTTTGGTTTTGCTTGCCGGCCCGAACGGCATTAAGCAGTCGCCGCAGTCGATCCCTCACCCGAATTCACCGCGGCCTCCTGAAAATGCACAGCCTCAAGCGGTTCATCCCCGCCTCTTTCGTCGTCCTGTGGGCGACCGGCTTCATCGGCGCGCGCTATGCCATGCCGTGGGCGGAGCCCTTTACTTTCCTGGCCGCGCGCTTTGTCCTGGCCGCAATCCTGCTTGTCGCTTTGATGGCCGCACTTGGTTCGAGCCGCGCCACCCGCGACGAGGCGCTGCACGCGACCGGCGCCGGCATCCTGATGCATGGGGTCTATCTCGGCGGCGTGTTCTGGGCCATCCACCGGGGCATGCCCGCTGGGCTTTCAGCCCTGATCGTCGGCCTGCAGCCGCTGATCACGGCAGTGCTCGCCGGCCGGCTTCTGGGCGAGGCCATCCTGCCGCGCCACTGGGCCGGTCTCGGCCTCGGGTTGATCGGCGTGGTAATCGTGCTCTGGCCGAAGCTCGGCGCGCTCGGCGGCGGGGTGACGGCCGAAACACTGGGCGCCTCGCTGGTCTCCGTACTCGGCATGAGTGCGGGCACGATCTGGCAGAAGCGTTTCGCCTCCGGCGGCGATCTGGTGGCTGCCACGTTCTGGCAATATGTCGGCGGCGCATCGGTGATGGCTCTGGCCTCGCTCGCCTTCGAGACCCGAACGGTCATCGTCAACGGCGAACTGATGTTCGCCATGGCCTGGCTTGTGCTGGTGCTGTCGATCGGCGCCATATTCCTGTTGATGGTGATGATCCGCGACGGCGAGATGTCGAAGGTCGCCTCGCTGTTTTACCTCGTGCCGGCCGTCACCGCGGTCATCGCCTGGGCATTGTTCGGTGAGCAGTTGAGCCCGCTCCAGATCGCCGGCATGGCAATCGCGACGCTCGGCGTCGGGCTGGCGACCGCTCAGCCGCCAAAAGCATGATCCCAAAAAGTGGGAACCGGTTTTCGGAAAAGATCATGCTTAACTCAGCCGACTCTCGCACGCGCCTCTAAATAGCGGCTGATCGCGGCGTTGAGCTCGCCACCGAGGATGAAGATCGCCGAGACGATATAGAGGAATACGACGGCGATCATGATCGAGGCGAGGCCGGCATAGGTCGTCACATAGGACGAGAAATGATCGAGATAGGCGGCGAAGATGGTCGACCCGATAAGCCAGCCGATCAGCGTGAAGATGATGCCCGGCACGATGGAGACGAAGCGGCGCTTGCCGGCCGGCAACCAGAAATGCACGGCGAACAGGCCGCCGATGATGACGACCGAGGCGATGACGTAACGCCACAGCGTGATCGTGCCCATGTAGGGCTTTATCCATTCGACATGCGACTCGGCCAGCCGTGCCAGCAACGGCGCGAAGACCAGCAGCACGCTGATCGCCAAAAACCCGGCCGTCGCGATCAGCACGAAGATGATGCTCTGCACCCGCCGGTAGATGATGCCGCGCGTTTCCGAGACACGATAGGCGCGGTTGAGCGAGGTGCGCAGCGCCTCGATGCCGTTCGAGGCGAAGTATCCGGCAAGCACGATACCGTACGTCAACAGGTCGCTGCGCCTAACGGTAAGCACGTTGAGCACTTCGCGTGCGATCGGTTTGGCGATCTGCTCGGGCCATGTGTCGAACACAAGGTGCACGGCGGTGTCGGCGAAGGCCTGCGCGCCGAAAAAACTCGCCAGCGTCGTAGCGAAGATCAGGAAAGGAAAAAGCGCCATCAGCGCGGTGATCGCCAGATGGCTGGCCATTGCCCAGCCGTCGTCGGTGTTGAAATGGCCGAGCGCGTCGTAGAGCACGCGTTTAAGGGCTACGATCTTCCGCAACAAGAACCGCGTTCCCTTCGATTGTCCGGACGCCGCGAATATGGGAAGGGTTTGCAGCAAATGACAACCCTAGGTCAAACCACCATTCCTCCCGGAAAAGAGTTGCGCACCATCATTGTCACAGGTGCCTCTTCCGGTATAGGCGCCTATTGCGCCCATGCTCTTAAGAAGGACGGCTGGCGGGTGTTCGCAACGGCCCGAAAGCCCGAGGATATCGCAGCGCTTGAGGCCGACGGCATTGAGGCCTTCTATCTGGACTACACCGAACCCGGATCGATCGAGGCGCTGGTGACGTCGGTGCTGGAACGGACCGGCGGCCGGCTCGATGCGCTCTTCAACAATGGCGCGTACGGACAGCCCGGCGCCGTCGAGGACCTGCCGGTCGAGGCTTTGCGGCAGCAGTTCGAGGCCAATGTCTTTGGCTGGCATGATCTCACTCGCCGCGTCGTACCGGTGATGCGCGGCCAGGGTCATGGTCGTCTCGTTCATTGCTCATCGATCCTCGGCCTCGCGCCGGTGCCTTTTCGCGGCGCCTACTCGGCATCGAAGCACGCTATCGAAGGGCTGATGCTGTCCCTCTATCAAGAACTCCGGGGTAGCGGCATCCATGTTTCGCTGATCGAGCCGGGGCCGGTAAAATCGAAGATCGCCAGCAACAGCCTCGCATGGTTCCTGGCGAATATCGATCACGAGAATTCCGTTCATCGCCTCGCCTATGCGGCGCAACTCAAACGCCTGCGGGCCGGCGGCAGCACATCGCGGCTCAAGCCCGGGCCGGAGGTGGTTTATGCCGCCTTGCACCATGCGCTTCTGTCGCGGCGCCCGCGCCCGCATTATGTGGTAACAGTGCCGGCCAGGATCGGCGCGATCCTTAAACGCATCCTGCCGGCATCTGCACTCTACCGTCTGCTCGCCAAACGCGCCTGAACGCAATTCAACTGGAACACACCATGGCAACCGTCTTCAACATCCTCGCCATTCTTGTCATGGTTGCAGTGGTGATCGTGCTGATCCGCGGCCTCATCAACATGATGCGCGGCGGCTCCAGCATGACCTCCAACAAGCTGATGCAGACGCGCGTGCTCTTGCAGTTCGTGGCCTTGGTGCTGATCATGCTGGCGGTGTATTTCACCCGTAAGTGACGCGGCACCAGCCGGGAGGTACCCCGTGGTCAAGCTCAACAAGATCTACACCCGCACTGGCGACGACGGCACCACCGGTCTCGGCTCCGGCGAGCGGCGACTGAAATCCGACCTTCGCATCGACGCCTACGGCACGGTCGACGAGGCCAATGCCTGCATCGGCATGGCCCGCATCCATACAGCGGCAGTAAATCCGGCGATCGATGCGATGCTCGGCCGCATCCAGAACGATCTTTTCGATCTCGGCGCCGATCTGGCAGTCCCCGATAATGGCAAGCCGCTGGACTACGAGCCGCTGCGCATCGTCGCCTCGCAGACCGACCGCGTCGAACGGGACATCGACCTCCTCAACAAAAATCTGCAGCCGCTCAAATCCTTCGTGCTCAATGGCGGCACGCCGGCCGCCGCCGCCCTTCACCTCGCCCGTACGGTCGCGCGCCGCGCCGAGCGCATCATGGTGGCGCTGTCGCAAGACCCAAACGAGCCCGTCAACCGCGAGGCAATAAGGTACATCAACCGCGTCTCGGACTTCCTGTTCGTTGCCGCGCGCGCGGTCAATGACAACGGAAACGCCGACGTGCTATGGGTTCCTGGCAAGAACCGCTGAAATCCGCCGAGCTGGGGACCCGATGTTCATCCCGCTTTACGACACCAACAGGCTGCGGCACATCAAGCTGCAATATGTGACCATCGGCCTGATCGCGCTCAATGTGTTGATCTACCTTGTCACCACGCTTGGCGGTGAGGACTTCTCCAACGCCGCGGTGCTGGGCCTCGGCTTCATCCCGTCGGTCGTGCATGACAGCGTCGAGCTCGCTCCGCAATTCGTCGTCATTCCCGAGAGCCTGAGCTACCTGACCTATTCCTTCCTGCACGCGGATATCTTCCACCTCGGCGGCAACATGCTGTTCCTGTGGGTATTCGGCGACAATGTCGAGGATGCACTCGGCCACATCCGCTACCTCATCTTCTACCTGCTTTGCGCCATTGCCGGCGCTTTCTTCCAGGGTCTGGTGGCCTGGGATTCGCAAGTGCCGCTGATCGGTGCGTCGGGCGCCATCGCCGGTGTGGTCGCCGCCTATCTGATCCTTTATCCCCGCGTAAAGGTATGGGTGCTGGTCTTCGCCCGCATCCCGTTGCGTATCCCCGCCTTCATCCCGCTCATCCTGTGGATCCTGTTCCAGATCTTCATGTTTGCCCAGGGAGGCGAGGATCAGGTCTCCTGGGCTTGCCATATCGGCGGCATCATCGCCGGAGCCGTGCTGGTGCTTGTCTTGCGCAGCCGCGGCGTGCCGCTGCTCGCCGCTGCGGATGAAGAGACTGTGGTGGTCGCCGGCCATGTGCCCGTTGCCGTAGAGCCGGCGCCAAGCGAACCACAACCTGCGCAGCAGGCGCCGCGCTGGGGCCGAGGAAGCGTTTCCGGTCCGGACTGAACTGATTTGAGTGCTTCGCCGAGGATCCGAGTGCGCCCGGATATTGACGCGCGGGGTCGCCGCAACTACGGAAGCGCCACCCTACTGGCGTGGCGAAGACCAGAATTCCGTCCGGAATGTCGGCTTTCGACAACTCTGAAGAGGTGCACGCTGCTATAGCGCGTCCGACGAGCGTGAGAGACTATCGTGAAAGAGGTGACAGGCAAATGAAGATCCTTGTGCCCGTGAAGCGGGTTGTGGACGCGAACGTCAAGGTCCGGGTGAAGGCGGACGGTTCGGCGGTGGAACTCGCCAACGTCAAGATGGCGATGAACCCGTTCGACGAGATCGCGGTGGAAGAGGCGATCCGGCTGAAGGAAGCTGGCAAGGCCGAAGAGATCCTCGTGGTGTCGATCGGGCCGCAGCAGGCACAGGAGACCTTGCGCACCGCACTCGCCATGGGCGCCGACCGCGCCATCCTGGTCAAGACCGACGAGCAGACTGAGCCGCTGGGCGTCGCCAAGGTGCTGAAGGGCGTCGTCGAGGCAGAACAGCCCGGCCTTGTCATTCTCGGCAAGCAGGCGATCGACGACGATTCCAACCAGACCGGCCAGATGCTGGCCGCACTTCTCGGCTGGGCGCAGGGCACCTTCGCCTCCAAGATCGTGCTCGACGGTGAAAGGGCCACGGTGACGCGCGAGGTCGATGGCGGCCTGCAGACGCTGGAACTGAAGATGCCGGCAATCATCACGGCGGATTTGCGGCTGAACCAGCCACGCTACGCGTCGCTGCCCAACATCATGAAGGCCAAGAAGAAGCCGCTCGACGAGAAGAGCCCTGCCGACTACGGCGCCGACGTCAAGCCGCGGCTTAAAGTGATCAAGACCGAGGAGCCGGGCGGCCGCAAGGCGGGCGTCAAGGTCAAGAGCGTCGCCGAACTGGTAGACAAGCTGAAGAACGAAGCCGGCGTGCTCTAAGGAAATCCGATGAGGCCGGCCGGCAAACGGCCGGTTTCTCCGCTTCCGGTGCTCACGTACTGAAGTACGCTCCGCTCCGGTTCTCGAAACCAACCGTTTTCGACTCAGCCTGACCGGATTTCAGGAGCCTCGAAGACGAAAGTCAGGAAAACATCATGGCTATTCTTCTGATTGCCGAACACGACAACGCGGCGCTTTCCGACCAGACCGCCAAGGCGCTTTCGGCGGCGCTGCAGATCGGTTCGGACGTGCATGTGCTGGTTGCCGGCAAAGATGCCAAGCCGGCAGCTGACACAGCCGCCAAGCTCAAGGGCGTTACTAAGGTGCTGCTCGCCGACGCTGACGAACTGACCGAGCGTCTCGCCGAACCGCTGGCGGCGCTCGTCGTTTCGCTTGCTGAGCCATACGAGACAATCATCGCGCCGGCGACCTCGTCGGGCAAGAACGTCGCGCCCCGCGTGGCGGCGCTGCTCGATGTCGCCCAGATATCGGAAATCATCGAAGTCTTGTCGCCCGACACCTTCAAGCGGCCGATCTATGCCGGCAACGCCATCCAGACGGTGCAGTCGAGTGACGCCAAGAAGGTCATCACGGTGCGCACCGCTTCCTTCCAGGCAGCACCCGAGGGTGGTTCCGCGCCGGTCGAGACGGTTCAGGCGGCGGCCAATCCCGGCCTGTCGAGCTTTGTCGAGAACAAGCTCTCCGAGACCGACCGTCCAGAGCTGACCTCGGCCAAGATCATCATCTCGGGTGGCCGTGCACTGGGCTCCTCCGAGAAGTTCCAGGAGGTCATCCTGCCGGTCGCCGACAAGCTCGGTGCGGCGGTTGGCGCATCTCGCGCCGCCGTCGATGCCGGCTATGCGCCGAACGACTGGCAGGTCGGCCAGACTGGCAAGGTTGTAGCGCCCGACCTTTATATTGCCGTCGGCATCTCCGGTGCCATCCAGCACCTTGCCGGCATGAAGGATTCGAAGGTGATCGTTGCCATCAACAAGGACGAGGAGGCGCCGATCTTCCAGGTCGCCGACTACGGTCTCGTGGGCGATCTCTTCGTCATTCTGCCGGAACTGCAAAAGGCGCTTTGACGCCTTCTGCCAAAGCGTATTAAATTCCGAGGGGTGGGGTAGACGAAGTCGCCCCGCCCTTTTAGTTTGCACTGCACAAAAAACGGGCCGCAAAGGCCTCGACGGGATCGGGTAATGAGCAAGATCGAGACGATCGGCATCATCGGCGCGGGCCAGATGGGTGGCGGCATCGCCCATGTGTCGGCGCTGGCGGGCTATAAGGTGCTGGTTTACGATATTTCGCCCGACCGCATCGAAAAGGGCATCGCTACGATCAGCGGCAACATGGCCCGTCAGGTCGGCTCCGGCAAACTCGAGGAAACGCTGCGCAATGAGGCGATGGCGCGCATTTCGGCGGCGCCGGCCATGGCCGATCTTGCGGGCGCCGATCTGGTGATCGAAGCAGCGACCGAGGACGAAACGGTCAAGCGCAAGATTTATGCCCAGCTCTGCCCGCAGCTCAACCCCGAGGCCATCCTGGCGACGAATACATCATCGATCTCGATCACGCGGCTGGCTTCGCAGACCGACCGGCCGGAACGCTTCATCGGCATACATTTCATGAATCCGGTTCCGGTGATGAAGCTGGTCGAGCTGGTGCGCGGCATCGCCACCGAGGACCAGACCTTCGAGGCGGCAAAAACCTATGTGAAGCAGCTCGACAAGACGATCACCGTCTCGGAGGATTTCCCGGCGTTCATCGTCAACCGCATCCTGCTGCCGATGATTAACGAGGCGATCTACACGCTCTATGAAGGTGTCGGCTCGGTCGACGCCATCGATACCGCCATGAAGCTCGGCGCCAACCATCCGATGGGGCCGCTGCAGCTTGCCGATTTCATCGGGCTCGATACCTGCCTGTCGATCATGCAGGTGCTGCATGACGGACTGTCGGATTCGAAATACCGCCCCTGCCCGCTGCTGGTCAAATATGTCGAGGCCGGCTGGCTCGGACGCAAGACCGGGCGCGGCTTTTACGACTATCGCGGCGAGCATCCCGTTCCGACACGCTGATTCTTATCGCTACCAGCGCACAAAAAGTCGTCCGCCGAGCGCCCCGAGCACGGCAAGGATGGCGACCGCGATCGTATACCAGGTGCCGACGAAAAGCGGCGAATCGTCGAAGCAATGCGCCGCATAGAAGGTCGCCGCCAGCCCGCCGGCAAGCAGGCCCGCGGCCGCACCGGCAAGCACCGGCCTTGTCGGCGCGCCATGGCGCAGGACCGCGAGAAAGACGGCAAGCGGGCCGATCCCGATCAACGGAATGAAGGTCAGGCAGATGACCATGTTCGTCCCGACCAGGCGTGTGCCCCAGTCGGCCGCAGGCACGGCGAAGAGTTCGAGAATCACGGCCACAATCACCAGCAGCGGGGCGGCGATCATCCAGCTTGCCGCCCGGCGGGTCGATGCACCGGGCGTCGACAGCGCATGCACCAGGGCAAAGGCGCTGGCCGAAAGAGCGATCGTGAAGACGAATTTGGACAGGAACCGCATCGTGTGCATGGCGATCGCAATGTCGAGGCGCGGGCCGATCGTCAGCCAGAAAACCGCGGCCGCGATCACCATGGCCGCACCGGCGGCAAGCCACCAGGCGGTGCCCAGCGGCAGCGCCTCGCTGCTGGCATCGGCGTCGAGCGCCTTGATGAGATCTTCGGTCCTCATTTTTATTCCCGTCCCGCCCCGAACCGTTTGGCAATGGCGGCAAGCCCGCGGTGCAGTGACACCCGCACAGCCGTCTCGCTGATGCCGAATTTGGCCGCCGTCTCGCTGATTGACCGGCCTTCGACCGATACGGCCGAGACGACGGAACGCTGTGCCGGCGACAGGCTGTCGAGCGCCCGGTTGACGTCGCGCTCGCTCACCGTCTCCGCTTCCGGCTCGGCAAAGGTCTCGGCGATTTCGTCGATCCCGACCTCGATCCGCCGGCCGCGCCGCCGGAACGCGTCGATCAGCTTGAAGCGGGCTATTGCATAGACCCAAGGCAGCACCGGCGCATTATGGCGCCAGGTGTGTCGTTTCACATGAATGGCCAGCAAGGTTTCCTGCACGACATCCTCGGGATCCACCCCACCCTGCACGATCTTGCGCCGGGCAAAGCCACGAACGAGCGCGGCGATCCGGTGCAGAAAGTCGGCATAGGCCCTTTCGTCTCCAGCGATCGCGGCCCGCAGCAGCCGTGAAAGCTCGGCTTCGTCCTTGCCGCTCACAAGAGTTCACTCCCCGATATTCGCGTCTCGGCGCTGATTTGTTACGGGGCCGGCGAAATAATGTCCAAGGCAAATTAGCTGAGCATCACGAAAGTTTGGCCTTTTGAGCAATTGAGCGGGCCAGCAATGTTGACTGCGCTAGTCATGTATTGCTAGGTGCAGCGTGCCAAGCCAACGACCATCGAAATCGAGGACGACGCCATGAAATATGCTCTTTCCGCCCTTGCCGGTGCGACAGCACTTGCAATCAGCCTGATCGCCGGCCCGGCAATAGCAGAGGACGAGGGCATCGTCGTCTACAACGCCCAGCACGAAAACCTGACCAAAGCCTGGGCGGAGGGATTCACCAAGGAAACCGGCATCAAGGTTACCGTCCGCAATGGCGGCGACAGCGATTTCTCCAATCAGATCGTTGCGGAAGGCACCGCTTCGCCCGCCGATGTATTCCTGACGGAGAATTCGCCGGCCATGGCATTAGTCGAGGCGGCCGGCCTGTTCGCACCGGTCGACACCGAGACGCTGGCCCAGGTTCCGCAGGAGTACCAGCCGGCGAGCGGCAAATGGGTCGGCGTCGCCGCGCGCAGCACGGTCTTTGCCTACAACAAGACCAAGCTGGCCGCCGACCAGCTGCCCAAATCGCTTCTCGATCTCGCCGATCCGAGCTGGAAGGGCCGTTGGGCCGCATCGCCCTCCGGCGCCGATTTCCAGGCGATCGTCAGCGCGTTTCTGCAGCTCAAGGGTGAGGCAGCGACGGCCGAATGGCTAAAGGCGATGAAGGAGAATTTTACCGCCTATAAGGGCAACAGCACGGTGATGAAGGCGGTCAATGCCGGCGAGGTCGAAGGCGGCGTGATCTATCACTATTACTATTACGGCGATCAGGCCAAGACCGGCGAGAACAGCAAGAACGTCGAGCTGCACTATTTCAAGCACCAGGATCCCGGCGCTTTCGTCTCAGTTTCCGGCGGTGGCGTGCTGGCCTCGAGCAAGCACCCGAAGGAAGCGCAGGCTTTCCTGAAATGGGTCACCGGCAAGGGCGGCCAGGACGTACTGAAGACAGGCGATTCGTTCGAATACGCAGTCGGCAAGGGCGCTGAGTCCAATCCGAAGCTGGTGCCGCTGGCCGATCTGCAGGCGCCGAAAGTCGACCCGACGACGCTGAACTCGAAGAAGGTGACCGACCTGATGACGGCGGCCGGCTTGCTTTAGCGGGCGTTCGTCCTAAAAGGGCAACCGACTGCGCTCCTGTGGGAATTCGCTTTCCGCGGGAGCGCTCTGTTTTCAAGATGGCATTTGTCCATGACCACAAGCTGCTCGCCGCATTCGCCGACGATTGTTTCCGCCTTCGGGCGGAAACGGCACAACGTCTGATCTGATGCAGTCGGCGATCGATCTTGCACCTTCAGGCTTGCCAGCCGATACGACGGCCGTGCGGGCACGTCGTTGGTCGGTCTCATGGATTGCACTGGCTGCCGTCTTTGTTTCGCTTTTCGCGCTGCTGCCACTTGCCTTCATCGTCTGGGTGGCGGTGCAGACTGGCTGGGAAACCGTGGCGGCGCTGGTGTTCAGGCCGCGCGTCGGGGAACTTCTGGTCAACACCAGTCTGCTGGTGGTGCTGACCGTGCCGATTTCGATCGTGCTGTCGGTGGCGCTGGCCTGGCTGACCGAGCGCAGCGATCTGCCGGGGGCCCGCCTATGGGCCTGGTTGTCGGTGGCGCCGCTCGCCATTCCCGCCTTCGTCCACAGTTACGCCTGGATCACCATGGCGCCCAGACTGCACGGCCTGTGGGCCGGCGTGCTTGTATCCGTCATCGCTTATTTCCCGTTCCTCTATCTGCCGATAGCGGCAGCTTTGCGCCGGCTCGATCCCGCTCTCGAAGATGCAGCAGCGGCCCTCGGGCTTGGCCCATGGCGCGTGTTTCGGCGTGTCGTGCTGCCGCAGCTCCGACTCGCCATTTGCGGCGGCTCGCTGCTGGTCGGCCTGCACCTCCTGGCCGAATACGGCCTTTACGTTTTCATCCGCTTCGACACCTTCACCACCGCGATCGTCGACCAGTTTCAGTCGACCTTCAACGGTCCCGCCGCCAACATGCTGGCCGGCGTGCTGGTGACCTGCTGCCTTGTGCTGCTCGGGCTGGAGGTGCTGGTGCGCGGCGAAGAGCGCTATGCCCGCGTCGGTTCGGGTGCTGCGCGCCAGCAGCAGCGCACGAGCCTTGGGCGCGCCACCATTCCTTGCCTGCTTATGCCCGCCGTTACCACGCTACTGGCGCTCGGCGTGCCGTTCGCCACCATCGGCCGCTGGCTCATGGCCGGCGGCGCCGATGTCTGGCGGCTCGACGAGATCGGCCTGGCGCTTGGCCAAACGCTGTTCCTGGCGATTGCCGGGGCGCTGCTCGCCACCGTCGCGGCAATGCCAATGGCGTGGATTTCTATCCGCGCGCCGGGGCGGCTGCAACGCGTCCTGGAGGGCTGCAACTATATCGTCGGCGCGTTGCCCGGCGTTGTCATCGCCCTGGCGCTGGTCACCATCGCCGTGCGTATCGCCATGCCGCTCTACCAGACCCTGTTCACCATCCTGGTCGCATATGCGCTGATGTTCCTGCCGCGTGCCCTGATTAGCCTCAGGGCGTCGATCGCACAGGCGCCAGTCGAGCTCGAACGCGCCGCCTCCAGCCTCGGCCGGTCGCCGCTCAAGGCGCTGTGGTCGACGACCATCCGCCTGTCGGCGCCGGGCGCCGCAGCCGGCATGGCGTTGGTTGCCCTTGGTATCATGAACGAATTGACCGCAACCCAGATGCTGGCGCCCAACGGCACCCGCACGCTGGCCATGGCGTTCTGGTCCTATAGCGGCGAGATCGACTATGCGTCGGCGGCGCCTTATGCCCTGATCATGGTGGCGATGTCGCTGCCTTTGACCTGGCTGCTCTACGTCCAGTCGAAGCGGATGGCCGGGCGATGAGCTTTCTCGAGCTGAGCGGCATCCACAAGCACTACGGCCCCGTCGCAGCACTTGCCGGCGTCGACCTCAGCGTGGCCAGCGGCAGCCGTACGGCAATTGTCGGGCCATCCGGTTGCGGCAAGACCACGTTGCTGCGGCTGATCGCCGGCTTCGAGGCGCCGGACCAGGGCCGCATCGTGCTCGATGGCGAGGTGCTGGCCGATGGCGACACGGCCGTGCCGGCGCATCGCCGCGGCATCGGGCTGGTGGCGCAGGACGGCGCTCTGTTCCCGCATCTGAGCATCGCCGCCAATATCGGCTTCGGCATGGGGCGTCACGAGGAAAAGCGGGGCGAGCGCATCGCCGAGCTCGCCTATGTCGTCGGGCTGGACAAAGGTATCCTGAAGCGCCGTCCGCACGAACTCTCCGGCGGCCAGCAGCAGCGCGTCGCGCTCGCCCGCGCCATGGCCATGAAGCCGCGGCTGATGCTGCTCGACGAGCCGTTCTCGGCGCTCGACACCGGCCTGCGCGCCTCGATGCGCAAGGCCGTGGCCGAGCTCCTTGAAACCGCCGGCATCACCACCATCCTGGTCACCCATGATCAGGCCGAGGCGCTGTCATTCGCCAGCCAGGTCGCAGTGATGCGCGACGGCAAATTCTCGCAGATCGGCACGCCGCGCGAGCTCTATTTCAGGCCGAAGGACAGGATGATTGCCGAGTTCCTCGGCGACGCCATCGTCTTGCCGGCCAGGATCGCCGATGGCTTCGCTACCTCGCCGCTCGGCCGGATCGCCGTCGACAGCACCGAGCGGCGCGACATCGCCCGCATCATGCTGCGGCCCGAGCAGGTGCTGCTGAAACGAACCTCGCGTGAAGGCATGTCGGGCACGCCGGACATGCTGTTCGGGGAGGTCACGGAATCCGAATTCGCCGGCTCGATTTGCACCATCGCCGTGCGTCTCTTGAACAGTCCCGATCCGCCCGACGCGGCCGCCATCGGCAACACGCCATTGATCCTGCGCAAGCCGGGCATGGACGCGCCGGCGGTCGGCGAGATCGTGCGGCTGACCGTGTCGGGCAAGGCGCATGTGTTTGCCTGAACGGTTTTGCGCAAGGCCGATTTCAATCGACCCGTTTGCCCGCTTGATCGAACCAATGCAGCTTTTCGGACCTGGCCACGACGCGCAATCGGTCGCCTGGCTTGGCGCTGGCGCGGCCTGAGACGCGCACCACGATACGGCTGCCGGCTGCCACGCAATGGAGGAAGCTTTCGGCACCGACCGGTTCGACCGCTTCCACTGTCGCCGGCAGCGCGAGCGCGCCGGCCGGCGCCTCTGCCGCGAAGGTGATATCGGCGTCCTCTGGACGAAAGCCTAGTGTCACCACCTTGCCCTGTCGAGGCGCCAAGCCAATCACCGTACCGTCGGCCAATACCGAGCTTGGGGAGGCCCCTGTGAGCGCCAGCAGATTCATCGGCGGTGCGCCTATGAACGAAGCGACGAAGGTCGAAGCCGGTTTCTCGTACACATCAAGCGGAGCGCCGGTCTGCTCGACCAGTCCGGCGTTCATGACGACGAGGATGTCGGCCAGCGTCATCGCCTCAAGCTGGTCGTGCGTGACATAAACCGAGGTGACGCCAAGCGAGCGCTGCAGATTCTTGATCTCGATGCGCATCTGCCCGCGCAATTTCGCATCGAGGTTGGACAGTGGTTCGTCGAACAGGAAGACCTTCGGGTTGCGCACGATGGCGCGACCCATGGCGACGCGCTGGCGCTGACCGCCTGAAAGCTCGCGCGGGCGCCGGTCGAGCAGCGCCGAAAGCTCCAGCACCTTGGCCGTCGAGCGTACCCTGCTGTCGATCTCGTCCTTCGGCGTGCCGCGGTTGCGCAGGCCATAGGCCATGTTGTCATAGACCTTCATATGTGGGTAGAGCGCGTAATTCTGGAACACCATGGCGATGTCGCGCTCGGTCGGGCCGATGGCGTTGACCACCTTGCCGTCGATGGCGACTGTACCGGCCGAAATGGTCTCCAACCCGGCGATCATCCTCAGCAGCGTGGACTTGCCGCAACCTGACGGGCCGACCAGCACGCAAAGCTCCTTGTCAGGAATGGCGATTGAGACGCCCTTCACGGCTTCGACGCCGCTGGGATAGACCTTCTTCACGTCCTTCAGATCGACGGTCGCCATCAGAGTCTCACTTTTCGGATTCGACCAGGCCACGCACGAACCAGCGTTGCATCATCACCACGACGAGAATCGGCGGCACGATGGCCAGCATTGCCGTGACCATCACGAGGTGCCATTGGGTGTCGGCATCGGCGAAGGAAACCATCTTTCTCAGCGCGATGACGATGGTGTTCATGTCGTTGCTGTTGGTGACGAGCAGCGGCCAAAGATACTGCGTCCAGCCATAGATGAAGAGGATCACGAACAGCGCGGCGATGTTTGTCCGCGACAGCGGCAGGAGGATATCAAAGAAGAAGCGCCATGGCCCGGCACCGTCGACACGCGCCGCCTCGACCAATTCGCCCGGTATGGTCATGAAGAACTGGCGAAACAGCAGCGTTGCAGTGGCTGAGGCGATCAGCGGGACGATCAGGCCGGCATAGGTATCGATCATGCCGAGATCGACCATCACCTTGTAGGTCGGCAGGATGCGCACCTCGACTGGAAGCATCAAGGTGATGAAGATCAGCCAGAAGAAGGTCATGCGCAGCGGAAAGCGAAAGAACACGATCGCGTAGGCCGACAGGATCGAGATGAAGATCTTTCCGACCGCAACGCCGAGCGCCATGATCGTGGTGTTGAGGAGCAGCCTGCCGACGCTGACCCCGCCGATACGGCCGATGCCGCCGAACAGCGCCTCGCTGTAGTTGTTCCATAGCTGGCTGCCCGGCAAGAGCGGCAGCGGCGGCCTAAGGATCGTTTGCAGCGTGTGCGTCGAGGCCACGAAGGTGTAGTAGATCGGAAAAGCCACGATCAATATGCCGAGGATGAGCACGGCATGGGCGATGAAGGTGCGGAGCGGGGACTGGCCGATCATCGCTGCCCTCAGCCGTAGTGGACTTTGCGTTCCACATAGCGGAACTGGATCGCTGTGAGCGCGATGACGATGGCCATCAGGATGACCGACTGCGCCGCCGAGTCGCCCAGGATCAGATTGACGAAGCCGTCATTGTAGACCTTGTAGACCAGCGTCTCGGTCGTCTTGCCCGGCCCGCCGCCGGTGACGGCATGAACGATGCCGAACGTGTCGAACAGGGCATAGACGGTGTTGACGACCAGCAGGAAAAACGTTGTCGGCGCAAGCAGCGGGAAGATGATGGTCCAGAAGCGCTTGGTTTCGCCGGCGCCGTCCATGGCCGCCGCTTCGATCAGCGTTTTCGGCACCGCCTGCAGGCCGGCGACGAAGAACAGGAAATTGTAGCTGATCTGCTTCCAGGCAGCCGCCGACACCAGCAGGATCATGGCGTGGGTGCCGTTGAGCAGTGGGTCCCATGCGATGCCGAGGCTTCTCAGCAAATAGGCCAACGAGCCTATCGAAGGGTTGAACAGAAACAGCCACAGCATGCCGGCGATCGCCGGCGCCACGGCATAAGGCCATATCAACAGTGTGCGGTAGAGGCCTTTGCCGCGCACGGCCTTCTCGGCCATGACCGCGAGCAGCAGGGCCACAACCATGGCAACGATCGCGGTCGCAAGCGAGAACACCACCGTGACCTTGATCGAGTTGAGGTAGGCCGGATCGGCCAGCACCTTCCGGAAATTGGCAAACCAGACGAACCTGCTCTTCAGTCCGAACGGGTCTTGCCTGAGCATCGACTGGTAAAGCGCCTGACCAGCCGGCCAGTAGAAGAAAACCAGGGTTATGGCGAGCTGTGGCGCCACCAGCAGGTAGGGCAGGATCTTGTTGGGAAAGACGACGCGTGGAGACAGGCTGATTTCCCTCGCTATCCAGGCATCGCCCACGCGCGCTCGCGTGGGCGATATTCCAACCGACTGACCGAGACGATCTCGTTAGTTGTCCAGGGCTTCCTTGATCGCGGCGTTGCCGCGCGCGACCGCATTGTCGAGCGCCTGCTGGGCGGTTTGCTGGCCGGCCAGCATCTTCTCCAGCTCCTCGTTCTGGATATCACGCACCTGCGGCAGATTGGGCAGACGCACGCCCTTCGAATTGTCGGTCGGCGACTTGCCGATCATCTGCAGGATGGGTGTCTCGCGGCCGGGGTTCTTGTCATAGAAGCCTGATTTCTTGGTCGCCTCGTACGCGGCGAGCGTCACAGGCAGGTATCCCGACTTCTGGTGCAGGTATTCCTGTACATCGGTCTTGGACAGATAGGCAAAGAAGGCGGCAACGCCCTTGTATTCCTCGTCCGACTTGTTGCCGAACACCCATAGGCTGGCACCGCCCGGCGTCGTGTTCTGCGGGGCACCCTTGGCGTCACTGTCGTAGGGAAGCTGGCCGATGCCATAGTTCATGCCGGACTTGACGATATCGCCGAGGCCGCCCGACGATTCGGTGAAGATGCCGCATTCGCCGGCGAGGAATATCTGCTTGGCTTCGGAGGTGCGTCCGCCATATTTGAACGTGCCGTCCTTGGCCAGGTCGGCGAGCGCCTGGAAGTGGTTGACGAAAATCGGCGCATTGATCTTGAGTTCGACGTCGCCGCCGGCCAGGCCATTCTGCTGGGTGGCCCAAGGCACGTCATTCCACGCCGCGAAATTCTCCAGATGGATCCAGGTCAGCCAGGTCGAGGTATAGCCGCAAGAAGCGGCGCCGCTCGTTTTGATCTTCTTGGCGGCTTCCCAAACCTCGTTCCAGGTCTTGGGCGGATTGTTCACGTCGAGGCCTGCCTTCTGGAAGATGTCCTTGTTGTAGTAGAGGATCGGCGAGGAGGAGTTGTAGGGGAAGGACAGCATGGTGCCGTCCGGCTTGGAATAATAGCCGACGATGCCGGGCAGATACTGGCTCTTGTCGAAAGTCATCCCGGCGCCGGTCATCACATCGGCCACCGGCTTTATCGCACCCTCGGCCGCCATCATCACGCCGGTGCCGACGTCGAACACCTGGAGGATATCGGGCGCTTGCCCGGCACGAAAGGCAGCGATGCCGGCATTCAGCGTCTCCGGATAGGTGCCCTTGAACACCGGAACGAGCTCATATTCGCTCTGGCTGGCGTTGAAATCCTTGGAGATCTTGGCGACGACCTCGGCGTTGGCGCCGGTCATGGCGTGCCACCAGCTGATCTGCGTGACGGCGAAGGCGGAGGTGGTGGAAAGCAGGGTCACGGTGGCGGCGATACCGGCCGCAAAGCCGAAGAACTTCATGTTTCATCTCCCGTTTGTCATTGGCGAAAGGGGCACCTCCGCAAAGCCAATATGTGGCGCTGATGACAATCGGACAACGGTTTTGTTGCCGATCAATGAACTCCATTCCTTCCTAAAGTGCACTCGCTACCGAAACCGGGCGTCAGAAACGACATCACCGCCTTTTTCGGCGCAGCGGCATCGGTTTTCCCCCGAAAAGACCCGCCTCATGGCCTACGGGTTAACTATTCGTTAAAATCTCCAAGAGCTAATCCGTCACACCTCCCTGTTAGTTTTGACCGAGTGAACCAGGATGCTGACGGTCTATAATTGTATCGTAAATCAGCACGACCTGAGACTGGTTGCGCTCGCCGCACTCGTCTGTGGAATTTCTTGTTTCTCTGCGGTTAATCTCCTTAAGCATGTCGGCCGATCGACCGAGCGAAACCGGCTTGTCTGGCTGATGATCGCCGCGGCCTCGACCGGGTTCGGCATATGGGCGACGCATTTCATCGCCATGACCGCGTTTACGCCGGGAATACCGAACGCATACAATCCGGGATTATCCGCCTTTTCGCTTGCCGCCGCCGTCATCCTGACCGCGCTTGGGATGTGGGTCGCCACCTTGCGGCGCGGCATCGACCATTTCCTCGTCGGTGGCGCCATTCTCGGCGGCGCCATCGCGACGATGCACTACATCGGCATGGCCGCTTTCGAGGTCGAAGGCCGGGTCGTATGGAACCTGCTCCTTGTCGCGATATCGCTTCTGGCCGGAGTGACCCTTGCGGCACTGGCGCTCCTGGTCGTCTTGCGCCGCCCGTCAGCACTCGCGACTCTCGGCGGCGCCGCGCTTTTGACGCTGGCCATTTGCAGCTTGCATTTCATCGCGATGACCGCGGTGTCGATCATTCCGGATTCCTCGATTGAAATATCCGAACATTCCGTCGAGCCCATTTCCCAGGCCTTTGCCGCAGCGGTCGCCAGCCTTGTAATCCTTGTGCTGTCAGGTGCGGCGCTGTGGATCGACCTGCGCTTTCGCCGCCAGAAGCTCGAGGCCGATCGCATGCACGATCTCGCCAACGCGGCGGTGGAAGGTCTGATCGTTTGCGATGGCACCCGCATCGTCAGTGCCAATGACAGTATGGCGAAGCTGACCGGAACAGCGACAGCCACCCTGAACACGATGCAACTCGGCGAGCTTTTCGAGGGACAGAGCGCAGCCGATATATCCGGCTTCGGCGAACAGGCGCAGGAAGCAACATTAAGGGGCAGCGACGGCGCGAGAGTTCCTGTCGAGCTGATCGCCAGGAAGATCACCTACTGCGGCAGGCCTCATACGGTGCTTGCCGTTCGCGACATCCGTGAACGCAAGAAGGCAGAAGAAGAGATTCTCCGCCTCGCGCATTTCGATCCGCTTACCGGGCTTGCCAATCGGCGGAGCTTTTCTTCCCGGCTGGAAGCAGAATTCGCCTCGATGGATCGTGGCGGCAAGGATGGATATCTGGCGCTCCTGCTGCTTGACCTCGACCGGTTCAAGCAAGTCAACGACCTCTACGGCCACAGCGCCGGTGACGCGATGCTGCAGAAGCTCGCGCACTGCATTTCCGGCATTCCGCGCCACGGACAGATGCTCGCGCGTCTCGGCGGCGACGAATTTGCCATCATAGCTCCGAACCTCCCCGACCCCCTGGCCGCAGGCCGGATAGCCGAGGACTTGCTGGCGGCGATCCGCGAGGAAAACAGGGTTTCGGTCGGCTCCGGCCTCGTCTCGGCCAGCATCGGCATCGCCTTCTTTCCGCTGGATGCCGAAGACCAGGCCGGCCTGATCAGCCACGCCGACACGGCACTCCATCGCGCCAAAACCGAAGGCAGGGACACTTACCGGTTTTTCGAGATAGCCATGGGCACCGCGGCCCGCGACAAGCGCGTGATGGAGCATGAATTGCGCCAGGCCATCGCCCGCAAGGAGTTCCACCTCGTCTACCAGCCTCAGAAGGAAATCCGCGGCGGCAGGATGATCGGCTTCGAAGCCCTGGTCCGGTGGCAGCACCCTGAGCGGGGTGACATTTCTCCGGCTGTTTTCATCCCCGTAGCCGAAGACAGTGGCGCGATCGCCCAGATCGGCGACTGGGTGCTGACGACGGCTTGTAACGATGCTGCTCGCTGGACAAATCCGCTGATGGTCGCCGTCAACGTCTCCGCCGTGCAGCTTCACAATCCGAACTTCAGCCGCAAGGTGCATGACGCACTGGCGAGGTCGGGCCTCGCACCCGGCAGGCTGGAACTGGAGATTACCGAAACAGCCCTGGTGAAGGATATGCCCCGCGCACTGGCGGCGTTGAGGCAGGTCAAGGCGCTTGGCGTGCATGTAGCGATGGACGATTTTGGCACCGGCTACTCTTCGCTGTCCAACCTTAGCGCCTTTCCCTTCGACAAGATCAAGATCGACGGCTCGTTCATCAAATCGGTCGACAAGAACGCCCAGTTCGCGGCGATCGTCCGCGCCGTGCTGGGGCTTGGACGCGGTCTCGGCCTACCGGTCCTTGCGGAGGGCATCGAGACGCCGGGTGAATTGAGGTTCTTGGACGCCGAGGCTTGCGAGATCGGGCAAGGCTATTACCTCGGCAAACCGGCTCCGATCGAGACGTTCGGCGAACTGACGGGCGTGGCTGCTCCGGCAATCCGCACAGCCAGCCGACGCGGCGCAAGCATTGCCGTGCTCAAGCCGCGCCTGCGCACGGTCTGAGCCTATCCCGGCTGAAGCGCCGCCTCGACCAGACGCTTGGCATCCGGCCCCGACCATTCGGCCGGGCCGTTCATATGGGCGATGAGGCAGCCTTGCCCATCGATCAGCATGGTGACGGGCAGACCTAGCGCCAGGCCGCGCGTCTTGACGTCGTTGAACAGCGCCATCGTGGCATCGCGATAGTAGCCGAGCGACTTGACGCCGGTGTCCTCCAGGAATTTCTTCGGTTTGGCATCGTCGCCGGCATCGACGTTGACGGCAATAACCTGAAACGCATCGCTGCCCATCTCCTTCTGCAGCGCATCGAGCGCCGGCATTTCGGCGCGGCAAGGTGCACACCATGTCGCCCACAGATTGAGCAGCACCGTCTTGCCTGCATGATCGGCGATCGTCGTCGGCTTGCCGTCGGGGCCGTTGAAGGTAAGGCTTTTCAGCGATTGCGGCGGATCCGCCGGCAAAAGCGCGGCAACCTGGCCGGTAGCAGCGGCGGCGATCTTCTTGGCACGGTCGGTCTTGGCGACGCAGGCGGCGTCGTCCTTGCCGCCGCCGGCGGCCACTGGCGCGGGCGCCTTGTTGCCAGAACTGCTTTCCCTGACATATACCGCGACCGCGCCGGCCAGCACGCCCGCAACCAAAGCGGCGAGGATGAGACGCAAAGCCGGGAAAAATCTATTGCCGTCTGCCATTTTTGAAAAACTGCTCCGGAGCACGGGTTATAGCGATGAACGACAAGAAGGCCAGCAACCAGATGTGGGGCGGACGTTTTGCCTCGGGTCCGGCCGCAATCATGGAAGCGATCAACGCGTCGATCTCGTTCGACCGCAAACTCTATGCGCAGGATATTCGCGGCTCGATCGCCCATTGCCAGATGCTGGCGCAAACGGGCATTATTTCGGCGGCCGATCAAGAAAAAATCACTCACGGGCTGAACACGATCCTGGCAGAGATCGAGACCGGCACATTCGAGTTCTCCACCAGGCTGGAAGACATCCACATGAATATCGAGGCCCGTCTGGCCGATTTGATCGGGCCCGCAGCTGGCCGCCTGCATACCGCCCGCTCGCGCAATGACCAGGTGGCGGTCGACCTCAGGCTGTGGGTCAAGGACGAGTGCTTTCGCGTCGCCGAGGCGCTGAAGGGCCTGATCACGGCGTTCCTGGATCGCGCCGAGGAGCATGCGGCAACGGTGATGCCGGGCTTCACCCACATGCAGGCGGCGCAGCCGGTGACCTTCGGCCATCACTGCATGGCCTATGTCGAGATGTTTGCGCGCGACCTGTCTCGCGTCCGCGATGCGATTGAGCGTATGGATGAAAGCCCGCTCGGCGCTGCCGCCCTTGCCGGCACCAGCTTTCCGATTGACAGGCACGAGACAGCGAAGGCGCTTGGCTTCCGCGAGCCGATGCGCAATTCGCTCGACAGCGTTTCGGATCGCGATTTCGCGCTCGAGTTCCTGGGCGTAGCAGCGATCTGCGCGACGCATCTGTCGCGACTGGCTGAAGAGATCATCATCTGGTCGACGCCGCAATTCGGCTTCGTCAGGCTGTCGGATAGTTTCTCGACGGGTTCGTCGATCATGCCGCAGAAGAAGAATCCCGACGCTGCCGAACTGGTGCGCGGCAAGACCGGCCGCGTCACCGGGCACCTCGTCGGCTTGCTGACAGTAATGAAGGGCATGCCGCTGACCTATGGCAAGGACATGCAGGAAGACAAGGAATCCGTCTTCGACGCGGCCGAGACGCTCGACCTGATGCTGGCGGCAATGACCGGCATGGTGCGCGACATGACGGTGAACACTGCGGCGATGAAAAAGGCTGCCGGCGCCGGCTATTCGACTGCGACCGACCTCGCCGACTGGCTGGTGCGCACGCTCGGCCTGCCGTTCCGCGAGGCGCACCATATCACTGGCCGGGCGGTGGCGCTGGCCGACGACAGGAAGATCGGGCTCGACAGGCTTTCGCTGGAGGATCTGCAGTCCATTCACCCCGGTATCAGCGCCGACGTGTTTTCGGTTCTTGCCGTGCAGAATTCTGTAAAGAGCCGCACGAGCTTCGGCGGCACCGCGCCGTCCGAGGTGCGCAAGCAGATCCGCTACTGGAAAAAGCGACTCGCCAAAGCGTAAGACGCGGGGTGCAATGGCCGCAAAACTCGGCTAGAAGCGGCTGCGGGCAACAGTTTCGGACGGATGGCACGATGACCGAAAGCAGGATTTTGGTGACGCTGACGCTGTTGGCAGCAATGGCCACCGTTGCGGCCTGCGGCAGGAAGGCTGCGCTCGATACGCCCTACGCGGCCGCCGTGCAGGCCCGCAAGGACGCCGAGAAGGCCAAGCAACCTTTGCCGCCGGAGCCGGAAAAACCTGTTGAGGACAAGAAATTCATCCTCGACCCGCTGCTCTGATTTTTCGGACCAATCTCGTGAACCATTTCGACTACCGCGACGGCGCGCTGCATGCCGAGGACGTGGCGATATCAGACATCGCCGCCAGCGTCGGCACGCCGTTCTATTGTTATTCGACGGCGACGCTGACCAGGCATTTTCGCGTCTTCACAGAGGCCTTTGCCGGGCTCGACGCCCTCGTCTGCTATGCCATGAAGGCGAATTCGAACCAGGCCGTGCTGAAGGTGTTGGCAAGACTCGGCGCCGGCGCCGACGTGGTCTCGGAGGGCGAATTGCGCCGCGCTTTGGCGGCCGGCATTCCGGCAAGCAAGATCCTGTTTTCGGGCGTCGGCAAGACCGGGCGCGAAATGGATTTTGCGCTCTCGGCCGGCATTCTCTGTTTCAACGTCGAATCCGAACCGGAGCTGGAGCTGCTGTCGGCCCGCGCGACCGCGCTGGGCAAGATCGCGCCGATCTCGCTGCGCATCAATCCGGATATCGACGCCAGGACGCACAACAAAATTTCGACTGGGAAGGCCGAGAACAAGTTCGGCATTCCCTGGCAGCAGGCACGAAAGGTTTATGCCCGCGCGGCTGAGCTGCCGGGCATCAAGGTCACCGGCATAGACACCCATATCGGCAGCCAGATCACCGAATTGCAGCCCTTCGACGAGGCCTTTGCGCTGCTGGTGGAGCTGGTCGGCGCCCTGCGCTCCGACGGTCATGCCGTCGAGCACATCGATGTCGGCGGCGGCCTTGGCATTCCCTACCGCGTCGACAACAACCCGCCGCCTTTGCCCGATGCCTATGCCCGGATCGTCAGAAAGCATGTCGCCGAGCTCGGGCTGAAAGTGATGTTCGAGCCAGGCCGGCTGATCGTCGGCAATGCCGGCATCCTGGTCTCGGCGGTGATCTTCGTGAAGGAGGGCGACGCCAAGAACTTCCTCGTCGTCGACGCCGCGATGAACGACCTGATCCGGCCGACGCTTTACGACGCTTTCCACGACATCAAGCCGGTGGCGCAGCAGCCGGCCGCAGCACCGCGCATGAAGGTCGATGTCGTCGGCCCGGTTTGCGAGACCGGCGACTATCTCGGGCTCGACCGTGACCTGCCCCGGCTGAAATCCGGCGACCTGATCGCTGTCGCCACCGCCGGCGCCTATGGCGCCGTCCAGGCCGGCACCTACAATACCAGGCTGCTGGTACCGGAAGTGCTGGTCGACGGCGACCGCTTCCACGTTGTGCGCCCGCGCCAGACCTATGACGAGCTGATCGGACTGGATTCGGTGCCGGACTGGTTGGAGTAGAACTCTGCAGCTACAGGCGGTGCTGAATGAGCGCCCTGGTTTCGGCGATCCTGTTCTCGTTCCGGCGATAGAATGTCCACTGCTTGATGCGCTTGCTGCGCAAAAGCCCTGCCTGGGTCAGCACACGCATATGTTCGCTGAGCGTCGCCTGGGTGATCCCCAGCTTTTCCGCGATCAGCAGCGCGCAGACTCCGTCGTCGACCAGATCGCCGTCCGCCTGCGGCGGAAAATGCGCGCGCGGGTCCTTGAGCCAATCGAGGATCTGCAGCCTGCGCTCGTTGGCAATCGCTTTGAAGACATCGACCTCTTGCATTTAGCTACTTTGCCAAGTTACTAAGTAATGTCAACTCTGAATGTCAGCCCTGGGAGTGAATGCATGCTGCACGGCCACACGATCACACGCGAGCGCATTGCGGCGATGGAACCACGCATCCGGCCCTTCGTGCGCCACACGCCGGTGCTGCGCGTCGACATGGCCGATTTCGGCCGTCCGCCTCTGCCGGTCGACCTGAAGCTTGAGTGCTTGCAGCATTCCGGCTCGTTCAAGGCGCGTGGTGCGTTCACCAATCTCCTCGAACGGCCGGTTCCTGCGGCCGGCGTCGTCGCCGCATCGGGCGGCAATCACGGCGCCGCCGTCGCCTATGCCGCCATGCGACTCGGCCACAAGGCGACCATCTTTGTTCCCGAAGTGAGCCCGCAGGCCAAGCTGGACCGCATCCGCGGCTACGGCGCCGAGCTGATCGTCGGCGGCGCCCGTTATGCCGAGGCGCTGGCCGCCAGCGAGAGCTTCGCCGAAAAATCCGGCGCCCTGCAGATCCACGCCTTCAACCAGGAGGAGACGCTGGTCGGGCAGGGCACGCTCGGCCTCGAAATCGAGGCCGACCTGCCGGAGCTCGACACCCTGCTGGTCGCTGTCGGCGGCGGCGGCCTGATCGGCGGCATCGCCGCCTGGTTTTCCGGCCGCATCAGGATCATCGCGGTCGAGCCGGAGGGTGCGCCGACGCTTCATCGCGCGTTCGCGGCGGGCCGACCCGTCGACGCGCCGGCTGAGGGCGTCGCCGCCGATTCGCTCGCGCCAAAGCGTGTCGGCGAAATGATGTTTCCTATCGCCGAGGCATTCGTCGAGCGCTCGATCCTGGTCGGCGACGACGACATTGTCGCCGCCCAGGCGGCGCTGTGGGACCGCGTGCGAATCATCTCCGAGCCGGGCGGTGCGGCCGCCTTCGCGGCGCTCCTGTCCGGCCGCTACGCACCGGCTAGAGGCGAGCGCGTTGCCGTACTGGTCTGCGGCGCAAACGCTAATCCGGCGAAATTCTGACAATATCCGGGGCATTATTGTTCACGTTTTGGGGAACCGCCTCGCCTTCGCCGTGTTTGTTGGTATCCTTAGGGCGATGTGCATCCGCTTGGACGCACGAAGTACGCGCTAAGATTTTAGGTCTTCGCATCGTGCTTCCCGGAAATCGACTTTTCGGGCCCATGCGATAGACTCGTGAGGCCTGGGCTATCCCGCCCGGCCAGGAAGGGCCGATGACGCAACGACCCATTTTCACCAGCGATCGCAGTCTGGCTAGGCGCCTTGCCTTGAGCCGGCTGGGGACGCAGGTCTCGATAATCGTCGAACGCGGCTGGCCATTGCTGCTGCCGCTGATCATCGTCGCCAGCCTGTTCCTCAGCATTTCGTGGCTCGGCCTGTTCCCATTTTTGCCCGATCTGGCGCGGATCGGTCTTATCACGGCATTCGGCGTCGCAGCGCTTGCCGCACTCTATCCGCTGCGTTTCTTCCGCACGCCATCCAGTGCCGAGGTCGACCGCCGCATCGAGGCGGCCAACCGGCTCCTGCACAGCCCGGTGCAGGTCCAGACCGATCGTCCGAGCGGCAAGGAAAGCATTTTTTCGCAAGCCCTGTGGCGCGAGCATCAGCGGCGCATGGCTGACCGGCTGGGCGAGCTTGGCGGCGACGTGCCGCGCACACGCGTGCCGGAACGCGACCCGTGGGCGTTGCGCGCCGTTGCGGCGCTTTTGTTGGTCACTGCCTTTGCCTTCTCCTTCGGGCCGTCGGGCGGCAGGCTGGGCGACGGCTTTGTTGCCCGTACCGCCCGCGACGTCGTGCCGCCGCGCATTGATGCCTGGGTGACGCCGCCGGCCTATACCGGCAGGCCGCCGATATTCCTGAACGCCCCAGTCCTTGCCAACAACGCCACTCAAGCGGCGCCGACCTTCACCGTTCCGGAGGGCAGCGATGTGTCGCTGCGCGTCACCGGCGGTTCGGGCGAGGAAACGCTGAGCTACGCCGACACCGGCGGCAACACCCGCGCCATCGATCCGACCGGGCCGCAAGCCGCCAAGACTGAGGCAGCTCCGGCAACGCCTTCCACCGTGCGCCAGTTCAGCGGCAAGTTGACGGCCGACGGCACGCTGACGCTGCAGTCCGGCGACGGCGAGCTCGGCCGCTGGGCCTTCGCCATAATTCCCGACAAGCCGCCGCAGATCCGCTTTGTCGGCGAGCCGAAGCGCGCCGTCAACGGCGCCTTCGAACTCAACTACCAGATCGACGACGACTATGGCGCGGCCTCCGCCAAGGCGGTTTTCGCATTGGCCGATCCGCAGGCGCCCAACGCGCATCCGCTCTATGGCCCGCCGGAAATGCCGCTGACGTTGCCGCGCCGCGGCGGCAAGGCCAATGCCGCTAAGACGACGAAGGACCTGACCGACCATGCCTGGGCCGGTGGCAACGTCAAGCTGTCGCTTGTCGCCACCGACGGTGCCGGACATACGGCGACCAGCGAAACCAAGACGCTGGTGATGCCGGAGCGGCCATTCTCCAACCCGTTGGCGCGGGCTGTGGTCGAGCAGCGCCGCATGCTGGCGCTCGACGCCTATGCCAAGGACCGCGTGCTCGACCTGATGGATGCGATCACGCTCAGGCCCGAAGACACGTTCGACAACATGACGCACTACCTCGCCATCATGAGCGCCCGCACCCGGCTGAAGATGGCCGACAGCGACGATCAATTGCGCGACGAGGTCGCTTACCTCTGGGAGATCGCGCTCGGCATCGAGGAAGGCAATCTGTCGGCGGCCGAGAAGCGGCTGCGCCAGGCGCAGCAGGCGCTGCAGGATGCGATCAAGAACGGCGCCAGCGACCAGGAGATCGAGAAGGCGATGAAGGAACTGCGCGAGGCGATGAACCAGTTCCTGCAGGAATTCGCGGCGCGGGCGCAGCAGAATCCGAATGCGCCACAGATGCAGCAGAACGGCCGGGAACTGCGCCAGAGCGACATCGACCGCATGATGGACCAGATCGAGAACCTGGCGAAATCCGGCAATCGCGACCAGGCGCAGCAATTGCTGTCTGAGCTGCAGGACATGATGAACAATCTGCAGGCAGGCCGCCAGCAACAAGGCGGTCAGCAGGACAGCGAGATGCGTCAGCAGATGGATAAGCTGGGCGAGATCATGCGGCGCCAGCAGGAGATGATGAACGACACCTTCCGCATGGACCAGATGCAGCGTGGCCAGCAACAGCGCGGGCAGAACCGCGACGAGCAGCTCGGCGAGAACGGTGAGCCGGGCCCGATGGACGAACAGGGCAAGCCCGGCCTGGGCGACGACCGCGATCCGCTCGGCCGGCCGGGGCAGATGACGCCGCAGGAATTCGCCGATGCGATGAAGCAGTTGCAGGAAGGCCAGGGCAAGCTGCAGAGCGAGCTCGATCAATTGAGGAAGAGCCTCGAAGGCATGGGCCTCGACCCCAATGAGGGGTTTGGCGAGGCCGGCAAATCCATGGGCAATGCCGAACAGGCGCTCGGCGAAGGCGAAGGCGACCAGGCCGTCGGTCACCAGGGCCGCGCATTGGAAGCCTTGCGCAGGGGCGCCAAGGACATGATGAAGCAATTGCAGGCGATGCAAGGCGACCAGGGCGGCAACGGCCAGGGCGGACGACAGCAGAATGCCGACCGTGACCCGCTCGGGCGGCCCCGCACCAGCGAGGGTCCCGATGACGGGAGTTCGGTGAGAGTGCCTGACGAGATCGACGTGCAGCGTGCCCGCCAAATCCTCGAAGCGATCCGCAAGCGGCTCGGCAATGCACTCAGCCCCGATATCGAGCGCAGCTATCTGGAGCGGCTGCTGGAGCTGAAGTAAGGCTGCCTGTATTCGGAAGATCGCCGCGCGCGGTCCGTGCTGGCCGCCACCGCCGGACTGAGCGGCATTCTTTAACGGTTGGTGAAAGCCTCGCGGATCGCCTCTTCCATGCCGTCGATGGCCTCGCCGGAAGCGTTCGGGTTGCGCCGCAGCACCACGTTCGAGGAATCGATGTCGCCGAACCCGTCGGCGGTCGTAAGCTCGCGGCAGCCGGCCGGGATGTTGCTGCGCGAGATCGGCGCAATCGCCAGCCCGGAGGTGACGGCGAGCCGCAGGCCGCCATTGGTATCGCTGGTGTAGGCGACACGATAGGCGAGATCGCGCTGTTCCAGCGACTTTATCGCGAAATCCTTGCACCAACCGGCACGGTTGTAGAGCGCGATCGGCACCGGCCGCTCCTCATGCATGTGATGCAGCTCTGACGTCACCCATACGGTCGGGTCATGCATCAGCACCTCACCGCCCGACAGATCCTGCCATTCGAACACCACCGCCAGATCGAGCTCGCCAGCGGCGAGCGCCGCGATCTGCGCACCGGAATGCGCGTAGCGGACGGTGATGTCGACCTGAGGATGGCGCTTGGCAAAGGCGCCGAGCGCGCGCGACAGAATCGCGTGGCCATATTCCTCCGGGATACCGATGCGCACCGGCCCGCCAAGCGGCGCCGCGACCATCGATGCCGCCGTCTCGTCGAGCAGTGAAACGATGCGCCTGGCGTTGGCGATGAGCTCGCCGCCGCGCCGTGTCAGCGCCACACCGCGCGAGCCGCGCTCGAACAGGCTGTCGCCGATCATGCCTTCAAGCTTCTTCATCTGCATCGAGACCGCCGACTGGGTGCGGCCGGCCCGCTCCGCCGCCTTGGTGAAATTGCCACTGTCGGCGACCGCCACGAAGGTTCGCAACAGGTCGCTGTCGAGATTGGGTCGCATGTGCCCGCCATAAGAAAATCTGATTGCTGGCATCATTCCAATTCGTTTGCAACATGTCAAACGGCGGACAATAGTTCGCCTTACCCATTGGATATGCGGCCGCGAAATCGGCCGCGGACCAATCAAAAGTCCTCACTCGTACCCGCTGCCCGAAATGGCGGCGGGTTCTTTTTACCCGGATGCAGGCCTGCGTTCGGCCGCGCACGCGGGGACAGGAGCGCCTATGCAGAATCGGCTTGTGCTCGGCATCCTCAGCCTCTGTCTCGGCGTACTGGTCTTTTCGCTGCAGGACCCGCTGGTCAAGGCGGTGTCGAGCCACTATCCGGTCACCGAGGTGATGGCGATCCGCTCGATCGTCGCCTTGCCGATCCTGGTTTTCCTCGTCCACGCCGATGTCGGATTGCAGGCAATCCTGTCGAAGCGGTTCGGCATGCTGACGATGCGCGCCTTCATCCAGTTCACCTCCTACACGGCCTACTATCTGGCAATCGCCGCCCTGCCGCTGGCTGACGCGGTGGCGCTCTATTTCATGGCGCCGCTGTTCATCATGGCGCTGGCCGGCCCCTATCTCGGCGAACGCGTGTCCTGGCAGGCGCTCGCCACCGTCCTGGTCGGCATGCTCGGCGTGCTGGTGATGGTGCGCCCAGGCGCCGGCTTGTTCGACTGGGCGGCGCTGCTGTCACTAGGTTCGGCTCTGCTCTACGGTTTCTCGCAGCTGATGGCGCGCAAGATCGGCGACACCGAATCCTCGACCGTCATGGCGTTCTATCAGAACGGCGCCTATCTGGTCGGCGCGGCCTTGGTAGCGGCATTGTTTTGGCTGGCAGGCATTGACCACGCCGTGCATCCGAGCCTCGAGTTCCTCGTCCGGCCATGGGCCTGGCCGGCGACGCCGGATCTCCTCAAGATGGGGGCATGCGGCTTCGTTGCCTCGGCCGGAATGATCCTGTTGTCGCAGGCCTACCGGCTGGCGCCCGCCAACAGCGTCGCTACCTTCGAATACACCGGTATCATCTGGTCGCCGCTATGGGGTTTTCTGTTCTTTGCCGAAATGCCGCGACCAGCGACGGCGGCCGGCGCAGCCCTCATCATCGGCGCCGGGCTTTTTGCGCTCAATGCCGGCCGGCGCCGGAGCGGCGAGCCAGCCATTGCGGCGACCGGCGACCCTGCCTGAAGGCGGTCGACCTTAGGCTTTAGGCGAAGCAGGCGAGCGCCTGTTCGACGCGGGCGCGGATTTCAGCCAGCGCGAACGGTTTTTGCACGACGTCGAGAATAATGCCGTCCAATTCCTCGGCGCGCTCGCGTTGGTCGGCATAGCCGGTCATCAGCACGATCTTCACCGCCGGGAACAGCGCCACTGCCGCCTTGGCCATCTCGATGCCGTCCATCTCGGGCATGCGGATGTCGGACAGCACAAGGTCGTAGCCCCCCTGCGCCGCCCCGATCAGAGAAAGACCGTGCGCGCCATCGGCGGCAACAGTGACATTATGCCCGGCGCGTTCGAGCGCACGGGCGGCGAGGCTGCGGACGGATTCATCGTCCTCGACGATCAGGAGCTTTGCCATGGGCAGGATATTTGGCGAGGAAAAGTTGATGTTTCCTGAACCGCGAGCGGCGACAACCCAACTAGGCGTCGCCCTTGACGATGCCGACGAACGGCAATTCGCGAAACGCGTGGGCGACGTCCATGCCATAGCCGACGACGAAATAATCGGGGCAGTCGAAGCCGACATAGTCGGCGTTGAGCGTGGTCTGGCGGCGCATGCGCTTGTCGAGCAGCACGGCGATGGCACAGCTCCTGGCGCCGCGCGAAAGCATGAGGTCGCGGGTGAAACTCAGCGTTTTGCCGGATTCCAGAATGTCGTCGATGAGAAGCACGTCGCGACCGGCGACCTCGTTGTCGATGTCGCGCAGCACCCTCACCTCACCGCTGGTCGTGCCGGCGCCATAGCTGGAGATGAAGATGAACTCGACCTCCGGCGACAGGCCGACATCGTGCATGGCACGGATAAGATCGGCGGCGAAGATGAATGATCCCTTCAGCACCGAGATTACCAGAAGGTCGTGGTAGTCGTGCCCGGCGATCTCCTTGGCAAGTTCCAGGTTCCGCCGCGCAATGGCGGACGCTGAAAACAGGACTTCGATGTCCTTGCCGCGCACAACTGGCATTGGCTGCCCTTCCAGAAATGATCGCCGTGTAGGCGAAGCCGACCGAAAACGGTCTTCAACCCCGTTTCTAGGCATGTCGAGCCGGCTGGCAAGGCCAAATCTTTCGCAGGACGCCCGCGAACCGTCGGATGCCCCCAGCGCGTCGCGAATCGTTTACCTGGTGACCTGTTGATTTTCTGGCGCCGTTCTAACGAACCAGCGCATGGCCGCCCGACATCCAGAAGGCGGCAAAGGCGGCACCGACGCCGATAATCCAGAAGATCGGCCCACCGTGCACCCACAACGGCCGTTCGACGGCGGTTTCGGGCTTGCGCAACATATCCATGCCTTCAATCGGAGGCGTGGAAATCATGCGCGAAGGCGGCGGCGCAAAGTCTGGACGTGTAAAATGGCGGGGCAGCACCTCAAAGTCGGCATCGATGACGTCGGCGGTCACCTCGTGCATGATGCGTTCCGGCCCGGCGGCCGGATCGGTCATGATTTCGCCGGAAACCGGGCGCGCGGTTCGATCCTCAGCCATCATGGCCTGACACTACAGCACCTGTTCGCTGTTCGTTTCTTTTGGGTAAACGGAAATGGTTAACGCTTCCCCACCGGGACCCCTGTGACTCGCTCGAAAAGCCGCCAAATTAACCGTCGGTTAACCATGCCGGCCGATGGTCTTACCACAGAAAGGGCTGGCATCTCGCCGCCAAGAATTTCAGGTCGTCGAAAGTGATCCGCTTCGAAAATGTCGGCCTCCGCTATGGCATGGGTCCGGAGATTCTCCGCGACATCTCCTTGCACATTCCGGAGCGCTCCTTTCAGTTCCTGAGCGGACCTTCAGGCGCCGGCAAGACGACGTTGCTGCGGCTTTTGTTCATGTCGCTGAAGCCGACGCGCGGCCTGATCACCATTTTCGGCAAGGACCGTTCGCGCATCTCGCGCACCGAATTGCCGCATCTGAGACGGCGCATCGGCGTGGTGTTCCAGGATTTTCGCCTGCTCGACCATATGACCACCTATGAGAACGTGGCCTTGCCGCTACGCGTGCGCGGCCGCGAGGAGGCGACCTACCGCACCGACGTCACCGAGTTGCTGAAATGGGTCGGCCTCGGCGAGCGCATGCATGTGCTGCCGCCGGTGCTGTCTGGCGGCGAGAAGCAGCGCGCCGCCATCGCCCGGGCGTTGATCGAGCAGCCCGAGATCCTGCTCGCCGACGAGCCGACCGGCAATGTCGACCCGCCGCTGGCGCGACGCTTGCTGCGGTTGTTCATCGAGCTCAACCGGCTGGGGACAGCCGTGGTGATCGCCACCCACGACCTCGGCCTGA
Organism: Mesorhizobium sp. M1334; assembly: GCF_040317995.1. Classification (NCBI taxonomy): domain Bacteria; kingdom Pseudomonadati; phylum Pseudomonadota; class Alphaproteobacteria; order Hyphomicrobiales; family Phyllobacteriaceae; genus Mesorhizobium; species Mesorhizobium sp. M1334. The sequence goes on from NZ_JAMYLM010000002.1 coordinate 468,422, forward strand.
TGGAACAGGTCGACGCACGGCGAATGATCCTGGCCGGCGGAAGGCTGGACATCTATGACTGAGCTCTCCGTAGAACATTTCGAGGGTCAGGACGCCGCGGCGGCAAAGCCCCGCGTCCAGCGCAAGATGGCGCCGATCGTGCCGGCGCAGAACATCGCCGGCCGGGCGCTGGTGCTGGTCATCGCCATCATGACGTTTCTGTCCTGCCTGACGTTTGGCGCAGTCACGCTGGTGCGTGACACCGCCTCCGTCTGGGAGAATCAGATCTCGCGCGAAGCGACCATCCAGATCAAGCCCGTCGACGGCCTCGACATGGAGGCCGCACTTGCGCTTGCCTCGCAGATCGCCGGCGAGTTCCCTGGCGTGAAAAGCGCCAGGATCGTCGATCGCGAAGCAACGGCCCGACTGCTCGAGCCTTGGCTAGGCTCGGGCCTGAACATCGATGAGCTGCCGGTACCGCGCCTGATCATCATCACTATTGACGAGAACAGTCCGCCCGATTTCGCCGCACTGCGTGCGGCAATCACGCCGAAGCTGCCGAGCGCCTCGCTCGACGATCATCGCACCTGGGTCGACCGGCTGGTTGCCATGGCCCGCACCACCGTAACGATCGGTATCGCAGTGCTGGCGCTGATGCTGTCTGCGACGGTGCTGACCGTTGTATTCGCGACGCGCGGCGCCATGGCCGGCAATGGTCACATCATCGAGGTGCTGCATTTCGTCGGCGCCGAGGCGCGCTTCATCGCGCGCGAATTCCGCCGGCATTTTCTGGTCACCGGCATGAAGGGCGCCGCGGCGGGCGGCGCCGCGGCGATCCTCGTCTTCATCGCCTTCTCCTGGTGGTCGTCACGCAATATGGCGACACCGCAGGCCGACCAGGCGACCGCCCTGTTCGGTAATTTCGCCATCGGCTCGGCGGGTTATCTCGGGGTCGCTGTCATGGTGCTGGTGATCGGCGCGCTGACGGCGGCAACCTCCCATTTCACCGTGGTTACCTATCTCAGCGACATCGATATTCGCCAGCCGGACGCCGGCTAAAGTAAAGATCGATCACGGATGAAAACGCCTCGTCACGAAAATTGCATTTTTTTCCTACCAAAGGCCGTATTTCGGGATTAACCATTTCATGATGGACGTTCGGGACTCGACCGATACCGCTGGGTGCATGCCAGTGCTGGTTGCGCGTCCGCATGAATTCGCCGGGCCTGATGAATATGCCAAGCCGGATCAATCCGCCAAACATGGGCGGCTGCTGGCAGCCCGCTCCTTGCGCCTCTCGGCTCTCCTTCTGCTCGCCCTTGTGGCGTTGTTTGTTGCCGGCTTCGGCTGGTTCGCCAATACCGTCAGCCGTCTGACGACGCCCGCCAATCCGGCAAGGGCAGACGCTATCATCGTGCTGACCGGCGGCCAGTCGCGACTCGACGCTGCTATGGGCCTGCTTGCGTCAGGCAAGGGCGAGCGGCTGCTGATCAGCGGCGTCCATCCTTCCGCCAGCCGCCGCCAGCTTCAAGCCGCGACCGGCGGCGACAAGAGGCTGTTTTCATGCTGCGTCGACATCGACCGCGCTGCGCTCGACACGATCGGCAATGCCGAGGAAAGCGCCAAATGGGTCGAGGACCATGCCTACGGCACGGTCATTCTCGTCACCAACAATTATCACATGCCGCGCAGCCTGCTGGAAATGGGCCGGCTGCTGCACGGCGCAAGGCTCGAGCCCTATCCGGTGGTCAACACCAACCTCGAGAATGGCGGCTGGCTGACCAAGCCGGAAGCGCTGCGTGTGCTGTTCACCGAATATAACAAATACCTGCTGGCGCTGGCGCGCGGCATCATGCCGGTGAAGCAAACCGAGAGCGTCGCGCTGGCCGACGCCGCAGGCGGAAGCTGAACGGCACCGGCACTTTTTATCCCCTGGCTCTTATCCCCTGGCTGCTGCATCCGATCGCAAGCGTGCGATCTCCTGTTCGAGCCGTTCGATGCGCTTGTCGCGTTCGCCCAGCGCCGCCGCCACGTCGGCCGCTTCGAAACGCTGCGGGATGTGCTGCGAACAATTTGAATCCCAAGCCGAAACCGTAAACAGGATAACCTGCTCGGGTCGCGCCCTATAGTCTTGCGGCATCAGCTTTGCCGTCAGCTCGGCATCGCCCTCGACGACTTGCGCTTTGCCCCAGATCTTGATGCGCTGCCGGTGCGCATAATCGATCAGAAACAGGAAAGCCTGTGGGTTGTCGCTGAGGTTGCCCTGGGTGATGAACTGCCTGTTGCCGGAAAAATCGGCAAAGCCGATCGTCCATTCGTCGAGCACCTTGAGGAAACCGGCAGGCCCGCCGCGATGCTGGATGTAAGGCTGCCCGTCCGCATTGGCGGTCGACAGAAAGACGCTGGTCTGCGCCTCGATGAAGGCGGCGAGATCGGGCGTGATTGCCGCCTGCCAGCCGCCACGCTCCTCGACACGGGCATAGGCCTGGCGCGAGCCCTTGCGGGCCTGGATCGCCTTCACCGTCGGGGTGAAGGCGACATCGCTGGTGTGAGCGTTCATGAAGATCTCCTTAGGCGCCGACTGCGCTGCATTGTTCGCTTACGAGAATAGGGCCTTCCGTCTTCGAGATGCAGATGCCATATCTGCAACCTATCCTTCCGTTTTTCGGAAGGGCAAATTTTCGGTAGAGCTATGGATCGCCTCCAGTCCATGTCGCTTTTCGTTGCCGCGGCGGAGACAGGCAGCCTCTCGGCTGCCGGGCGTCGCTTCGGCATTCCGCTGACGACGGTCAGCCGCAAGGTTTCGGACCTGGAAAAGCACCTGAAGACACGGCTGTTGAACCGCTCGGCACGGCAGCTGTCGCTGACCGATGCGGGCCACGCCTATCTCGCCGCCTGTCGTCGCATTCTCGATGAGATCGGCGAGGCCGAGCGAATGGCCGCCGGCGAATACAGCGCCCCGACCGGCGAACTGATCGTCACTGCGCCGATCGTCTTCGGCCGCCTGCATGTGCTGCCGGTCGTCACCGGCTTCCTCTCCGTCTATCCCGAGGTAAGTGTGCGGCTGACACTCGCCGACCGGATAACCCAGCTGATCGAAGAGCACATCGACCTCGCCATCCGCATCGGCGAGCTTGCCGATTCGAGCCTGATCGCCACCCGCCTGGGTTCAATCCGTCGCGTCGTTTGCGCGAGCCCGGCCTATCTAGCCGACCACGGCACACCGAAAACGCCGCAAGAACTTGCAGGACACAGTGCAATCACCTTCGAAGGGCTCACCGCCGCCAGTTGGAGCTTCGCCACCGGCAAGGCTGAATTCAGCGTGCCGGTCCGCTCCAGGTTACGGGTCAACACGGCTGAGGCAGCAATCGATGCGGCGATTGCCGGCGTCGGCGTGACGAGGCTGCTTTCCTACCAGATCGCCCCCGCCGTCCGGTCTGGTACGCTGCGCCCGGTGTTGCAGGAGTTTGAGCCGGACCCATGGCCGGTGAGTCTCGTGCATGCCGGCCAGGGTCTGCTGCCAGTGAAACTGCGTGCGTTTCTCGATTTCGCCGCCCCGCGCCTGAAGCAGCGGCTGGCACAGTCGACGTGGTAAATCCAGAGCAAAGGAGCGGACACCGGCTCATTGCCGGCCACTGCAGCGTTTCCTTTTTGCCGGCGCTTGGTGTAACCAACGCACACCTCCTCACCGGGCACTTGCTGTATGCTCTATTTCCGCTCGCTGGCGTTCAATCTCGCCTTCTATCTCAACTTGATCGTCCAGATGATCCTCTGGGCTCCGTATTATTTCCTGTCGCCGCGCCATCGCGCCTGGTTTGTGCCGAAATTCTGGTCGCGCACCAGCATGTGGCTCTACGACAAGATCGCCGGCACCAGAAGTGAGATCACCGGCCTGGAAAACCTGCCTGAAGGCTCCTTCATCCTGGCGCCGAAGCACCAGTCCTTCTGGGACACGATCGCTTTCCTGCCGTATCTCGACGATCCCGTTTACATATTGAAGCGGGAGCTGACCTGGATCCCGTTCTTCGGTTGGTACATCTTGAAGATGCGGATGATTCCGGTCGATCGCGGCAGCCGCTCGAAGGCATTGAAGATGGTGATCGCCGCGACCAAACAGGAATTGGCGCGCAATCCGCGCCAGCTCATCATCTATCCCGAGGGCACGCGCCGTGCGCCGGGTGACGAACCGGTCTACAAATACGGCATCGTCGAACTTTATGCGCAACTTGGCATTCCAGTGGTGCCCGTCGCTCACGTCGCCGGCCTCTATTGGCCGCGCCGCAAATTCCTGCGCTATCCCGGTACGATCAAGGCGCGCTTCCTGCCGCCGATCCCGCCGGGCCTCGGCAAGGAAGAATTCATGCACCGGCTGATCGGCGAGACGGAAGCCGCCTGCGACCAGCTCCTCGTCGAGGCGTCGCAGACGCCGAACCCGCCGCCGATGCCGCCGACGGCGGTGAAAAGGCTTGGTGAGCTGGACGCGAAACGTGAGTTGAAAGGCTGAGACACCCCGCCGCGAATGCCAGAAGGGCTCACGGCAAGACAGCCAGGGCGGCTGTTGCAATCAGCGTCACGGCAAACACCAGATTGATGATCCGCGACGCCAGCGGTTTGCGCAGCAAACGTGCAAACGCCGCGCCGGCGAGAAGCCACAAGAGATGAATGGCAACGATCATCAAGGCGAGGACCGCCAGCTTGGCTGAAATAGCAAGACCGCCGGTGCCGGACGACGCGCCAGCAAACACGGCGGCAATCGCCACATAGGCTTTCGGATTGGCAACGGCCAGAAGGAACCCGCCAAGGAAAGTGGGAAGCGCTGCCCTACCGACGCGTGCCGCCAGTGGCGGCGCCGTCGCTATCTTGAACGCCAGATAGAGGATGTAGGCTGCCGAGGCGACCGCCAACAGAGCTGCGAGCTTCGGCAGCGCGGTGAGAACGGCCATGATGCCCGTCGCCACCACCAAAAGCACGAGGACCGTGCCGACAACGATTCCCGAGGCATAACGGAGCGAATCGCGCAGGCCGAACGCGGCGCCGATCGCGGTGACACTTATCGTCGCCGGCCCCGGACTGCCCATAACGATGGCCGATGCCAGCACAAGCGCCAGCAATTGCTGCCATAGCTGCTGATCGAGAAGACCCTGTCCGGCCATGCGGCGTCCCGGCATCCTGTGACGATGCAGGGACGGTAGGGCAAGGCAGCGGAGCGGGTCTTGAACGATGGTGCGCGGCTATGCGCTGCCCTTGTCGAGCTCGGCGATATCGTCCGGGCTGAGCTGCAACGACGCGGCCCGCACCAGGCTGTCGAGCTGGTCGAGCGTCGTCGCGCTGGCGATCGGAGCGGTGACGCCGGGCCGCGCCATCACCCAGGCAAGCGCCACTTCCGCCGGCGTGGCCGAATGTCTGGCCGACACGGCATCGAGCGCTGAGAGGATGCGCATGCCGCGCGTGTTGAGATAGCCTTTCACACCGCCACCGCGCGGGCTTTTGCCGAGGTCGGACTCGCTGCGGTACTTGCCGCTCAAAAATCCCTTGGCGAGGCTGAAATAGGTGATGACGCCGATGTCCTCGGCCACGCACAGATCGCGCAGCGGACCATCGAAGGACGAGCGGTCGTAGAGGTTGTATTCCGGCTGCAGCACCTCGTAGCGCGGCAGGCCGCGCAGGCTTGCCACGTCGAGTGCGGCGCGTAACTGGGCGGCGTCGAGGTTGGAAGCGCCGGCATAACGGATTTTGCCCTTGTCGAGCAGTTTCTGGTAAGCGCCGAGCGTTTCCTCATAAGGGGTCGCCGGGTCGGGCCAGTGCGACAGATTGAGATCGACGCTGTCGACCTGCAGCCGCGTCAGCGAAGCATCGATGGCCTTTTCGATATAGGCGGCCGAAAGGTCCCTCTTGCCCTGTCCCATATCCGAGCCGACCTTGGTGATGACGACGACCTTGTCGCGGTTGCCACGGCTCTTCATCCATCTGCCGATGATGGTTTCCGATTCGCCGCCCTGGTGGCCGGCAATCCAGCGCGAATAGGAGTCCGCCGTGTCGATGGCGTTGAAACCGGCCTCAATGAAGGCATCGAGCAGGTCGAACGAGGTTTTCTCATCGGCGGTCCAGCCAAACACATTGCCGCCCAGAACCAATGGCGCGATGGATAGGTCGGTGCGACCGAGACGACGTTTCTGCAAGACTGATCTCCATGGTGATTCATGCTGGGGCGGATGGGAGCCGCCGACTGGGCTAACCTATGTCGCGCCGTGGCAACGTCAAACGCATAGCCTCCTTGCCAACCCGCCGGCGCTTCACAAAGCCGCGACCCGTCGCGCCGTGTCCGGCTCAAGGCGCTGGTCCCGGATATCCAAACCAGCAGCCTCTGAAGAAACGATCTGGCAAATCTGGCACATAGATTGTCAAATCTGCCAATTCTGACTTTTGCCGGCCGACCGTAGGTTCCGCCGCGCCGACGCGGTCGGGCCGGGCCCAGACTGTTGGCCTGGGATCATTTGTTATGGAGAACGGCATGAAAGCAATCGTATTTGACGCCATCGGTTCGCCGCGCGACGTGCTCTACATGGACGACCTGCCGATGCCGCGCATCGGCGACGGCGAGGTGCTGGTCAGGATGGTCTCGGCTTCGATCAATCCGGGCGACTTCCTGTTTATCCAGAACCTCTATCCCGAACCGAAGAAGCCGCATTTTCCCCGGCAGATCGCGGGAAACCACGGTGCCGGCATCGTCGAAGCCGTTGGCGCGAACGTCTTGCTGGAACCGGGCACGCTTGTCGCGTTCAGCTATTATGGCAGTTGGGCCGAGTACGCGGCCATTCCCGCCGAATGGCTGATCCCGTTGCCTGCCGGCTATTCGGTCGAACGCGCCGGGCAGATGGTGAACCCCATTACCGCGTGGGATTTGGTGGTGGATTCCCGCGTGCGGCCTGGGCAGTGGCTGGCTGTCACGGCCGGCTATTCGTCGATTTCGACAATGGTGATGCAGTTCGCCCAGCGACGCGGCATCAACGTCATCGCGCTGGTGCGGCGCTCGCACCAAAGCTTCGATCTGAGACGCTTGGCGCCGCCGCCATTCTTGACTTTTCGGACTTGAAGGCAAGCATCCGGGAAGCGCTGATGGATATCACCGGCGGCGCCGGATTGAACGGGATTATCGACAATGTCGGCGGACCTGTCAGCGGCGAATTGATCCGCACCCTGGCGCTTGGCGGACAGATCGTGATCAATGGCGGCATGAGTGCCGAGCGCTTCGAACTGCACAATTTCGATGTCTTGCTGAGCGGTGTCGAGATCAGGGCGAATATTTATCGCTATTTCTTTTCACCACCGGCCGAAGCCGACCGGCCTGTCCTACGCGAGATCATCGACATCTTTGGCCAGCCGGGCTTCCACGTTCCTGTCGGCGGTCTCCACGCGCTGACCGAGTTCAAGCTTGCGGTGGCAAACAGCCTGGATCGCGCCGATCTTGGTAAACAGATTTTCAGGATGTAGCCCGCGTCACGACACCGAAAACATCATGGTAACGCGATAAAAGGCGCTATGTCGTGATCCGTCTCGTCACGTCTTCCAGCCAATGATCGCTTATACCCAGTGCTTCGAGGTGCTCCAGCGTGCTGAGCACGTAATCCTCATTCCTCCCCGACTGGCCAACGGCGCCGCGAACGACGGCCGCCGCCTCGGCCGGGTCGAGCGCACCGGCATATTGCTCGTGGCTGCGGTCCACGACATAGGCGATGGCTTCGACCGTCCCGCTCCCATCCGTTTCACTCTTGTCGAGGCGAACGCTGAGCACACGTTCGAGATAGACGTTGGTGACCAGCTCGCGTTCGCGCAGATAGGTGATGGCCTCGTTGCGCAGCTCGCCTGGGACCCGGAACGCCAGCCCGATGCAGGAGCCGCCGCGGTCGAGTCCGAGCACCAGGCCCGGCCGTTCGCGCGTGCCGCGATGCACGAAAGAATAGACACAGAGCGAACGGCGGTAGCCATGCAGGCGGGCACGCCGCGTCTCGACATGCGCGAATCCCGGCCGCCAGATCAGTGAGCCGTAGCCAAAAACCCAAAAATCGCCCATATCGCCAAGCCTGATTGTGACGAGCCACTCCACCGGTGGTGTTTCAGTCCGTCTACCTGTTGTTGCCGCAAGCGACAGCCCGCCCGTGCCACCCGCGTTAACGAAAGCCGCAGCATGACGTCAAGTGACGAGCGCCCGCCGCCCAGCCAGCGTCGCCGCCTGTTGTGGCTTGCCGCTTTCATTCTCGTGCTGTTCGGCATCTACAGCGCGGGCTGGTTCTACCTGGCGGATCTGGTCGAGAGCGCCACCGACAAGGCGGTCGCCGATCTCGATGACAAGGGCATCAAGGCCGACTGTGCCAATCTCGCGGTCAGCGGCTATCCCTTCAGCTTCACCCTTTCCTGCGACAGTCTGGCTTACGAGGACGACAGCCGCAACGTCGCGGCATCGACAGGCAAGATCAACGCTGCCACCCAGATCACGCGGCTTCTGTCGCCTGCCGCCGAGCTCAGGGGGCCACTCAGGACCTCCGTTCCCGGCATGACCCCGCTCTGGATCGACTGGGATGATCTGCGGGCCGACATGAAGCTGTCCTGGCCGCTGCCGAGACGCCTCTCGCTGCAGGCAGAAGGCCTGTCCGGCCAGACCGATCCGGCAGACGATGCCGATCCCGTCTCGCTGTTCAGCGCCGGAACTGCCAGCGGGCAATTGCGCCCAAACGGCCCGGACATCGACTATGCCGGCAATTTCACCGATCTCGAAATCGACGCGGCGGCCATCGACGGGCGCGTCTTGCCGCCGCTCGATGGCAGCGGCGATGTGACGCTGAAGAACGGCGTGACGCTGATCAAGGCAAACTCGAAGAGCCTGCGCGGCCTCGCGGCCGAAATCCACGAGCTCGATCTGTCGTCCGGAACTGCGCGCATCACCGTTTCCGGACCGCTGTCGGTCGATGACGACGGTCTCATAAATGCCGATCTGACGATCAAGCTCAATGATCCAAAGGCCGTGGCGGCGATCCTTGCCACCGCCATCCCCGAGCAGAAGAAAGAGATCCAAACCGGCTTTGCCGGACTGGCGCTGCTCGGCAACCAGCCGTCGATGCCGCTGAAGATCGTCAGGGGCAAGGCCTCGCTCGGCTTCATCCCGCTCGGCAAGATCAAGCCGCTTGACTAGGCGGTCGGGACTGCGATCGGCCTGCCGCGGCTTATCCCTTCGGCGGGTGTTCGACTGCCTGGCGACCGAAATCCGGTACGTCGATGTCCTGGCCGGCCTCGATGATCGAGCGGCGGACGGCGCGGGTGCGGGTGAACAGGTCGAACAGCTTTTCGCCGTCGCCCCAGCGGATCGCCCGCTGCAGCGAGGACAGATCTTCCGAGAATCGCGCCAGCATTTCGAGGATGGCGTCCTTGTTGTGCAGGCAGACGTCACGCCACATGGTCGGGTCGGACGCCGCGAGACGGGTGAAGTCGCGAAAGCCGGAAGCCGAGTATTTGATGACCTCGGACTTGGTCACCGACTCCAGATCGTCGGCGGTACCGACGATGTTATAGGCGATGATGTGCGGCAGGTGCGAAACGATGGCCAGCGTCATGTCATGATGCTGCGGGTCCATCGTGTCGATGTTGGAGCCGCAGCGGCGCCAGAATTCCGAGAGCCTTTCCAGTGCCGCGGGATCGGTGCCGGGCAGCGGCGTGAAGATGCACCAGCGGTTCTCGAACAGTTCCGCAAAACCGGCATCTGGTCCCGACTTTTCGGTGCCGGCCAAAGGATGGCCGGGAATGAAGTGCACGCCATCAGGCACATGCGGCTGCATCTGCGCGATCACCGATGCCTTGGTCGAGCCGACATCGGTAAGGATGGCGCCCTTCTTCAGCGTCGGCGCGATTTCCGCGGCGACGGTACCCGAAGAGCCGACCGGCACCGAAACGACGACCAGATCGGCATCGCGAACCGCCTCTTTCGCATCCATCGTGTAGGTGTCGCCGAGGGCGAGTAGGCTCGCCCGCGCCAGCGTCGCTTCGCTGCGCGTCGAAATCGCGACTTGGCCGGCGAGCCCCTCACGGCGGATGACGCGCGCCAGCGACGAGCCGATCAGGCCGATGCCGACCAGCGCGATCTTTTCGAACATCGGTGAGGTCATGGTGTTCTAGCTTTTCAGGAATGTCGCGAGTGCTGCGACAACGCCGCGGTTGGCCTCTTCGGTGCCGATGCTCATGCGCAGCGCGTTCGGAAAACCGTAGCCGGAAACGCGCCGCAATATGTAGCCGCGCGCACTGAGGTAGTCATCGGCGGCCGCCGCCGAATGCTTTTTGTCCTCGGGAAAGTGGATAAGGATGAAATTGCCGACACTCGGCGTCACCCGCAGACCAAGCCCGCTTAATTGCTCGGTCAGCCATGCCAGCCAGGTCTCGTTATGCGCCACGCTGCGCTCGATATGGCCGCGGTCGCGGATCGCCGCGATACCGGCCTCGATAGCCGTCGCATTGACGTTGAAGGGTCCGCGCACGCGGTTGATCGCGTCGATGATATGCATTGGCGCATACATCCAGCCGATCCGCGCCCCGCCCAGGCCCAATTTGGAGAAAGTGCGGGTCATGACCACGTTTTCCGCGCTGCCCACCAACTCGACGCCGGCTTCATAATCGTTGCGCCGGACATATTCGGCGTAAGCTGCATCCAGCACCAGAAGCACGTTTCGCGGCAGGCCGGCATGCAGGCGGCGCACCTCCTGGAACGGCACGTAGGTGCCGGTTGGATTGTTTGGATTGGCAAGGAAGATGACCCTGGTGCGCGGCGTCACCGCGGCGAGGATCGCATCGATATCGGCGCGTTCATCGGTCTCCTTGACCGTCACCGGGACGGCACCGGCCGACTGTATGTAGATCTTGTAGACCATGAAGCCGTGTTCGGTGATGATCGCTTCGTCGCCGGGCGCGAGGTAGGTCTGCGCCAGCAGGCCCAGAATCTCGTCGGAGCCGTTGGAACAGACGATGTTCGCCGGGTTGAGCCCGTGCACCTCGGCGATCGCTTCCCTCAGGCGCCTGGCGCTGCCGTCGGGATAGACCGCGAGCTTGTCGGCGACCGCGCGCGCGGCCTCTATCGCCTTTGGCGAAGGGCCGAGCGGGTTCTCGTTCGACGACAATTTATGGACGTTGGCGACACCTTCAGGCGCCGCGCTCTTGCCGGGCACATAGGCTTCGATGTCCATGATGCCGGCGCGGGGCCTTGGACGTGTCTGATCCGGTATCTGGCTCATTCCATGAAATCCGTCGAGATTGCCTCCATCCGGAGGCCGCAGCGGAAATACAAGCCGTGGCCCGGAATGTCGAGGGGCGGCAATTCGGGATCAAGAACTTGCCGTTGACGAAGCCATGCGTCGGTCCTAGAAGAGCAGCGAAAGTTCCGTGGTGATTTGGCCGGTCGGCTTGCAGCCACGTTAAACAACTTGCTAAAGGGCCGTTTGCATCTTGTAACCGGCTTTGCGAAGGCATGGCCGGTTTTTTGTTGCCCTGGCTGGTTGTTGCCCAGACCGGCGGTGGACAACTGAAGGCCGGGCAAGGAGATGTGATGGTCGCTTTGCGCGCGCGAAAAACCAACAACGAGGCCGACCAGCCGTCGAGCCCGGTGTTGCGTTTCGGCGCCGACAAGCCGCTCAAGCTCGACGCCGGCACGCTGCTGTCGCCGTTCCAGATCGCCTACCAGACCTATGGCACGCTCAACGACGAGCGCTCCAACGCCATCCTCGTCTGCCATGCGCTGACCGGCGACCAGCATGTCGCCAACACCAATCCCGTGACCGGCAAGCCGGGCTGGTGGGAAGTGCTGATCGGCCCCGGCAAGATCATCGACACCGATCGTTTCTTCGTCATCTCGTCCAACGTCATCGGCGGCTGTCTCGGCTCCACCGGCCCCGCCTCGACCAATCCCGCCACCGCCAAGCCCTACGGGCTCGACCTGCCGATCATCACCATCCGCGACATGGTGCGCGCGCAGCTGATGCTGGTCGAGCATTTCGGTATCGAACAGCTGTTCAGCGTGCTGGGCGGCTCGATGGGCGGCATGCAGGTGCTGCAATGGGCCTCGAGCTATCCCGAGCGCGTCTTCTCGGCGCTGCCGATCGCCACCGGCGCCCGCCATTCTTCGCAGAACATCGCTTTCCACGAGGTCGGCAGGCAGGCAGTGATGGCCGACCCGGACTGGCATGGCGGCAAATATTTCGAGCACGGCAAGCGGCCGGAAAAGGGGCTGGCGGTGGCGCGCATGGCCGCTCACATCACCTATCTGTCGGAAGCAGCGCTGCACCGCAAGTTCGGCCGCAACCTGCAGGATCGCGAAGCCCTGACCTTCGGCTTCGATGCCGACTTCCAGATCGAGAGCTATCTGCGCCATCAGGGCATGACCTTCGTCGATCGCTTCGATGCCAACTCCTATCTCTACATGACCCGGGCGATGGACTATTTCGATCTCGCCGCCGACCATGGCGGCCGGCTGGCCGATGCCTTCGCCGGCACCAAGACGCGCTTCTGCCTGGTTTCGTTCACCAGCGACTGGCTGTTCCCGACCGAGGAGAGCCGCTCGGTCGTGCACGCGCTGAACGCGGCCGGCGCCTCGGTATCGTTCGTCGAGATCGAAACCGACCGTGGCCACGACGCCTTCCTGCTCGACGAGCCGGAACTGTTTGCCGCCATCAAAGGCTTCATCGCCTCGGCGGCGCGGGCCAGAGGGCTCGGCGCATGACCCCGAAAAGCTGCAGACTTTTCGGATCAGGATCACGCGCCAGGCATCAGCGCATGACCCCGAAAAGTTGCAGACTTTTCGGATCAGGATCATGCGCCAGGCAGAAGGCGAGCCCATGAGCGTCAACCGCGCCCAGCGCGTCGACCTCGAGGTCGTCGCCGATCTCATCCCGCCGCAGTCGCGGGTACTGGACGTCGGTTCCGGCGACGGCCTGTTGCTCGAATTGCTGCAGGCGACCAAGAAGGTCGACGGTCGCGGGCTGGAACTGTCGCAGCGCGGCGTCAACGAATGCGTGGCGCGCGGCCTGTCGGTCATCCAGGGCGATGCCGACAAGGATCTCCAATTCTATCCCGATAAGGGCTTCGACTTTGTCGTTTTGTCGCAGACCTTGCAGGCGACCCGCAATCCGAAATTGGTGCTCGACGAACTGCTCAGGATAGGCAACCGCGCCATCGTCTCATTCCCGAATTTCGGTCACTGGCGGGTGCGCTTTTCGCTGCTGTTCAACGGCCGCATGCCGGTGACCAAGGACCTACCCTATTCCTGGTATGACACCCCCAACATCCATTTCTGCACCATTCGCGACTTCGTCAATCTGTGCGACGAGCTTGGCGCGACGGTGGAAAAGGCAACCGCGCTCGACGCCAACGGCCAGCGGATCGGCTTCTCCATGCCTTGGTGGTTCTGGAACTTTTTCGGCCAGCAAGCGGTATTCCTGCTGAAACGATAAGAGCCAATCGTCGCAGATCGTCCCCTTCTTCGAGAACGTCGGTGGCCTTGTGCGGGTGCTGGACGCCATCGACCAGGACCACGTCGGACTGAGAATTCTCGGTGCGCAGCGGCAAGATCTCCTGATAGGCGGGCGAGCGGTACCATGCACGCACCTGCTGCATGTCTGGAAATTCGATCATGACGAGGTGGCCCGGCCAGGTGTTTTCAACGACTTCCACCTCGCTGCCATGCACGATGAAGCGCCCGCCAAACGGCTCCAGCGTGGCATCGATCTTGTGCAGGTACTCGACGATCTGCGGCCCCGGCGTGACCTGGCGCATATGCGCGACGGCGTAGGCGGTCATGGCTGTACTCCCTGGTGGTCGAAGCCGGACAACCGGCTTGATGGGAGCAGTTTGCCGAGACCTTGCGCGTTGGTCGATTACCCCCGCGGTAATGACCCTGAATACAAACCGACGCGCCTCTGCCGTTGCTGCCCCGAACAGGGCCGTGCGCGAGCCCTGCTGTCACCTGAAAAATATTTCCCCCTGGCACCGATGATTTCCACCCCCCTGCGCTGTCCTTGTCGATGAGGGCGCCTGGATGGTCCGGCGGCCGGGAACAGAGAGGTGATCCATGGGATCGTTGCAAGGTCAGAATGTTGTAGTTGTCGGAGGCAGCCGTGGGGTCGGCCGCTCCATCGCGGAGGCCGCCCTCAACGAGAGAGCGACGGTGCTGGCCGTCGCCCGCGGAAAACAGGCCCTGGCGCAATTTGCCTGGGAGGTCTCGGGCGTGAAGACGCTCGCGGTCGATGCGACGGTGGACTCCGCCCCCGATAAGGTCTTCGCCGCGCTGGAGCCGGACGTGCTGGTAATCTGCGCAGGCGCGCTGGCCCCTTCCGCGCCGCTGCACGAACAGAACTGGAAGGCGTTCTCCGCAAATTGGGACACGGACGTCAAGGCATCGTTCCTGTTTTGCCGGGCCGCTCTGCGGCGTCCGTTCAAGCCGGGAACCCGTATCGTTCTGATCTCCAGTGGCGCGGCCTTGACCGGCGGGCCACCCAATACCGGCGGCTATGCCGGCGCAAAACGCATGCAGATGTTCCTGGCCGGTCATAGCCAGAAGGAAGCCGACCGACTCGGCCTCGGCCTTCGCTTCATGGCGCTCGCGCCGATGCGCATCATGCCGGAAACCGGCGTGGGCAAGGCCGGCGTCGACAGCGTCGCTGCCTATATGGGCATCCAGCCGGCGGACTTCATCGCCGCCATGACCGACATGCAAACCCCGGCCGACGTCGGACGGGCGGTGGTCGCGCTCGCCACCGGCCAGCCGCAAGGCAGTTCCTTCATGGTGAGCGGGAGCGGGCTTGCACCGGCCGCCTGAGGCGCGCGTAATGCAAAGCTCACTCGTAACCGCACAGCCGCATGACAGACGCTCAACCACCTCTGGAACCAGCACGCCAGCCGATCCTCGATCGGCTGGCCTTCGAGAAGGTCATGGCCGCCCATCGCCGCGAGCTCAAGCTGCATTGCTATCGCATGATGGGTTCGCTGCACGAGGCCGACGACCTCGTCCAGGACACGTTGCTTCGCGCCTGGCGCGCCAGGTCGGAGTTCGACGGGCGAGGTTCGGTTCGTGGTTGGCTCTACATGATCGCGACCAACGCTTGCCTCAACGCCATCAAGGCGAGGTCGAGGGCGCGTCGCATTCTCCGGGAACCCGGACGGCCGCCCTCGCACGGGGCGGCCATAGGCGGGCCCGTAGCCGACATCGCCTGGCTGGAGCCCTACCCCGACGCCGAGCTTCCAGACATTGCCGGCAGCGAGCCAGGTCCGGAAGCTCGTTACGAGAGCCGCGAGGCCGTCCAGCTCGCCTTCGTCGCCGCGATCCAGGATCTGCCGCCCAGGCAGCGCGCCGCGCTGCTGCTTGCCGACGTCCTGGGATGGTCGGCCGTCGAGACGGCGCGTTTGCTGGGCGGATCGACGGCTTCGATCAACAGCGCGTTGCAGCGCGCCCGCGCAACGCTGGCGGCGCGCTATCCCCAGGGACGGCCGGCCAGCCGATCACGGCCCAGCCCCGAAGAAGGCCTGCTGCTCGAACGCTACATGCAGGCCTGGCAGGCCGCCAATCTCGACAGCTTGATCGAGCTGCTGCGTGAGGACGCCATCTATACAATGCCGCCTTGGCGCGAATGGTATCAAGGCCGCGAAGCGATCCGCGGTTTCTTCGAGACCGTCTGGCCGAGGTTTGGCGGCTTCCGCACGCTGGCCACTCGGGCCAATGCCCAGCCGGCGGTCGGGGTTTATTCCCGCAGCCACGATGGCCCTGAATGGCGGGCCCATTCCCTGCATGTGTTCGACGCAGCCGAGGGCGGGATCGCTTCCTTGACGATCTTCATAGGGCCGCTCGGGCCATCTCTGTTCCCGGCCTTCGGCCTGCCACCGGCCTAACCTACCCCTCGGCCAGCCTTATCGGTCGAGTTCCGGGAAATATGGGTCCGAGAAAAACCGCCGGTCGCGCTCGCCTTGCAGGCAGTCGATCGGTGTGTCGATGCGGATCGTCCTCGGATCCACCTTGGGATACTCGATGCCGCTGACCTCGAGGATCAGTTTGCGGCGAGTGGCGGTGGCGAATTCGGAAGCAGCATAGATCGGCAGCACGAACGAGCCCGGCCCGCCGGTGACGCATTCGGCATAATACCGGTCGAGATGGCTGAAGGTGGGTGACGGGCTGATCAGGATCGGCAGCCCGTTGATGACGATGCCCTTCGCCAGCGCCGCATCGCGTGCCGTTGTGACCGGCAAGCCGGTGTTGTTTGGGCCGTCGCCCGAGACGTCGATGACGCGACGTTTGCCGGTGAAGGCCGTGCCGTTGAAAAGCTCGGCGCCGAAAGCCACTGCGCCGGAAATCGAGGTGCCGCGAAAGCTTCTGAACGGGCGGGCCGCGATCTTGTCGGCGAAAGCGTTGGCGCTCTCCTTGCTGTCGACGACCTGCCAGGCAATGACCGCGTCGTCGCGGATGGTGCCGGCCCATTCGAAATAGGCAATGGCGATGCGGCCAGAGGTGCCGGCACGCACGGCGTTGATGAAGTCGGGATGGCGCAGCGCCGCGACATAGCCGGCGCGCTGCAGGGCAAACTCCCTTTCATCCATCGACTGCGAGATGTCGACGGCCAGCACCAGCTCGACATCGACGGCAAGTGCATTGGCCGGCGCGGCCGCAGGTGCTGCGGGGGCGCAGGCAAGGCAGGCGAGCAGGGCGAGAGCGTCAAGCATGGCCGATCGGAACGTACCCATCTGAAACGATCGCGACAGTTTTTCGCCGCGATCGCGGCGAAATAAAGCTTGCCCTTCTATTTCTTGCCGCCGGCCGAGGCGATGGCCGGAGGCGGTTCGATGGCACCTGCCCTGATACGGACCGGCTTGAGGGGCGGTTGGCCGGCATCCTTGACGATGGTCAACGCCCGCCGGAAGAAGCGGGCATTGTGCTGGCCGCGGCCGATGTTGAGGATCGCGGCGTCCGGAAGGCGCTTCTCCAGCATCGACAGCACTTGCCTCAGCGTCGGGCCGTCGAACGCATCCAGCGCCTCGTCGATGATCACCCATTTCGGCCGTCGCAAGGCCAGCCTGGCAAAGGCCAGCAGACGCTGCTCGTCGTCGCTGAGCTCACGCTCCCAGCGCGCCGAGCGATCGAGCGAGGACGACAGGCGTTGCAGCCCGACATCGGCCAGCACCTCCGAGATCTCGGCATCGCTCGCCTCCGCCGCGCCGCCTGAATGGTTGAGCACCTCGCGCAGCCTGCCGAGCGGGAAATAAGGGGTACGCGGAACAAAGATCGGCGCTTCTCCGGCCGGCATGCCGATCCGTCCGCTGCCCCATGGCCACAGACCGGCAATGGCCCGGAAGAACAGCGTCTTGCCGGCGCCCGGATCTCCGGTGATCATGACGCGGTCGCCGGCGCGGATTTCGACATGCGGCTCGGCAAGCTTGGTGCATCCCTCCGGCGAGGCGACCTCGAGTTTCTCGAAGGTCAGGCTGCCGTCCGGGTTTTCGCCGAACGAAATGCGCCTTTCCGTATGGTGCAGCGCGTCGGTGTCGCCAAGCGCGATGCGGAAGTCGGCGACCCGCATCAGCGTAGCGCGCCAATCGGCGATGCCGCCGATATTGTTAATGAACCAACGCAGCGAAGAATGGACCTGGTTGAAGGCACCGACTGCCATCATCAGACCGCCAAAGCTGATATCGCCGGCGAAATAGACCGGTGAGGCGACCAGGATCGGCGCGACGACAGTGATCCAGCCGTAGGTGTCGGTGACCCAGGAAAGATTGATCTGGGCGCGGTAGATGTGCCGCATGGCGCCCAGCACCATGCCGAGATCGAATTCGAGGCGGCGCCTGGCATCGGCCTCGCCATGCGCCAGCGCGATGGCATCGACATTCTCGTTGACGCGAACCACCGAAGAACGCAGCTCCGCTTCACGCGTATAGCGATCGTTGTTGAAGCGGATCAGCGGCCGCCCGACCAACCAGCTCAACCAGGAGGCGGTGCCCGCATAAAGGATCGCCGCCCAGACCATGTAACCGGGTATGGCCAGCGAATGGCCGCCTATGTGGAAGACGAAGCCGGAAGACAGCGACCACAAGACGCCGACGAATGAGGCAAGCAGGATGCAGGACTGCAGCAGGCCGATGCCGAGGCCGGTGGAAAGATCCGAGAGATGCGCGACATCCTGCTGCAGGCGCTGGTCGGGATTGACGCCGATGGCGCCGGCATGGGCCAGCCGGAAGGCGCGCGCCGGCCGCATCCACTCGCCGATCAGGTCGAGCGTCAGCGCCTCGCGCAGCTTCAGGCGGATCATCTGGTCGAGCCAGGTCTGGCCCACGTTAAACAGAAGCAGCCCGCCGGCTATTGCCGCAAAGACCAGAAGCTGATGCAGGAAGGCCGGCATGTCGCGCCGCGCCAGCGCGTCGAAGAACGGCTGGTTCCAGCGATTGAGCAGAATCTGCCCGACCGAGGTTGCGACAATGACGGCGACGATGCCGATTGCGGCCCAAAACAATTGTTTTCGCACTGGCGAGGTGGTCAGCGCTATCTTGATTGTTGCCAGCTGCTCACGCAGGCTGCTGGCTTCGATCGACGCGGCAAGCTTCTGGGCGCTGGCCTCGACATCCGGATGATCAGCCATGAGTGAATCCTTGCATTCGGAAGCGGTGCCGAAGCCCGGTCATAGAAATCGCCGGTCATAGAACCGATTGCGTATGCCTTCAATCGGGCAGCGAACCCGTCCGCGACAGATAGGTGAGAAAAAGCCTGCGTCGGATCACGAACGCGTCATCCTGGCGGCGCCGGACGTTTGGCCCGCGACAGCCCGGCCAAGCGTCGGCGCGCCATGCGGCGAGAGAACCGGCACGAAGACGCGGCGGGACGCGCGCTGGGCAACCGGCACGCCTTGATAAAGCCGCTTCTGCGCCTCGACGACGATAACGCCCGAAAAGATCGGCCAGAAGCGCCGGCCGGCGCGTTCCAGCACATTGTGGAACTGCATCATGAAACGTCGCGGCGACGGCGGGAAGAACAGCGCATCGGACCATGCCGCCGGCGTGAAATTCGCTTCGCGTAGCAATTCGGTGAGCTGGCCGCGCGAGAACGGCCGGCCATTGCCGAAAGGCGTATGCTCGAAGCGCGCCCAGACGCCGCGCCGGTTGGGCACCACGATGACGACACGGCCGGCAGGCGACAGCACCCGCCAGATCTCGTTCAGCGTCTCGCGCGGGTTCTCGACATGTTCGAGCGAATGGACGAGCAGCATGCGGTCGATGCAGGAATCGACCAGCGGCAGTTCCTCGTCGAACACCAGCGCGGTCGCCGTCGGCCCCGTCGCCGGCCAGACCACCGCGCCCTGTGTTGCCGGCATGAAGGCAAAGACACGCTCGGCATCGCTGCCGAAGCGTTCTAGCCACGGCAAGGTATAGCCGAGGCCGACCAGCCGCTCGTTGGGCACTACGGCCCATATCGAGGACAGCGCCATGGTGATCGAGCGTTCGGCCAGGCGGCCGAGCGTGGTCGAATAAAAAGAACGGAGATCGACAATGTCTGAATGCATGCGCGGAACGGTAGCTTCGAAGCAGTCCAAGTTCAACAAAGGCAGATGACATCGGCTGGCAGGCGCCCTATGTCTGCGGCAATAAAGGGAGAGATGCGATGCCGGTCGAGATCGAACAATTCATGTGCCGCAGCGACAATTTCGGCGTGCTGGTGCACGACCCGAAAAGCGGCCAGACGGCGCTCATCGATGCGCCCGAGGAGGCGCCCATCCTGGCGGCCATCAAGCGCACCGGCTGGACCCCGACGATGATCCTGACCACCCACCACCATCTCGACCATGTCGAGGCCAATCTGGCGCTGAAGGAGCGTTTCAAGCTGCGCATTGTCGGTCCGGAAGCCGAAAAGGCAAAGATTCCCGGCATCGACGAAACCGTCGAACAGGGCTCGGTTGTCCGCCTCGGCGACGAGCGGATCGAGGTCATCGCCACGCCCGGCCACACTGCGGGCCATGTCACCTATCATCTGCCGGCGTCGAAAGTGGCATTCGCCGCCGACACGCTGTTTGCGCTCGGCTGCGGGCGGCTGCTCGAATGCAAGCCGCCGGTGATGTACGAATCCCTGAAGAAGCTCGCGGCGCTGCCGGCCGACACGGTCGTCTATTGCGGCCATGAATATACGCTGGCCAACGCCCGTTTCGCGCTGACCGTCGACCCGACCAATTCGGCGCTGAAAGAGCGCGCCGCGAAAGTCGAGGCGTTGCGCGCCGACGGCAAGCCGACGCTGCCGACGACGATCGGCGAGGAACTGTCGACCAATCCGTTCCTGCGCTGGCACGATCCGGCGATCCGCAGACATCTCGGCCTGGAGAAGGCCTCCGACGCCGAAGTGTTCGCCGAGATTCGCAAGCGCAAGGACAATTTCTGAGCGGCGCCAGGAGCTAGGGTCATGACCAGTTCCGCCGAAATCATCGCTCTGCTCGGCCTGAAGCCGCATCCGGAAGGCGGCTGGTATGCCGAGACCTTTCGCGACGGCGCGGCAGGCACGCGCGGCCATTCGACGGCGATCTATTTCCTCCTCGAGAAGGACCAATTGTCGGCCTGGCACCGGGTCAAGGACGCGGCCGAGGTCTGGCATTTCTATGACGGTGCGCCGCTGGCGCTGTCGATACATCGAGAAGGCGGTCCCGTCATCGAGGAGATCCTCGGTACCGGGCTCGCTGCAGGCGAGCGGCCGCAGATCGTCGTGCCGGCAGGCTGGTGGCAGTCGGCACGCAGCCTCGGCGAATGGACCCTGGTCGGCTGCACCGTGGCGCCGGGTTTCGATTTCGCCGCCTTCGAACTTGCCGAACCAGGCTGGCTGCCGGGAACGCCATAGTGATGAAGACCTGACGCTTGGTATCCAACGACCACATCCGATGGAAACTACCCTTGCTATTCAGGGGACAGCCGATATGTCCCAACCCTTTCTGCGAAACTACCCGACGATGATCACTTGGCCGGTGATGGCCCCTTCCACGCTCTTCGCATAGGCCAGCCCTACCCGTTTCGACGAAACGGGCTCGTGACCGGGAAACCATTCGCCATATCTCGGCACGGACACGTCCAGAAGTCCGGGGCTCACAACATTGATGCGGAGACCGCGCGGCATCTCGATCGCCGCACCAAGAACAAAACCGCCGAGCGCGCCGTTTGCTGTTGCTGCCCCTGTTCCCATCCGAATGGGGTCGCGGTCGAGCACTCCGCTAGTTAGTGTGAACGAGCCGCCATCGCTGACAGTGGCCAACCCTGCCAACACCAGATTGACCTGGCCCATGACCTTATGGCGCAGGCCAATCATGAACGTCTCTTCGGTGTACTTGCCAAGCGGCCCGAAATGAACATTGCCTGCGGTCGAGATGACGGCATCCACTTTGCCACATTTGGCGTACATGGCGTCGAGCGATGCACGGTCAGCCATATCAACCTGAATGTCGCTACTAGAACGGCTGGCCTTGATGATCGCGTGGCGGGAACCCAACTCCTCGCAAACCGCTTTCCCGATGTCACCTTCCGCGCCGACGACAATAATTCTCATGACACTTCTTCTGCCATCTCGTTATATCGTTTGAGCTTGTAGCCAAGAAGCTCGGCGCAGCGATCCAAGGCAGCTCGCCGCATGTCCAGATGCGCTGCATGGTCAAGAAGAACCGCTTTCCGTTCGGGCAGAGTTTCGCGGCCCCGCTGATAGAGCCGCGCAAAGTATCGCATCTGCTCCATGGGCATACCTGTCTCGCGTAGCGAGGACAGGAGTATTAGCCATTCGACATTTTCTGCCGAGAAGTCACGCCTCCTGTCACGTCCTCGCCCGACCTTCGGAAGCAAACCCAATTTTTCATAGTAGCGGATGGTGTCGATACTCAGTCCGCTTGTAGCAGCCGCCTCCGAAATGCGCATGTGTCTACCCTGCCGATTGTGCGCTACGCTAACAAGCTGGAGCAGCTCTAGGTCAAGCGAGAATTTTACCCTCTGATCCGACGACCTCGAGGATAACGTCACAAAGGCTTGGAGTGCCCGTAGTGGATAAAGGTCGCGAAAATCGCGTCTAAGACGACGGCTTGGCGCCTGACTTTTGCGACACCGCATGAAGCAAGTTTCGCAACACCATCCGCTGGCCGCAGTCGGTCGGTTCCCGCCATTCCCATGGGCACCATGCGTTGGATCTTTCGCGGTTCCCAGGCTGGGATAACGTGAATATCGACAGACCTAGCCCAGCAGGAAACCCAGCGTGATCGCCAACTGGCCGACGTAATACAGCGCCCATGCCGCATGGCGCACCCAAATGCGATGCGGCGAGAGGGCGGGCAGCAGGAACTTTTCCACGGCGTGCAGCCCGTCGGACAGGATGAGCAGGACGATGCCGCCAATGACCCCGACGCTGTTCAGGGTGAGCGCCGCAATGCCCATGGCAAGCAGTGCCGCGGCATGCACGCCGATCGGCAAACGCAAGGCAGGGCCGACGCGGCGCCGGAGCGCGAAAACCATCGCCAGCACCGACACGGCCATCGCCAGCACGATCGCTGCTCGCCACGGCTCGGCCAAAAGCAGCCCGAGGCCGCCGCCGGCACGCAGGAACAGCACGACGTAAAGCACATGCGCGGCAAGAAAACTGGCGGTGCCGCCGAGAAATGCCTTCTCACCGTCACGCGACAGGAGGGCGTCGCCGACGGCACTGACGCCGAGTGCGGCGCCGAGCAGCCATGGGCCGCCCTGCTGCACGACCAGCACCGCAAGCATCGCCACCGCCAATGCCCTTGCCGCCGACCGCGAAAGGCGCGGCGCCATGCCGAGGCTGAACGCGTAAATCACCGCCGCCGCCAACGAAAACACCAGCGTCGCATTGGCATTGGCATCGATGCCGCCGGGAAACGGCATCAAGCGTTTGCCTCGCTCGTAGCCCTCTTGCGCAGGAACAGCGATTTCGCCGCGAGTGCCGCGCCGCCGGTGATCAGCACGCAGGCGGCGAGGATGCGCCATGACGGCTGGGCGAAGCCGGCGGCGATCAGCACCAGGGTGGACAGCAGCGGCGCGGCATAGCTCGCCGCCCCCAGCACCTGGATGTTGCCGCGCTTGACGCCGATGTCCCAGGCATAGAACGCCGCCCCCACCGGCATCAGACCGAGGCCGAGCACGGCCAGCCACTGGCCGGCGCCGGCGGGCAGCACCGTCTGTTCAAGCAATAGGTGGCAGACCAGCGAAAGGACCGCGGTGGCGGCGCAGAACCAGGTAACGATGCTGGTCGGCACCGACGGGAAGCGCCGCGACAACAGCGAATAGGACGACCACAGCACCGCGCAGACGCCGGCCATGGCGTAGCCGAAGGCATAACGCGCGTCGAAGGCAAGCCCGCCGCCTTTGGTGACGATCAGGACCGTGCCGGCAAGGCCGAGCAGCGCGCCGGCGACGTGGTTCCAGGCCAGCCGCTCGCCCGGCATCAGCGCCGACCCCAGCACGATCAGCAGCGGCCACAGATAGGCGATCAGGCTGGCCTCGACGGCCGGCGCATTGCGCAGCGCGGTGAAGTAGAAGAAGTGGTAGCCGAACAGGCCGGCAATGCCGATCACCCAGACCTGGCGCGGTATCTTCGCGGCGCCATCGGCTGCCGGCATCAACAGCCGGGCAACCAGCCCGACGCAAGTGCCGATCGTGAAGGTGATTGCTGAAAGCAGGAACGGCGGCACGGCGCCCGAAGCATCCGTAAGCAGCGCCAGCAGCGCCCACATGGCGACCGCGGAGAAGCCGATCAGTGTTGCGCGCGCCATATCCGTCGCCCCGTGCCCCGTTGGCGGCGCACCATCACGCCTATTCGTTTGCTTCGAACCGCTCCGCGCTGATCGTCAACGGACCGATTTGCGTGCTGACCGTGGCGCGGATCGGCGCATATACGCCGCTTTGGCCGACTGGTGCAAACGTCACCATGATGCGGCTGCGTTTCTTCAGGTAGTTCAGCGCCTTGCGGTTCTTGCGGTAACCGGCCACCGGCTCGAAGCCCAGCCTGCAAGTGACCGTATCGCCCTTGTAGCCGGCCACCGAGATCGACCCTTTGGACTCGTAGGTCAGTTTGAGATCGGCACGCATTTCGCCGTCATAAAGCTTCACCGTGCGCCCGCAGACTTGGTCGAGGCTGTCGGCATGGATGACGGTCGCGGCCATCGGATCGAGGACCGATACGAGATCGCTGCCGGCCAGCGGTATCCAGTTGTTGGGATTGCGCTTCTTCGGCTCAGGCACGACCTTGGTCGAGGTGACGACGCCGTTGGCAAACCGGATGTCGATCATCGATGCCTTCTTGCCGGACGTGTAGTCGGCGTGGAACGCCTGCGGCTGCAACCGCTTGCCCGAAATCTTGCCCTTCGACGAGATCGTGCCTCGCGTATCGTCGAACAAAGTGGCGAGCCCGGCAGCGGAGACGCTGCCCTCGATCGAATAGGTGTCGCCCTCGTAGTGGCTGGAGAATTTCGCTTTGGCCACGGAAAGGCCGAGGAACGACACCGAATACTCGCCCGTGAAGGATTGCGGCTCGGCGGCCGAAACCGTCGTCGACAGCGCGACGGCCATCAGCACGACCAGGGCATGGAGGAAAGAACGAGGCATGGCGGGTCCTTGATTGTCGACCGGACGGGCTGCTCCGGTCTGGCATGTCCCTGTGCGACCGCTTATAGGCTGAATTCCGGCCTTAATGTGAAAGGCGGCGTCGGCAGGGAACGCTGGGGAGGGTCCAGGGCCAGAAAAAAACCCGCCTCGGCGGGCGGGTCGTCGGTGCGAATCAGCACCATACCTAAATTAGTAGCATAGTTGCCGGCACAAAGCAAGAACAAAATGCGGCCATCGACAAATTTGCGGATCTGCCTCGGCCCGGATGAGGGAAAGGGTTGCGGCTTCACTCCAGGTTGGGCTCCTCGCCCCCGAAAGTGGGGAGAGGGCAACCATCATGCGGTGGGCGAGGAACCCAGGTCTTGAGAGATCCGTGGGACAGCGACATCTCCTCCTGAGGAGAGCGACCAGCAGCTTCACCGACGACACCTACTCCGAAAGTGCGATTCCCCATCCCCGAAGCGACCCCAAGCTTGACGCCTCGGCGAAATGCAACTATGGAACGCCAACTTTTTCCATGAGGCCGCCTGACCGAAACCGCGCGCCACCCGGCGCGGGTCGAATGTTTGGCCAGGACCGAGAACCGAAGGTTAGTATCATGTCCCGCACCTGCGAACTCACTGCCAAGGCAGTCATGTCCGGCAACAATGTGAGCCACGCCAACAACAAGACCAAGCGTCGCTTCCTACCCAATCTCGTCAATGTAACGCTGATCTCGGAAGCGCTGAACCAGAATGTGCGCCTGCGCATTTCGGCCAACGCGCTGCGTTCGGTCGAGCATCGCGGCGGCCTCGATGCCTTCCTGGCCAAGGCCGATGCCAAGGAATTGTCGCAGCGCGCCCGCCTGTTGAAGAAGCAGATCGCCAAGAAGCTCGCCGAACAGCCGGCCGCCTGAGTTTTTCGGCGGCAGCCGCCTTCCAGGGCGTGACCCGGGTTCCGGATCGCGTTCCGCTGGTTCCATTACCCAGGATAAAAAAATGATTTTCCTCTCGCGGTACCTGCCCTTCGTGGCGGCCATGGCGCTTGTCGTCGTGGCCTCGAACATCCTTGTGCAGTTCCCGATGCAGGGTGCAATCGGCGGGCTGTCGCTGGCCGACATCCTGACCTGGGGCGCCTTCACCTATCCGTTCTCATTCCTGGTCACCGATCTCGCCAATCGCCGTTATGGGCCGGCGGTGGCGCGCAGGATCGTCTTTGTCGGCTTCATGACAGCGGTGATCTGCTCGATCGTCATCCCGCCGCTGCTGTTTCGCCACGGCCTGATCGAATTCGAGACCGCCGCCGACCGGCTGGTGCGCATTGCCGCGGCCTCAGGCGCCGCCTTCCTGACCGCGCAGTTGCTCGACGTCACCGTGTTCAACCGGTTGCGCCGGCAGAGTTGGTGGCGCGCGCCGGTTGTCGGCACGCTGGTCGGCTCTGTCTTCGACACGGTGGTGTTTTTCACCGTCGCCTTTGCGGCGGCTTTCGCCTTCGCCGGACCGAACGACGGCTTTGCGTTGGAAACCGCGCCGCTGATGGGCGTGTTGCCCGTCGAGACGATGCGCTGGGTATCCTGGGCGATCGGCGATCTCAGCGTCAAACTGGTCATAGCGGTGGTGGCGCTGATCCCTTACCGGCTGCTTGCCGCCCGCTGGAGCCAGCCGGCACTGGCGGCCTAGACCATGACCCCGAACCGAAGGTCGGCGTTAGCGGAAAGTGGGAACCGGTTTTCGGACAAGATCATGGTCGAACAAAGGGGCAGTCTTTGATCCCCTGGCTCCAACTGGGCTCGACAAAAACGCCTGACGGCGGACAGGAACTTCGCCTGAAACGGCGCGGCGGCGAATTCTCAATCATGCTTGGTGCGAACGAGCTGATGAACAGCCGGCTCAGCGGTTCCGAAGAGGCGCTGGCGAAACTGTCCTGTCAAAGGATTGCCGGCCGCCGGAACCCAAGCATCCTGATCGGCGGCCTCGGCATGGGCTTTACCTTGCGTGCAGCGCTGGCCGAGCTTGGCGACGACGCCCAGGTCACCGTTGCCGAACTGGTGCCGGCAGTCGTGATTTGGGCTCGGGGCCCGATGGCCGAGCTGTTCGCCGGCTGCCTTGACGATCCGCGCGTCAGCATTCGTGAGGCCGATGTCGGTCAGCTCATCCGATCGTAAGCTTCGGCCTGGGACGTGATCCTGCTCGACGTCGACAACGGCCCCGAGGGCATCGTCTACAAGGGCAACGACGCGCTCTACAGCGGCGGCGGCCTGAACTGCGCGAGAGCAGCTCTCAAGCCCGGCGGTGTGCTGGCGGTCTGGTCGCAAGGCCCTGACGCAGGCTTCACCCGGCGGCTCAAGCAGGCGGGCTTCACGGTCGAGGAGATCAAGACCCGCGCCAACGGCAAGCGTGGCGCACGCCACGTCATCTGGCTCGCGAGCAAAGCCTAGCGGGAGCAATTTTGGGCGGATTGCTGTTTGGGCTCCGCCCGGCACACCGACTACTGCGGTTTCTGAAGCTCGGCGACGAGCGCCTGCAGCAGCCCGCGATCGCGCGTCAATCCTCGTGCAGGATGAATTCCAGGTAAAGATTGCGCTGCAGGATCGAGTGATTGTCGTCGGACATCATGGACACGATCAGCGCGCCATCGTCGCGGGTCCAGACGTCGAGCGCTTCCATATTGTCGATCTGGTAACCCATGTCGGCTTCGAGCAGCACCGGCCCGTCGGCGACGGCGCCCTTCTCGACGCTTTCGCCATAGATGCGCCGCAGCCGCATCTTGACCCCGCCGGCCATCGAAAAACTGCGCTCCAGAAGCAACAGGTCGCCATCCGGCAGGAAGGCGCCGTCGGTGATGTCAAAATCGCCATTGCGCTTGACGGTGAAGACGCCCTTGTGCGGCCCTTCGATGATCGCGGCAAAGATGTTACCGGCCTTGTCGAGGCTCTTTTCCGACACCACGACCAGCCCGCCCGCGTGCTGTCCGTAAGGATGGGCACGGGTGACGGTCTCGAAGCCGCGATTGCGCCGAAGTTCCCAGGCCGGGATCAGGAAGTCCAATTGCCTGAACGGCGCCTTCATGTCATCCGGATCGATCTTGAACTCTGCGATACGGTGATCGCGCTCGAAACCGACCGTGGCAATGCCGTCCTGGACCGCGAGGCCTTCGGCATCGACCGCCCATTTCTCGTCGATCGGCTGGCCGGCCGCATCGACCATCTGCTGCATGCGAAAATTCTGGATGCCGGAAGGCCGCTTGTCGGCATCGTGGACGAGGGTGCCGAAGAACCAGAAGCCGGTGTCGGCGACGCCGATGAAATCGCTGCCGGGCTTGAGGAACCGAAGCGCCGACAGCGCGCCGAAATCGCGCGTCGACGAGGTCATTTCGAGCCCGCCGACGAATTCGAGCGGACCGAACTGTTTGTCCGGCCGGCCGATGTGGAATTCGCTGATCGGCCGTGCCGTGATTTCGGCCGGCTCGACCGAGGCCGGGCCGGCAGCGACAGCCGGCGCCAAACTGATGCCTAACAACGCAATGGCGGCCAAAAGCTTCTGCCAAAAGCCGCCGCGGGAAAAAATCATCCGGCGCGCCGTATGCCGCCGCGCCGCGTGTCGCGCACGGTTTCCTCGGCGAACAGCGAGGCCAGCTGCTCGGTCATGGCGCCGGCCAGTTCTTCGGCATCGACGATGGTTACAGCGCGGCGATAGTAGCGGGTGACGTCGTGGCCGATGCCGATGGCCAAAAGCTCGACCGGCGAGCGCGTCTCGATGAGCTCGATGATGGCGCGCAGATGCCGCTCGAGATAATTACCCGGATTGACCGACAGCGTCGAATCGTCGACCGGCGCGCCGTCCGAGATCATCATCAGGATCTTGCGCTGCTCCGGCCGCGCGATCAGCCGGTTATGCGCCCACAGCAGCGCCTCGCCGTCGATGTTTTCCTTGAGCAGGCCCTCGCGCATCATCAGCCCGAGATTGCGGCGCGCCCGCCGCCACGGATGATCGGCGGATTTGTAGATGATGTGGCGCAGATCGTTGAGACGGCCGGGGTTCGGCGGCTTGCCTTCCTTCAACCATTTCTCGCGCGCCTGTCCGCCCTTCCAGGCGCGGGTGGTGAAGCCGAGGATTTCGACCGAGACGCCGCAGCGTTCCAGCGTGCGCGCCAGAATGTCGGCGCAGGTCGCGGCGACCGTGATCGGCCGGCCGCGCATCGAACCCGAATTATCGAGCACCAGCGACACCACGGTGTCGCGAAATTTTGTATCACGCTCCTGCTTGAAGGACAGAGGCTGCATCGGGTCGATGACGACGCGCACCAGCCGTGCCGGATCGAGATAGCCTTCTTCGAGGTCGAAATCCCAGGAGCGGTTCTGCTGCGCCATCAGCCGGCGCTGCAGCCGGTTGGCCAGCCGCCCGACCACGCCCGAAAGGTTGGCGAGCTGCTTGTCGAGGAAGGCGCGCAGCCGGTCGAGCTCCTCCTCCTCACACAGTTCCTCCGCACCTACGGTCTCGTCGAAGGCGGTGGTGAAGACCTTGTAGTCGATCTCTTTCGGCAGATTGGTGAAGGGATTGTCGTTGCGGCGCGCCTCGCCGGGCGTCTCTGCATCGGCATCGTCGTCGTCGGAGAGATCCTCGGCGGTGGCGTCGGAGGCTTCGGTCTCGGCCGATTGCTCGTCGTCGGACGATGCCTCGGTATCCTCTGACTGCGACTGCTCGGAGCCGGAATCGTCTTCGCCGCCCTCCTCGCTCTGCTCCTCGCCTTGCGGCTGGTTTTCGTCGTTGTCCTCGGAGTCTTCCGTCTCCTGGTCGTCGCCGAGCTCCTCCGCCATTTCCATGGAGGCGAGCATCTCGCGCACGACGCGGGCGAACGCCTGCTGGTCGTCGAGCTTTGCCGACAGCCCGTCGAGATCGGCACTGGCTTTTTCCTCGACCCAAGGGCGCCAGAGATCGACCAGCCGTTCGCCGCTCTTCGGCACAGTGCGGCCGGTCAGCTTTTCGCGCACCATCAGCGCCAGCGCCTCCTCGATCGGCGCGTCGGCCTTGTCCTTGACGTCGGCGAGGTTGGCCCTGGCGTATTTGTCCTCGAGCATCGAGCCGATATTGTCGGCAACGCCCTGCATGGCGCGGCTGCCGATCGCCTCGACCCGGGCCTGCTCGACCGCGTCGTAGATGGCGCGGGCCTGTTTGCCTTCCGGCGCCAGCCTGGTGTGGATGCGCGTATCATGGCAGGCGCGCTTCAGCGCCATGGAATCGCCGAGCCCGCGGGTAATGGCGATGTCCGCCTTTGATGCCTTCTTCGGCAGTTCCGGCAGCCGGGCGCGGCTGCCGGCCAGCGCCGGCCGGTCCTTGGCGAAACCGACCTCGAGATCCTTGTCGCCGGCGATGGCGCGCATGCAGACGGTAACCGCGCGCTTGAAGCTGTCGGCCTCAGCGCCGGTCTTGGATTTGTTTCGCGTGTTGTCGCCCGGACCCGCCATCGAGACTCTGCTTAGCCCAGCACCACATTCGCCGCCGATTCCGGCAAATCTTCGCCGAAGGCGCGCTGGTAGAATTCGGCGACCAGCGAGCGTTCGAGCTCGTCGCATTTGTTGAGGAAGGTCAGCCGAAACGCCATGCCGATATTGCCGAAGATTTCGGCATTCTCGGCCCAGGTGATAACCGTGCGCGGGCTCATAACCGTCGACAAATCGCCGTTGATGAAGGCCGAGCGCGTCATGTCGGCGACACGGACCATCTTGTTGACGATCTCCTTGCCCTTGCCGTCGCGATAGTGCTTGGCCTTGGCCAGCACGATGTTCACTTCGTTGTCGTGCGGCAAATAGTTCAGCGTGGTGACGATCGACCAGCGGTCCATCTGCGCCTGGTTGATCTGCTGGGTGCCGTGGTAGAGGCCTGTGGTGTCGCCGAGGCCAACCGTGTTGGCGGTCGAAAACAGCCGGAAGGCCGGATGCGGGCGGATAACCCGGCTCTGGTCGAGCAGCGTCAGCCGGCCCGACGATTCCAGCACGCGCTGGATGACGAACATCACGTCCGGGCGGCCGGCATCGTACTCGTCGAAGCACAGCGCGACATTGTGCTGATAGGCCCAGGGCAGGATGCCGTCGCGGAATTCGGTGATCTGCAGCCCGTCCTTGACGACGATGGCGTCCTTGCCGACGAGGTCGATACGGCTGACATGGCTGTCGAGGTTGACACGCACGCAAGGCCAGTTGAGGCGGGCGGCGACCTGCTCGATATGCGTCGACTTGCCGGTGCCGTGATAGCCCGACACCATGACGCGGCGGTTATAGGCAAAGCCGGCGAGGATCGCCATCGTCGTGTTCTTGTCGAACAGGTAGTCCGGATCGATGTCGGGCACATGCTCGCTCGTCACCGAATAGGCCGGCACCACCATCTTGGAGTCGAAGCCGAATGTCTCCTTCACCGACACCGTGGTGTCGGGCAAGTTGGCGATGTCGCGATCGACCTTGTTCATCTCTATCACGTCTCCACAAGCGAAACGCCGCGTTTCGCTGGTAATCGATTTTGTTCGGGGGCGGTCTTAGAGCCTTTTCCAACCCTATGAAAGTTGGAAAGCGACACGAACCGTAAGGTCGCTCAGCACAAACCTGCCTGCTTGAGCACGCGATACGCCTGGAGCACATCGCGGAACCGGTCTTCCGAACCTCTGTCGCCGCCATTCGCATCCGGATGGTGGCGTTTCACAAGTTCCTTATAGCGCGCCTTGATATCCTTGCCACTTGCCTTTGTATCAAGGCCAAGCGTTTCCAGTGCCTTGGCCTCAAGCGGCTTGGCCTTGCGCTCGCGTGCTTCGCGCGGGTCCTTCGGGCCTTTGAACAGGTCGAAGGGATCGCGCATGCGATTGTAGTAGCCGGCACGGCCGGAACGCGCCTGGGCGAAGTCGGGCGAGGAGCGTGTCGAGGCGCCGTTGACGCCCATTTTCCAGGTCGGCCGGTGGCCGGTCATGGCTTCCTTCTGGAAGCGCGCGATCTCGGTGTCGGGAACGCCCGAGAAATAATTGAAGCCCTTGTTGTACTCGCGCACGTGGTCGAAGCAGAACTGGAAATACTCGCCTTCCTTCATGCGTCCGACCGGGGCGCGGTGGGTACCGGCCTCCTTGCAGCCATCCCACTGGCAGATCGGCGAACGCGACTTCAGCTCCGCGTCCTTCTCCGGGCGGATACGAATCTTTTCGAAATATTTTGGGTACGGCTTCATCTCACCCATTTATGGGCCGTTCGCGGATGCGAAACAAGAATTGACATTTTCGCGATGATCGCCCTAACCGCTGAATCGCGGCATAAAACCGGCGAATGGCGAATTTTGTGCGATGACATAGATGTGGTGAAGGGAAGCGGCGATGTCCATACAGGCAACGATGGAAGATAAGCTGAAAAAGGCGTTTTCGCCGGAACGGCTGGACGTCATCAACGAAAGCCATCTCCATGCCGGTCATCATCACGTGGATTCCGGCCATCACGCTGCCTTCGACGGCGCCGGCGAGACGCATTTCCGCGTCCGCATCGTCGCGCCAGCCTTTGCCGGCATGAGCCGCGTCGAGCGTCACCGTGCAGTCAACGATCTGCTGGCCGAAGAGTTGAAATCCGGCGTCCACGCCCTGGCGATCGAGCCGGCGGCGCCCGGCGAAAAGACCCGCTGGTAGATCAGCCGAGGCTCGCCCTCAGGAAAGCTATCACCGCCGCTGTCAATGCATCGCCTTCGGTGCCGAAGTCGCGATTGATCGACATGTGCGAATAGGCGCTGCCGTCGAACAGCGTGACCCTGGTTCCGGTGGCGCGCAGACGCCCGGCGAAGGCCTGCGCGTCCGCCGCGCGGGCTTTCGCCCGTGAATGGGCGATGAAGGTCGGCGGGTGCTTGCGGCCTTCCACATAGGTGACAGGCGACAGCGCGCGCCACTGCGCCGGATCGGGAAAGGCGCGGGCATAGACCCCTGCCATGCCGCCGCTCCTGGCCAATGCCTCCAGGTCGTAAGCCCTGGTGTCGTCGAGGATCAGCGCCGCGACCCCGGGCAGGCCGCCGCGCAGGCCGGTCAATGCGACGAGATGGCAGCCGGCCGAATGGCCCATCGCGACGATCCGGTCCGGATCGCCGCCATGCCTGGCGATGTTGGCGCGGACGTATCGATAGGCCAGTTCGACATCCGCCGCCTGGGTGGCGACGTCGGCCTCGGGCAGCATCCGGTAGTCGATCGAGACGAAGCAGAAGCCATTGTCGAGCAGGAATTGCGGCTTGGCATTGACGTTGCCGCGACTGCCGACCCGCCAGGCGCCGCCATGGACGAAGAAGACGACCGGCAGGCCGCTTGCGCCCGCGCGGGAATAGATGTCGAGCTTGGCCGGCCCATAGTCGAAGGTTTCGGGCAACGGCGAACGCAGCTGCAATGCCGCCGCCTGCCCCGGCAACAGCGCCGCCATCGACACCAGAAGCAGGCTTCGCCGATCGATTGTCATAGACTCCTGACTGCCCAAGGCTGCCACACGGTGCGCACTGTCATTCGCCAAGCATCGCCGGCTTGATCCTCAGCCGCGCGATACGGTTCTTGTCGCGCTTCATGACGACGAAGCGCTTGCCGTGAAACGTAAAGGCCTGCTTTTCGTCCGGGATCGACTGCGCCTCGTGGATGACAAGGCCGGCAATGGTGGTGGCTTCCTCGTCCGGCAGGTTCCAGTCGAGCGCCCGGTTAAGGTCGCGGATCGGCACCGTGCCGTCGACGACGACGGAGCCGTCGGCCTCCTGCTTGACGCCCTGGATGTCGATGTCGTGCTCGTCGGCGATCTCGCCGACGATCTCCTCGATGATGTCCTCCAGCGTCACCAGCCCTTCGACCTCGCCATATTCGTCGACGACGATGGCGAAATGCGCCTTGCGGCGCAGGAAGGCGTTGAGCTGCTCCTGCAGCGTCGTGGTGTCGGGCACGAACCACGGTTTCGACGCGATCTTCATCACGTCGATCCGGGAGAAATCGTTGCCGACCTCGTTCAGCGCGCGCAGCAGATCCTTCGCGTGCAGCACGCCGACAATGTTGTCGAGCGAGCCCTTCCACAACGGCATACGGGTGTGCGGGCTCTGCAGGATCTCGCGAACCACCGCTTCGGGCGGGTCATCGGCATTGACCGAGCGCATATTGGTGCGGTGGACCATGACGTCCGACACTTCGAGCTCCTCGAGGTCGAACAGGCCGCCGATGCGGGCGCGGTCCTCGCGCACCACCTGGCCGTCGCGGCGGAAATCGTCGACGGCGCCGCGCAGTTCCTCGCGCGCCGAGCGCTGCGGCTCGATGCGCTGCAGCTCATAGCCGAAGGCGGCGAGCAGGTGCCGGCGCAGGACGAAGCCCAGCAGGCCGAGGCCGGCGAGCACTGCAGCCGCGATCCAGCCGGCCTGACTCATCCCGGGCGGCTTTCGTGCCGACCCGGATGGTTCTCCCTGAGGAACGCCAGTACTTCCGAGGCCGGCACATCCCTGGCGATGAAGGCCTGTCCGACGCCGCGCGTCAGGATGAAGGTCAGCGCGCCGCGCGACACCTTCTTGTCCTGGGTGATGAAGGAGAACAGCTGCTCGGCGTCGGGCAATTCGCCCGGAATGTCGGCCATGCGCCAGGGCAGGCCGACGGCGCGAAGATGCGCCTCGACGCGCGCCGCATCGTCGGGGCTCGCCAAATTGAGCCTTGAGGAAAAGCGGTGCGCCAGCGCCATGCCGATGGCGACGCCTTCGCCATGCACGAGCCGTGCGCCGTCATAGCCGGTCGCCGCCTCCAGTGCATGGCCGAAGGTGTGGCCGAGATTGAGCAGGGCGCGGTCGCCGGTCTCGAACTCGTCGCGGGCAACGACGTCGGCCTTGGCACGACAGGCCTCGGCGATGGCGGCAGCCCGCTCCGGCCCGCCGGCAAACACTTGGCGCCAGTTTTCTTCCAGCCAGGCGAAGAACTCCGGCCGGTCGATCAGCCCGTATTTGGCCAGTTCGGCATAGCCGGCGCGAAACTCGCGGATCGGCAGCGTGTCGAGCACTTCGGTATCGGCCAGCACCAGCTTGGGCTGGTGGAACACCCCGACGAGGTTCTTGCCGCGCTTGCTGTTGATGCCGGTCTTGCCGCCGACGGAGGAATCGACCTGCGCCAGCAGCGAGGTCGGAACCTGCACGAAATTCATGCCGCGCCGCGCGATGCCGGCGGCAAAGCCGGCCAGGTCGCCGATGACGCCGCCGCCGAGCGCGATGACGACGTCGCCGCGCTCCAGCTTGGCGGCCAGCACGCCGTCGACCACCTCTTCGAGGTGCGCAAAGCTCTTGGTCTTTTCGCCTGGCGGCAGCGTGATGGCGGCATGTTGGATGCCACCGCTTGCCAGGCCGGCCGCAAGCGTTGCGAGATGCGCGCTAGCGACGTTTTCGTCGGTGACGACCGCCGCCCTTGTGCCCGGCAGACAGCGCGAAATCTCGGCGCCGGCACGTGACAGCAGGCCGGGGCCGATCAAAATGTCGTAGGCACGCTCGCCAAGCCCGACTTCGACAGAGACCGTTGCATCAGCGCTCACGACCGCACCTCATCGATGTCGGCAACACCGAGATGGGCGCGCAGCGCGTCCACCACCTCGGCAGCAATGATCTCCTTGCGGTCGTCGCGGGTCGGCACGGTGACATCGGCCGCGGCGTAAACCGGGTAGCGTTCCGCCATCAGCCGTTCCAGCACGGCGCGCGGATCGGCGCTTTTCAGCAGCGGCCGGTTCTGCTTCTTGGAAACGCGCTCCATCAACAGATCGATTTCGGCCTTCAGCCATACCGAAACGCCATGGCTGGCGATCGCCTCGCGCGTCTGCGCGTTCATGAAGGCGCCGCCGCCGGTCGACAGCACCTGCGGCCCGTGCTCCAGCACACGCAGGATGACGCGCTGCTCCAGTGCCCGGAACTCCGCCTCGCCATAGCGCTCGAACAGGTCCGGGACGCTCATGCGCGAAACAGTTTCGATCTCCTGATCGCTGTCGATAAAGGGCAGCGCCAGCATCGCCGCCACCTTGCGGCCGATGGCCGTCTTGCCGGCGCCCATCAGCCCGACAAAGACGATGGAACGGCCGCCCAGCCGGCCGAGCAGCGCGGCATGGCTCTCGCCCGGAGGATTTGCTGGTAGCGCGTTCATGCTTCTAGGGCCTCTTTGCCGGCGTATCGACATCAAAAGCCTGTTTACGTCAAGCGTAACGCACCCAAGACCGGATATGGCTTCTCCCTTGAATTGCCCGGATTGGCGTCTCATAAGGACACAGGGTTGGAAATGCAGAATAAGACGACGGGCGAAAATTAATGCCAACACTGTTTCGCTTTGTCGTGACGCTCGCGATTCTGGCCGGCATTGTCTATGGCGCGATGTTCGCCTTGGTCATGTTCGTCGAGCCGAGAAAGGCGGAAATGAGCGTGCGTATCCCTCCGGAAAAGCTCAATCCGAAAAAATGAACAGCGCCGCCCGCATCGAAGCCTTCCTGGAAATGATGAGCGCCGAGCGCGGCGCCGCCGAAAACACGCTTTCGTCCTATCGCCGCGACCTCGAGGACGCTTCCGCCGGGATCGCCGGCGGACTTGCCGGTGCCACCAGCGCCGACATCCGTGCCTATCTCGACGACATCGCCGCGCGCGGCTTTGCCGCCACCTCGCAGGCGCGCAAATTGTCGGCGATCCGGCAGTTCTTCAAGTTCCTCTATGCCGAGGGCCTGCGCGGCGACGATCCGACCGGCACGCTGGACAGCCCGAAGAAGGGCCGGCCGCTACCGAAAACGATGAGCGAAGCCGACACCGGCCGGCTGCTCGACCGCGCCGCGCAAGAGGCGAAGGACCCCTCCATGCATGACGGCGACACGCTCGCGGCGCTGCGCCTCCACGCACTGGTCGAGGTGCTCTACGCCACCGGCTTGCGCGTTTCGGAGCTGGTCGGCCTTCCTGTGACGGTGGCGCAGCGCGACGACCGCTTCTTCATGGTGCGCGGCAAGGGCAACAAGGAGCGCATGGTGCCGCTGTCGGCCAAGGCGCGCACGGCGATGCGGACCTGGCTTGCCGCACGGGCGGCGGTGCCGGCTCTTGCCGACAGCCCGTTCCTGTTTCCGGCCGCCGCCGACAGCGGCTATCTCTCGAGACAGGTCTTTGCCCGCGAGCTGAAAGCGCTTGCCGCGCGGGCCGGCATTGCCGCGGCGAATATATCGCCGCATGTGCTGCGGCATGCTTTCGCCAGCCATCTGCTGCAGAACGGCGCCGATCTCAGGGCCGTGCAGCAGCTGCTTGGCCACGCCGATATTTCAACGACGCAGATCTACACGCATGTGCTGGAGGAGCGGCTGATGCGTCTGGTCAACGATCATCATCCGCTTGCCGACTAGGCGTCATGTCGCTATGTGAGAACGACGTTCCACCGCGCCCAGCCTGCATTTTCAGGCTTGCGTCAGTCATTGCCTTCCGACTTGCCGGTCCGCCCAAGAATGTACAATTACCTCGATTTCGAAAAGCCTGTACAGGATCTCGAAGGCAAGATCCTCGAGCTGAAGAAGCTTGCCGAGAACGGCGAGGCGGTCGATGTCGGCGATGAGATCGCCCGTCTCGAGAAGCGCTCGCGCGATGCGCTGCGCGACGCCTACAAGGCGCTGACGCCGTGGCAGAAGGTGCAGGTGGCGCGCCATCCGGACAGGCCGCACTGCATCGACTACATCAAGGGCCTGCTTACCGATTTCACGCCGCTCGCCGGCGACCGCAACTTCGGCGAGGACCAGGCGATCGTCGGCGGCTTCGCCCGCTTCCGTGGCGAGCCGGTGGCGATCATCGGCCAGGAGAAGGGTTCCGACACGGCAAGCCGGCTGAAGCATAATTTCGGCTCGGTGCGGCCGGAGGGCTACCGCAAGGCGGTGCGGCTGATGGAACTCGCCGACCGCTTCCAGATCCCGTTGCTGACGCTAGTCGATACTGCCGGCGCCTATCCCGGCGTCAACGCCGAAGAGCGCGGCCAGGCGGAGGCCATCGCCCGCTCAACTTCGGCCTGCCTTGGCCTGAAGGTGCCGTCGATCTCGGTGGTGATCGGCGAAGGCGGCTCGGGCGGCGCCATAGCGATCGCCACTGCCAACCGCGTCTACATGCTCGAACACGCCATCTATTCGGTGATCTCCCCGGAGGGCGCCGCCTCGATCCTGTGGCGCGACACCACGCGGTCCAAGGATGCGGCGACCAATATGAAGATCACGGCGCAGGATCTGCTGGAGCTGAAGATCATCGACGCCATCATTGCCGAGCCGCTCGGCGGCGCCCATCGCGCCCCTGAAACGGTGATCGCCGCCACCGGCGACCTCATCGCCAGGACGATGAAAGAATTCTCCGGCGCCAACACCGACTTCCGCGAGCATCGCCGCGAGAAATACCTGGCGATGGGCCGCAATCTGTAACCAACCCAGTCACGCGGCCTGAAATGTGGCGGCGTGAACCAGTTTCGCCACAAAAATGCCGCTGCATTCGGCTCAGTGGGCTTGCCGTAAGGGGACGCGCCGCATGCTTGCGGTAAGGAATTTTCAAGGTTAACGGGCTTAGAGTCCGTCAGTGGTCGGTTTAGCAGCTGCGGCATCCGCGGCGCAGAGATGAAGCGATAGCCATATCCATGTTTGCCAAGCTTGCCCGCACCGGAGTTCTGATCGCTGCGATCGGCGTCGCCGGCTGCAATGACGCTTCGATGAAGGATTTTGCGCCGCAAGCCAACAAGCCGCTGCCGGACAAGATCCTGGCCGAAATGAAAGCCAAGGGCATGGTCCGCACCTCCTCGGTGATGGCCCGCATCTTCAAGGAAGAAGGCAAGCTCGAAATCTGGAAGGCCAAGACCAACGGCCGCTACGACCTGGTCGCGAGCTACGACATCTGCAAATGGTCGGGCAAGCTCGGCCCGAAATTCACCGAAGGCGACCGCCAGGCGCCGGAGGGCTTTTACACGGTCCGCCCGGCACAGATGAACCCGCGGTCGAATTACCACCTGTCCTTCAATATCGGCTACCCCAACGCCTATGACCGTGCCAATGGCCGCACCGGTTCCAACCTGATGGTCCATGGCGCCTGCTCGTCGTCTGGCTGCTATTCGATGACCGACGCGCAGATCGAGCAGATCTACGCTTTCGGCCGAGACGCCTTCCAGGGCGGCCAGACCGAGTTCCAGATCCAGGCTTTTCCGTTCCGCATGACTGCAGCCAATATGGCGCGCTATCGCAACGACCCGAACTACGAATTCTGGAAGATGCTAAAGGTTGGCTACGACAATTTCGAGGTCACCAAGGTGCCGCCGAAAGTCGACGTCTGCGAGAAGCGCTACGTGTTCAACCAGGTTGCAGCCGACGGCTCGACCTTCAATCCGACCGGCCCCTGCCCGCCGACCACCCAGCCCGATTCGCTGAAAAGCGCCATCAACGCCTATCAGAGCACCTATGAGGCGGCCTTCAACGGCGCCATAAAGGCCAGCGTGCCGGCGCCCAAGCCGACCATCGCCGGGATCAAGGAAGCCAGCATCGTTTCCGACTGGTCGAAACGGCGTGCGCGCGGCGAACGCGTGCCGATCGAGCCGCCCTCGCTCAACCCGGACGGCACGGTGACCGAAACAGCGCGCATGGGCCGCGTCGATTCGCCGGCGGGCCGCAAGATGGCGGCGCTCGACGCCGAAAAGGCTGCCCAGCAGAAGGCCGAGGAACAGCGGCTTGCCGCGATAGAAGCGGCGAAGGCAGCGAAAGCGGCAGCCAAGGCGCAAGCGCTGGCCGAGAAGGAAGCCGCCAAGGCGCAGGCATTGGCCGAAAAGGATGCTGCCAAGGCGGCGGCCGAAGCGCCTGTCGCGACCGCAACCGTCGCGCCATCCGCGGAGGCCGTTCCGGTCGCGGAAACGCAGGCTGCGGACGCCGAAAGCACGGCGACACGGCTGAAGAAGAAGCTGCTCGGCATGTTTGGCGGCTGAGGTTCATGCTTGAACAGGAAGATGGAGGCCAACAAGACAGGCCCTCAACCAGCCCCGCCGCCGTCTACGACCTCAAAGGCTTGAACTGTCCGTTGCCCGTACTCAAGGCAAAAAAGCGCCTGGCCGCAATGCAGCCGGGCAGCCGCTTGTGGCTCGAAACCACCGACCCGCTCGCCGTCATCGACATTCCCGCCTTCTGCGCCGAGAGCGGCCATCGGCTGATCGAAACGACGGCGATGGCAGGTGGCCACCGCTTCCTGGTCGAGCGCGGCTGAGCGCTTGATCTTCCCCCTCGAGGGGAAGATCAGCCGCTTCACCGCCCGGCGATGGCCAGCGGATTGCTCTCCAGTGCCGCCCGGTCCGGCGTGTCGATCGACGGCTGGTTGGTGAAGGCGGCGAACAGCCTGCGGACATAGTCTTCCGGCATGTCGAGCGTGATCAGCACCAGCCTGGTGCCGCGCTGGCTGTCCGGCCAGGCCGGCAGTCGCACCGGCGGATGCAGGATCTTCTGCACGCCATGGATAACCAGCGGACGCGACGGGTCTTCTGCAAGCTCGATGACGCCCTTCATCCGCAACAGGCGCTCGCCA
The DNA here is from genome assembly GCF_040317995.1 of Mesorhizobium sp. M1334. NCBI lineage: Bacteria > Pseudomonadati > Pseudomonadota > Alphaproteobacteria > Hyphomicrobiales > Phyllobacteriaceae > Mesorhizobium > Mesorhizobium sp. M1334. Next base: position 508,552 of record NZ_JAMYLM010000002.1, read on the forward strand.
TGCGCCGAGCGCAGCAGATCGAGGAACATCTCGATTGCCGAAAACGGCACCGGCCCGTCATGAACCAACGAATGCGAACGCACGCGGGAATCGTGCCTATGGCCATGACCATGGTGATGGTGATCACCACCATCATGCCCGTCGTCATCATGCCCGCTGTGGTCATGCCGGCTATGGTCATGGTCGTGGCCGGCTTCTTCGCCCAGCCAACGCTGCACATCGACCGATTTGGTGGCCGGATTGTAGAGGCCGCAATCGAACAGGGTCGCCACGCTTGGCTGGCTCGCGTCGAGCACCACGGCGCCCGGGTTGAGCTGCCTCAGCCGCGCCCGCAACGCCTCGACATCGCCTGCATCCGTGGCCAGGTCGGCCTTGCTGAGCACGATACGGTCGGCGACCGCCACCTGCTTCACCGCCTCGACATGGGCATCGAGCGTCGTATTGCCGTTGACGGCATCGACCAGGGTGATGACGCCGTCGAGCCGGAAGGCCTGGACCAGGGCCGGGTGCGCCATGATCGACTGCAGCACGGGGGCGGGATCGGCGAGCCCGGTGGTCTCGACCACGACGCGGGCAAGCCGGTCGATGCGGCCGGTCTGCAGCCGGTCGACGAGGTCGGCCAGCGTGTCGACCAGCTCGCCGCGCACCGTGCAGCAGAGGCAGCCGTCAGAGAGCTGGATGATGCCGTCGGAGGCCTGCTCGACCAGGAGATGGTCGATCGCCACCTCGCCGAACTCGTTAATGATGACGGCGGTGTCGGCGAGCGCGGGATCCCGCAGCAGCCGGTTGAGCAGCGTCGTCTTGCCCGCACCGAGAAAGCCGGTGAGCACCGAAACGGGGATCGGGAAGCCGGCCATCAGGCTAGTTCAACGCCTTGGCCGGCTGCTGGACCTGCGCGGCAGTGGCGGATCCGGCCACAACAGGCTCGGCGCCGGCCGGCGCCGCCCGGTCCGGCCGCCATGTCGGCAGCGGCACGTCGGCATATTCCTGCCCGGAGGCGTCGAGCATCGCCTTCGGCTTCGGCCCCGTGGCGCCGCCGAGGCCGACGGCGATCAGCGTCGGCACATGGTCGAGCTTTTCCTGATAGGGCGACTTCGGCACGTCCTTGCCCTTGTCGCCGACGGCGGGTGCTGCTTCCGACTGCTCGTCGGCCGGCTTCTTCTTGCAGATTTCGTCATTCATATCGTTGGCCGACATAGTGTCGCCATAGGCGGGCAGCGCCGCGACCGTCAGCCAGCTCGGCGCCGGTGTTGCAAAGCCCTGGTCGAGCAGTTTTGCCGCCGTTTCGGCGCGGGTAATGGCTGACCGTTCGCCGAGCACTACGGCGACCAGGGTGCGGCCGTTGCGGGTCGCCGAGCCGATCATGTTGAAACCGGACGAGCAGACGAAACCCGTTTTCATGCCGTCGGCGCCCGGATAGCGGCCGATCAGGAGGTTGTAGTTGGAGATTGCCTTTTTGCCGACGGCAAGGCCTTCGATCGAGAACCAGGGGGCATATTGCGGAAATTCCTTACGGATCGCCATCACCAGCAAAGCGAGATCGCGCGCTGTCGTATACTGGTCCGGCGAATAGAGCCCGTTCGGATTGACGAAATGCGACCCGCTCATGCCGAGCCGCCGCGCCTCGGCGTTCATGCGTTCTGCAAAGGCTGCTTGCGAACCGCCGATATTCTCGCCGACCGCCATGGCGATATCGTTGGCCGATTTGACCAGCATCATCTTCAGCGCGTTGTCGAGCCGCATCACCGAGCCCGGCTTGAAGCCCATCTTGCTCGGCGGCTCGCCGGCCGAATGTTTCGTTACCTTGATCGGCGAATCGAGCTGGACCTCGCCCGCGGCAATCGCCCGAAACGCCACATAGGCGGTCATCAGCTTGGTCAGCGATGCCGGGTACCAGCGCCTGAACGCCTCCTGGTGCTGCAGGATCTTGCCGCTGTTCAGGTCGAACAGGATGGTCGGATTGGCCAAGGCAGGCCCGGCCAGCGTCGGAAGCACCACCGCGCCCGCCACCAACAGTTTGAGGAAATGCCTGTAGCGCATCATGAAAACCGAAATAGCCTCTTGCCGCAGTCGCACCTGGCTCCGTAAGATTTCGTTACACGATCGCCAGGATAATGGTCCGGCCCTCTGTTCCCGGACCACAGTCGCGGTGCTATTTACTCTATGTGACGTCAACATGGCAAAGTGCTGCCGATCACAATGTGGAAGCAGCAGCACAATGCAAAGCAGCGTGCATGGTTGCAAGGCAGCAGGCACAATTGCAAAGCAGCAGGCCAAGAGCGCCTGCTCCAACAGCGAAATGGAACCATCATGCCGATCCTGAACCGAGCCGCCGAAATGCAGGACGAGGTGGCCGGCTGGCGCCGCCATTTGCACCAGACGCCGGAGCTGAATTTCGACGTCTTCAAGACCGCCGCCTTTGTCACCGAGAAGCTCAAGGCGTTCGGCTGCGACGACATCGTGACGGGTTTGGGCAAGACCGGCGTCGTCGGCATCATCCGCGGTCGCCACGGCGGAGGCTCGACCATCGGCCTGCGCGCCGACATGGATGCCCTGCCGCTCAACGAGATCACCGGCAAATCCTATGCCTCGACGGTCCCCGGCAAGATGCACGCCTGCGGCCATGACGGCCACACCGCGATGCTTTTGGGCGCCGCCAAATACCTCGCCGAAACGCGCAATTTCGCCGGCTCGGTCGCGGTCATCTTCCAGCCGGCCGAAGAGGGCGGCGGCGGCGGCAACGAGATGGTCAAGGACGGCATGATGGAGCGCTTCGGCATCTCCAAGGTGTTCGGCATGCACAACATGCCGGGCCTGCCGGTCGGCCAGTTCGCCATCAGGCCGGGCCCGATCATGGCGGCGACCGCCGAATTCACCATCACCGTCAAGGGCCGGGGCGGCCACGCGGCGATGCCGCACGGCACCATCGATCCGATCGTCATCGCCAGCCAGCTCGTCGGCGCATTGCAGACGATCGCCTCGCGCAGCACCGATCCGGTCGAGGCGGTGGTCGTCTCCGTGACGAAATTCCATGCCGGCGACGCCTACAACGTCATTCCCGAGAGCGCCGAGATCGCCGGCACGGTACGCACGCTGAAGAAGGAGGTTGCCAAGAAGGCCGAAGAACGCATCCGCGCGCTTTGCCAAGGTCTGGGCGCTGCCTTCGGCGCGACAATTGAGGTCGACTACAACGCCAACTACCCCGTCACCTTCAACCATCCCGAAGAGACGGTCTTTGCCAGCGACATCGCGGCCGACGTCGCCGGCGACAGCCATGTGCACCGCGCCATCCAGCCGGTGATGGGCGGCGAGGATTTCTCCTACATGCTGGAAGCGCGGCCGGGCGCGTTCATCTTCATCGGCAATGGCGACACCGCCGGTCTGCACAACCCGGCTTACGACTTCAACGACGAGGTCATCCCGCACGGCATGAGCTATTGGGTGAAGCTGGCGGAAACGGCGCTGGCGGCGTAGCCGTTCGGCATTGGCTTACGGCCCGCTCTTCGGATCCTCGACCTCCAGCGCTTCCATGACCGGCGCCAGCTCGTTGTCGTCGGCGGGTTGCGGTTCTTCGCCTGTCCTCGCCTTCTTCAGGGCTGCCTCAATCGCCTCCTGGATGTTGCCGAGTTCGTCTTCGCGAACCTCGTGGCCATAGCCGGCAGCGTCGGCATCCTGCTCGAATTGCTGCGCCAGAACGGCGACGCTCACTTCGCTCTCGGTCGGCAAATTGCCGACATTCTCCTGCAGCCAGGTTTCAAAGAACTCTTTTGTGGCGCTCATGCGGGTCTCTCCTTCGGGACACTAAAGCGCGCTGGCATCCCGAAAGTTCCGCTATCTGAGCCGTCTTTGCGCCCGTTGCTGGCTGTCCCGCAATTCAGAGCGGCCAGGCGGCGATGGCGCCGCCTGGCTCGGCTGCTTACTGGCTGGCAGCAGTCGTCGGTTCGCACGACACGTTCGGGTTCATATCGGCGAACGCGCCGGTCGGGTTGCCCTTCCAGGCCCAGACATGCAGCTCGTAGAAAGGTCCGAGGCCATAGCGGTTGGGCGCGCTGTTGAAATTGAACAGATGTCCATCGAGCGAGGCCGGGCCTTTCGAGGTGATGTATTCGACCGCGATCAGTTTTAGCGTGCCGTCGGCCATCGGCTCGTACATGACGGCTTCAGGCTTGGCGACATCGACCGCGTCGTCCTTGAGGTAGCCGGGATTGACGTAGTGGATGCCCATGGCGCCGCCGGTGATGCCGCTGGCGCAAGGAATGGGCGCATAGCCCTCGGCGGTCGCCGCCGCCACATTCTCGAAGCGGCTGTTGGCGGCGCGCACCTTGTCGGCCAGCGGATTGGGACCGGAGGTGGGGGCTGCCTGATGCGCCTGCGCCAACGCAGTGCAGGCCGACAGCAGCGCCACGGCAGCGAGGAACTTGTTGCGAAAGTTGATTGTCATAGTCATTCCATTCTTCTTGAAAAGCACAGCCCGGCCGGCCGCCGGAAGTAAGGAGGTCCGGCAGGTGGGCGCTGTGGCTGTTGTTGCTGGGAGATCCCTGCCCCGATGCGCCGAATGCAGGGGGAGATCATCCCTTCGGCAAATACGGGATGGTTCCGGCCAGATCGGAATTGTCGATCATCTGGAAACGGCTGTCGCTACCGCCCTGACGGGCCGAAACGAAGGGTGCGTAGGCAGGATCGTCGGTAAAGGCGCGCGCCGCGGCCTCGGTCGGGAACGCCATCAAGGCAATCAGGGTGGTGTCGAGCGGCTTGCCTTCGAGCGTCTTCACATTGCCGCTGCGCGACAGATATCTGCCGCCGTGCTTGTGGACGAGGTCGTGGACCGACGCGGCATAGGCCGGCATCCACTTTGGGTCCCTCACCTTGATGTCTGCGATAACGTAAGCGGTCATGGGTTATGTCTCCTGGTCGTGCACAGGGGTATCCCGTGCAGCGGCAGAGGGGTCGCATGGCAGGGCCGGCGCCAGCCAGTCCGCCATCTGTACTGGGCCGGTACAGTTTCTGTACTCGCCGCGTTGCCGGGAAAGGCCTATGGTTCCGGCGGAGTTTGAGGGAAGGCAACATCGTGACCCAGTCCGGATACAAACAGTTCTGCCCGTTATCGATGGCCGCGGAGGTGCTGTGCACCCGCTGGACCATGGTTCTGCTTCGCGAATTGGTGGCGGGCTCGACCCGTTTCAACGATCTGCGCCGCGGCGTCCCCAAAATGTCGCCGACCCTTCTGTCGCAACGCCTCAAGGAACTCGAGCTGGCCGGGATCGTCGAGCGCAAGGAGGTACGCGGCGAGAAAGGCATCTTCGAATACCGGATGACCGAGGCAGGCAGGGATCTGCGTTCCGTCGTCGAGGCGATGGGTTTTTGGGGGCAGAAATGGGTCGAGTCGCGGCTGTCGCTGAAGAACCTCGATCCGTCGCTGCTGATGTGGGACATGCGGCGCAATCTCAACGCGTCGCCGCTGCCCGACGGGCGCACGGTGATACAATTTCTGTATCAGGAGCTCCCCGCCTCGAAACGGTCGTGGTGGCTGATCGTCGAGAAGCACGGCGAGGTCGACCTCTGCTGGTACGATCCGGGCTTCGATGTCGATCTCTACGTCTCGACCGACCTGCACACGATGACCGAAATCTGGATGGGGCTGATCACCGTCGAGAAGGCCGGGCCGAAAGTCATCTTGACGGGCGACCAGGATATCGCCCGTAAAATGCAGACCTGGCTCGGCCTGAGTCCGTTCGCGGTGGAGCCGAAGCGAGCGGCCTAACTGCCCCTGTCGGTAGCAAATCAAGTTGTCCGGTTTGGTAGCACATCATTTGTCCGCTTCAGTTTTGCGTCGAAGCGGTTCACGCGGCTTGCCCGGTGCGGCAGGTTTCTTGGATTGTGGCGCCGTCGGGCGTGTATCGGGCGATGCGGCGGGCCCGTGGAAGACCGCGAGCGTCCCATCGGGGTATTGCCTGACCTTGACCGCGGCTTTGACGAAGTGATGTCGGATCGGGCTGTGCGGGAGTTGTAATCGCATGCGCGCGAAGGCGAGTGTGTTGTCGCGGGCAACGACGCGCTCCTCCTCGATGCACAGGATCTGGGCCAGTTGCTGTGGGTCGGCGGCGACAAAGGCGCTGTCTTCGATCGCGGGCGGTTTGGCAAAGCGGGCATTGTGAGCTGGCAGATAGGTCTGCGCGATGAAGCGGTTGGCGGCCTGGATATCGGCAATGCCGGCCAGCGCCAGTTCTTTCGGCAGCCGATCCTGCAAGGTCGAGAACATCCGCTCGGAGCGCCCCCTGGCTTCAGGCGAATAGGCCGGGATATGCTCGATGCCGAGGTGCCGCAGCGCTCGCCCGACCTGGGTCAGCCGGCTCTTGTCGACCGCCTCACCGGCCTTGAGCGTCACGAAATAGTGGCTGCCGCGATCGCTGTAGAGGCTAGACGGCAATCCCTTGGCGACAAAAGTCTCCAGAAGTCCCTGAAAGCTCGACGCCGTGCCTTCCTCCTCAATCAGGAAGGCCGAATAGATCGTGCTCGTGGCGTCGTCCAGCGTCACGATCAGATCGAGCATCGGCTGACCCTCCAGCCAGGCATGCCGGCTGCCATCCTGGTGCAGCATCATCCCCTCACACGGCTTCCTTTCGCGTTTGCGCCGGTGAGCACCGCGCCACTTGGCTCGCTCCACCAGGCCCGCCGCGTGCAGCTGCGTCTTGATGAAGGTGTAGCCCCAGCTGAAGTCGTGATCGCGTATCAAGTGCTCGTGGAAATGCTTCACATTCCACCCCAGGTAACGATGACGATAAAGCTCCAGCATCTCCTCAATCGCTTCCGCAGGCACCCGACGCGTCGAAATCTTGCCCAGCCGGCGGTCGCGTAAGCCATCCTCCCCAGCCTCTTCGTACCGGTCGCGGTAACGTCGAAATTGCCGCTCCGACATGCCCAGCAACTCGCCTGCCTCCATCATCGAAAGATCGCCGCCATTCCAGCGCCTCAAAACGTCTCGAAACTTCTGCATTCTCCGGCCCTGTAGCCATGCCGTCCGTCTCATCCCCAGCCTCCCTTTGGCTGGCGATAAAACCGGACAACTCATGTGCTACCTAATCCGGACAACTCATCTGCTTACGACAGCGGCCTAACTGCCCCTTGGCGAAACGTCCCGAAGCGGTTATGTGTCGGGCCGCGTGGTCCCGTAGCTCAGTAGGATAGAGCGGCAGATTCCTAATCTGTAGGTCACAGGTTCGATTCCTGTCGGGATCACCAAAGTTTTCAATAACTTAGTGAATTGGTGCCGTACTTTTTTGCCAATTAGTACGGCACCTCGTCTATGGCACGAGCGCCGAGGGTTATTGGACCTCTGAGGAAGGTGATTGTCTACTGTTCGCACGAAGGGACGATCACGCTTGGCGGGTCAATTACAGCAATCGCCCCATCAAAACTCCCTTGCGGCTGATTGGAGTTAACGTCCGCTCCGGGTTGGGAGTTGATGGCAGCTATCCTTGAACCAGCCCCTTTGACCGAACGGTCTGAAATCGGCCCAAATCGCCGATGCAGAAATTGCAGTATGAACGATCATCGCTTGTCCGCTGGCTGACCGCTTGTCGTCAAAGGGATGCGGGCGATGACCTTGATCTCGAAATCGAAACCCGCGAGCCAGTTGACGCCCACCGCCGTCCAGTTCGGATAGGGAGGTGCGCCGATCTCTTCCGCGCGGACAGCCAGCACCGTTTCGATCTGTTCGTCCGGGTTGGTGTGGAAGGTGGTGACGTCGACAACGTCATCGAAGCTACACCCGGCGGCGGCCAAGACCTCACGCATATTGGCGAGGCCCGCCGAACCTGATCCTCGAATACGGGCTCAGGCGAGCCGTCCTGACGGCTCCCGACCTGACCCGACACGAAGAGAAGATCGCCAGAGCGAATGGCCGCGGAATATCGATGAATATCGTATAACGCGTGGCGTTTGGCCGGGAAAATGGCGTCACGTGCAGGCATTTCGTGTTCCTTTCTGTCTTAATAACGGCGCCGGGCCGGAGCCTGGGGCATCAACGGGCGGAGCTGCATGCCGGTGGCCTGCGGCTCTGGATCGGCGGGACAGGTTGGGTCACAGCCGCGCCAGCTCCTCGTCGGTGAAATCCGCCGCAACCGCGATGTCCTTCTGCCTGTCGAGTTCCTCGACGCGCCCGCCGAGTGCCTTGCGGATGCCGGCATAGGCCTCGGCACCAAGCACCAGCCGTTTCGGGAGCGGACCATCCTGATCGGCAAGCCGGATCATTGCGTCCGTCATGCGGTCGGGGTCGCCCTTAATCACCCATGAGACACCCAGCGCCTCGCGGATCTGACCGGCGGGTGTTCCCTCATAGGCCGCGAGCGGCTTGGTCCGCGCGAGATTGCCGCCGAACCCGGTCCGCGCCGGCCCAGGCTCCACAAGGCTGAATTCGATGCCGAAGGGAGCAGCCTCCTGCGCCACGGACTCGACGAATCCCTCGATACCCCACTTGGTCGCGTGATAGAGGCTGAAAGCCGGATAGGCGATCTGGCCTCCCTCGCTCGATACCTGTAAAATCCGGCCGCCACCCTAGCTGCGCAGATGCGGCACCGCCGCCCGGATGAGTGCGATCGAGCCGATGAGATTGGTGTCGATGATGTCCCGGACCTGCACATCGCCAGCCTCTTCAGCCGCGCCGAGCAGGCCATAGCCAGCATTGCTGACGACGATGTCGATCCGAGCGGATGCCGCGAAGGCGCGGTCGACCGCGGCGCGGACCGAGCTCTGGTCCCTGAGGTCCATTGCGACGATGCGGAGCCGTTCGGGGTAACTTGCACGCAGGTCGGGAAGTGCGTCCTCGCTGCGGCTGGCACCGACGACGCGGTCTCCCCTGATCAGGGCCTTCTCCGCCAGCAGCCGGCCTAGACCGGAAGACACACCCGTTATGAGCCAGGTCTTTTCCATTTCTCATTTCTCCAATTGATCCAGGCAGGAGATAGGGCAGTCGCATTGCGCGCATTAGCCGTTGAAATCGGCATGGGATAATGCAAGATCCCCATCAATGCCCCGCCCGTCGCTCAACGATCTCACCGCCTTCGTCGCCGTTGCCACACACCGCGGCTTCCGCCGCGCAGCGGACGAGATCGGCACGGCACCTTCCACATTGAGCCATGCGATGCGTGCGCTCGAGGAACGCATGGGCGTGCGACTTCTGAACCGCACCACACGCAGCGTCTCGCCGACAGAAGCCGGGTTCCGGTTGCTCGACCGTCTTCAGCCGGCGCTCGCCTCGCTGGACGAGGCGCTCGACAGCGTCGCGGGGTTCCGGGGCAATGTCGCGGGCACGGTCCGCATCAACGCACCGCGATTGGTGGCCGGGCTTCTCGTTCGCCGGGTCCTTCCGCAGATGGCGGAGCGCCATCCGGACGTGACCGTGGACATCGTCGTCGAGGGGCGGCTCATCGATATCGTGTCCAGCGGGTTCGATGCCGGCGTACGCCTCATCACATCAATTCCCAAAGACATGATCGCCGTGCCGTTTGCACGCGCGTTGACGTTCATCTGTATCGCGTCGCCCGCCTATCTCGATCGCTTCGGGGAGCCGGGAACGCCCGAGGAATTGCAACGCCACCATTGCATCGGCCACCGTATGCCCAGCGGCAAGCTCTATCGATGGGAGTTCGAACGCGCAGGCCAGGAACTGGTGATCGGGGCAAACGGCCCCATCGTCCTTGATGACGAGGAACTGATGGTCGAAGCCGCAATAGAGGGTCTGGGCATCGCCTATGTGGCGGATTGGGCCGCCGAAGCGGCGGTGTCCGATGGCCGGCTACGCAAGGTCCTGACCGCGTGGACGCCAGCACCGGAAGAAGTTGCGGTCTACTACCCCGGACATCGAGCCGTACCGCCCGCACTGCGAGCTTTTCTCGACGTAGTCAAAGACCTGCGGAAGAAAGAACCTTAACTGGATCACGAAGCCGACGCCCTCGCGCGGAACAGCCGCTCTGCGGACAAAGCTATCCTCGCCACCGGTTCCTTGGCCATACGCGTCTGACGTTAGTCCGTGTGTCTGAGCTCGGCTGTGTGGGCGCCTACCCACTGCGTAAGACATGGCGCAGGACAAGGACGCCTTTGACGCTAACTCCTTGGCCGATAATCAGGCGGTGACTGGCTGCATCAGTTCGAAGATGTTGCCCCAAGGATCGGAGAAGAACGCGATGCGACTGCTGATCGCCGGAACATCGAATGGCTCATGCACGATTTTCACGCTACGGCGCTTCAACTCGGCAACGGCCTTGTCGACGTCCTCCAGGCGAAGACAAAGGTGATGCCACCCCGACAGGCCGAGGCTGGCGCCAAGATCCGCGTATACGGGGCGCTCGGCAGCGCCGGGGCCTGCCAGAAGTTCAAGGCGGAAGCCGTCATCCACTGCCGGCGAAAGAAAGACGAAGGTCATATCGTCGCCAGAAGGTACGGTATCCACGACTCTGAAATCCAGCTTTCCGGTGTACCACGAGATCGCGGCATCGCGGTCAGGCACTCGGAGCAAAGAAGGGTCGCATCAGGTCATAGCGCGAACGGCAGGTTTCGAAAAGCGCCATGAGGGTCAGCAAATGGCGCTCCTTGTCCTGCTGGTGCAAGCGTTTCCCCACCCCCGCACCGTACTGCGGTCGGATTCAGGCATCTTGCCGGAACTCACGATAATCGTCATCCTTGCCAGCCCGACGGCCAGCGTTCCGACCGGTCGTCACGGAGTGCCCGCCCTTGCAAGAAGACGATGACGGAAACGCATTCCAAGAGGCGATCCTCGCTTCGGTGGTTCGCTCATCGCTCGACTGCGTGATCGTCACGGACGAAGCCGGATTGGTTGTGGAATTCAACGCGGCGGCCGAGGCGACCTTCGGCTATTCGCGCGCTGAAGCGGTCGGCAGACAGATCTCGGAGCTCATTGTCCCGCCGCATCTGCGCAAGGCGCACGCAAACGGGCTTGCCGCCTATCTTGCGGGTGGCGCCCCGCGGTTGCTCGGGCGTCGCACAGAGCAGACTGCCATGCGAGCGAACCGCACCGAGTTTCCGGTGGAACTCACGATCACCGAAGCCCGGAGCGGCAAACGTCGTTTCTTCACGGCGAGCTTGCGCGACCTGTCGCAGCGCCACGCTGCCGACGCAGCTCTGCGTGCCAGCGAAGCCCGCTTGGCGGCATTCATGAAGCATGCTCCCGTAGGCATGTACCTGAAGGATACCGACGGACGCTATCTGGTCGCCAATCCGGAAATGGGAAAGGTCTTCGGCCGGCCAGCCGAGAGCGCGATCGGACTAAGCGCGGCCGACATTTTCGGGCCGCAGGAGGCCGCGATGATCGCGGAAAACGATCGCCGCGTGCTGGAATCGGGACAGGCGATTGCAATCGAGGAATTTCTAAGCAACGCGGTCGATTATGCCTGGAGCCTTGTCGTTCGCTTTCCCGTGCTGTGGGCCGATCAGCAACAGGCGCGCATCGGCGGCTTCGATATCGACATCACCGAGCAGAAGCGCGCGGCCGAGCGCCTGCAGCAAAGCGAGCGGCGCTTCCGAGACCTCACTCACCATCATCCGGTTCCGGTCGTGTTCATAGACTCGCGAACGAGGCACCTGATTACCGCAAATCCCGCCTTCCGCGAGATCATGGGTATAGGCCCGCGTGACGAGGACCGCTTCCGCCAGCACCGCTGGTTCGCCACACGGGAAGACTATCGGCGCCTCAAGGCCCTGTCACGTCAGCAGCCGCGCGCCGACGGCGTGGAGGCTCAACTTCGGCGTCTGGACGGCTCCGTGTTTCCCGTGTCGCTGAGTTGGCGCCACATCGAGATGGACGACCGACCGGTGATCGTCGGCAGCATTCTTGATCTCACCGCAACCAAGGCGGCTGAAGCCGAACTGGCGCGGTCGCGCGAGGCATTGGCGCAGAGCGAGCGGCTCAATGCACTTGGTTCGCTGCTTGCCGGCGTTTCGCACGAACTCAATAACCCCTTGGCGGTCGTCGTCGCGCAGGCCCAGTTGCTGGAAGAATTTCTAGCCGGAACCGCCCACGCACAGCGGGCCGGCAAGATCAGACTCGCCGCCGAGCGCTGCGCGCGCATCGTGAAGACTTTCCTGGCAATGGCGCGACAACGCCAGCCGGAGCGCCGCAGTACCGACGTCAACGATCTGATCCGCGCAGTTCTTGACATCGCCGGCTACGGTTTGCGCACGGCAGGCATCGAGGTGCAATGCCGGCTCGCCGAGGCCCTGCCGCCTTTGGAAGTCGACCCTGACCAGATGCATCAGGTGTTCTATAACCTGATCGTCAACGCGCAACACGCCCTGCAGGAGATACCGGCACCGCGGCGGATCGAGATCGAAACGTCGCTTGAAGGCAATGACCTCCAGATCGTGATCGCCGACAATGGCCCCGGTGTGCCCGCCGAGATCCGGAACCGCATTTTCGATCCGTTTTTTACCACTAAGGCTCAGGGTGCGGGCACCGGGATCGGGCTCGCTTTCTCGCTCGGCGTGGTGCAGTCGCACAATGGACGGCTGACCCTGCTTGACCGTGCGGACGGCGCGCATTTCCGGTTGCTGTTGCCGGTGGAGGCCTGCACTTCGTCAGATTCAATCGAAGGTGTTGCGGCTCACTCGGTCGCGGACATCGGTTGTACCGCCCTTGTGGTCGATGACGAGCGGGAGGTTGCCGAAACGGTGGCAGAACTACTAGAGGCTGAAGGTTTTGCCGTCAGGATCGTCGAGGACGGCGCCGGCGCCAAGGCAGCGCTGATGAGTGCTGTTTTCGATGTGATCTTTTGCGATCTGCGGATGCCGAACATCGACGGCCCCGCCTTGTTCGACTGGGCCTGTCAGGCAACCCCGGGCATGGCGGAGCGATTCGTTTTCGTTACCGGCGACACGCTCGGCGGCGCTGCGGCGCGCTTCCTAGAACGGGCCGGTCGACCAGTTGTCGAGAAGCCATTTTCGCGCGATTCTATCCGCCGGGCACTAAGCTCGTTGGCAGACGTTCCGCGCTAGCCAAGCGCGAACGTCTGGTGATGCCCGATGCGCTTAGTAGGCATCTCGCTGTTACATCGCGGTGACAAAAGCACCGCCACGGTGGCGTCAACCGGTTACCAAGGGCAGTAAATATCTCCGGCCTTCTGGGAGGAGTGGCGTGTCAGCGTCCCCAGAGGCTGCGTGGGCGTATCGCCGGTTGGCTGTTAGCGCGGCGACTGGATCGCTCCACGCCTCGCAAGCGGGATAGCGAAATCTCGTGAAGGCAAAGTCGAGCTGCGTTTTCCGTTCTGTATCGGCGACCGGCGGCGACTGGGAGAGACGGATACCATGCACATGGGGCGTCTGGAAGGTGCCAGGACATGGACGCGGGGCGGCCCGCGCGCAGGCGCTTGGTCGAGCGGTGCAATGACCACGCAGCGCCACCTCGCAGCGATCATGGTTTGCGACGTGGTCGGCTATTCGCGCCTGACGGAGCGCGACGAGCGCGGTACGCTCGAGCGGCTGAAGATCTACCGCAAGGACCTGCTCGAACCGCTGGTCTCTGAGCACCGGGGTCGGATCGTCAAGCTCACCGGCGACGGCATGCTGTGTGAGTTCGCGAGCGTCGTCAACGCGGTGGCGTCGGCGATGGCGATCCAGCAGGCCCTGGCAGAACACGAGGCGGAGATGCCCGAGGAAGAGCGGATTCGCTTTCGCATCGGCGTCAATCTCGGCGACGTGGTCTGCGAGGAGGACGGCGACCTCTACGGCGACGGGGTCAATATCGCAGCCCGCCTCGACGGCATCGCCGACCCCGGCACCGTGGTCGTCTCAGGCACCGCCTACGACCACCTTCAGGGCAAGCTCGACTGCAGCTTCACGCCGCTCGGCAATCTGCGCCTCAAGAACATCGAGCGGCCTGTGCGCGCCTACCGCGTCGAGACCGACGCCGGCGCCTCGGTGGCTGCATCGCCTCCGCTGCCCGCGAAACCCTCGATCGCGGTTCTGCCTTTTACCAACATGAGCGGCGATCCCGACCAGGAATACTTCGCCGACGGACTGGTGGAGGACATCATCACGGGATTGAGCCGGGTGAACTCCTTCTTCGTGATCGCCCGCAACTCGTCCTTCACCTACAAGGGCCGGGCGGTGGACCTGCGCCAGGTCGGGCGCGAGCTGGGCGTCCGCTACGTGCTCGAAGGCAGCATCCGCAGAGCAGGATCGCGGGTGCGCATCAGTGGGCAGTTGGTGGACGCGATCAGCGGACACCATGTCTGGGCCGACCGCTTCGAGGGCGACGTGAGCGACATCTTCGACCTGCAGGACAAGGTGACCGAGAGCGTCGTCGGCGCTGTCGAACCGAGCATCCGGCTGCAGGAGATCAAGCAGGCGCGCATGAAGCCGACCGACTACATCGGTGCCTACGACCTCTACCTTCGTGCGCTGCCGCGCTTCTACAGCATGACGCGCGAAGGCTTCGCCGACGTGCGCCGGCTCACCAACGAGGCGCTCAGCATCGACCCAGACTTCACCCTGGCGAAGGCACTCGGTGCCTATATCCGCAGCCTGTCGGTGAGTCAGTGCTGGCACGAGCCCGACGATATCCGCGTCGCCGTGCGCATGGCCCGCGAGGTGCTGGCGGACGCGCGAGACGACCCGACAAGCTTGCGTTTCGCCGCGCAGGTCATCGCCTACAGCGCCAAGGATTACGAGACGGCGCTGGACACGATCGAACGGTCCCTGCTCCTCAACCCCAATTCGGCGCAGGGCCATACGGGCAGCGGCTGGGTGAACGCCCATTCCGGCCACCCCCTCGTTGCGATCGAGCACTTCCACAGGGCGATGCGGCTGAGCCCGGTCGACCCCGAGAAGGGCATCGCGCTCTCCGGCATCGGGATGAGCTACCTGATGCTCGAACGCTACGAGGAAGCGCTTGCTTGGGGAGAACGAGCGCTGCGCGAGATGCCGAATTACGGCTCCTCGCACCGGGTGGTGATCATGGCGCTGGTCAAACTCAACCGGCTGGACGAAGCGCAGGCGGCGGCGCGGCGGCTGATGGAGGCGTTCCCGACCTACACGCTCGGCCTGCAGAAGCAGATCAACCCGTGGCGGGACAAGGTGTTCGCCGAGCACTATGTCGAAGCGTTGGGTATTGCCGGCGTGCCGGAGTGATCGTCGCGGTTGCAAAGATGCCCTCTCCTGCGCGTCACGTCCGGCCAGGCGACGCGCCCCTTGATCCCGCGTCGCTTCAGGAAGGATAGTTCTCTGGCCGGCTTGTCGAGGCGCGTAGAGCAGCTGTGAACAGCCGGCGAGCTCTAGTGGCACTTTCGTAGGATGGCGTTTCGTAGTGACCCCAAAATTGACCTTGGCGGAAATTCGAACCAAGACACTACCGCCGCGGTGCGTCCGTCTGGCGGACGCAGGTAACGCCGGAAGCATTTTCGTCGCCGCCTATCTGTTGGTGTAGATCGGCCCTCGCGTCGTCACGCCGGGAAAAGACGATGCGCCGAGGCTTGTCATCATTTGGAAGTTCTTCGATGCACAGCGAAATCGCTTGCAGTTCTGCGAAGCGATTCGCAATTGTCGCCGCAATCCACGTCCCACCTGGAGGCTCCCATGGCCGAGGTCCTGCTGTTCCACCACGCACAAGGGTTGACTCCCGGGGTGCGCGCGTTCGCTGATGACCTGCGGGCAGCCGGGCACACCGTGCATACGCCGGACCTGTTCGACGGACGCACATTCCAGAGTATTGACAAGGGTCTCGCCTACATCGGTGAGATCGGGTTCGACGACATGCGGGAGCGCGGCGTCCGCGTCGCCGGCGAACTGACGCCCGAGCTCGTTTACGCCGGATTCTCGTTCGGCGTACTGCCGGCGCAGAAGCTCACACAGACACGACCCGGTGCCTGCGGAGCCCTGCTCTTCCACTCCTGTCTGCCGATTAGCGGCGAGTGGGCGTTCGGACCCTGGCCGGACGGCGTCCCGGTCCAGATCCACGGTATGGATAACGACCCGATCTTCATCGGCGAGGGCGATATCGACGCCGCTCGCGAGATCGTGGAGAAGGTCGAGGACGCGGAGCTGTTCCTCTATCCCGGCGACCAGCACTACTTCGCCGACAGCTCGCTGCCGTCGTACGACGCGGCTGCCAGCGCACTACTCACGCGGCGGGTGCTCGAGTTCCTGGACCGTGTCTGACCATGTCGGCGAGGGCCTTATTGAGGAGTATTGGCAGTTCTCGTCAAATCTCCATAGGGTCGAATTCGCGATCACCACCCGCGCGTTCGTTCCCTGGAGGGCTTCCGGACGCCGGCCCCGGCGCACGGCACCTCTCACAGAGGGCCGGCATCTCCTCCAAGATCTGGCAAGGCATTTACTCGAACAAGTGGCTGCTTTGGGGTCTCGGTGCTGGTTGCCGTGAATGTCAGCTACAGGCAGCGTAATATGCTGATGAAGGTACAAACTCCTAATCTGTAGGTCACAAGTTCAATCCCTGTCGGGATCACCACGTTTTCAACAGGTTACCTGACGGTTGCGTCGGTGCTCGGCTGTGAACGCGTGCGAGGAAGTCGCGCACCAACGCAAGCGCCTCATCGAAATGGGTTTCCAGTAGCCAGTGGCCGGCGCCATCGAGGAGATGGAGCTCTGCTTGCGGCAAGTCGCGCTTGTAGGCGCGGGCCGATGCGGCCGGCATGTAGCCATCCTTAGGACCCCAGACGATCAGTGTCGGTGGTTGCCGTTCGCGCAGATAAGCCTGGTATTTCGGGAACCAGGTGAGGTTTGCCTCCAGCTTCTCCATCAGGCCGACCGCGAGCCGCCGACGGGGCGGCGTGTCCATCAGAGGCCAATGGAGTTTCCACAGATCCGGTGGCACGCGCTCGGCCACGACCTCGCCAACCTCACCGATGAACTCGTGCCGGAAGCCCTCCTCGCTCACCGCTTCTTCCAGCGGGCGATGCTTGTCGGGCGTCTTGTCGTTCCAATACGCCTTGATGGCTGCGTATTTCGGGCCGAGCACGTCTTCGTAGATGTCGCCGTTCTGGATGATAAGCGCGGCAACGCGCTCCGGATAGGCGATGGCGTGGCGCAATCCGATCTGCGAGCCGTAATCGTGCAGCCAGAGCGCATAGTGGGACAGGCCGAGCGCGTCCGCGAAAGCCGCCAAAAACCCGGCATAGTTCTCGAAATCGTAGCTGAATGCAGCCATGTCGGGCGTAGCGCTATAGCCGAAGCCAGGAAAGTCCGGGGCGAACGTGTGCCAGCGATCGGCCAGTCCGGGCATCAGCCTTCGAAACTGATAGGAGGAACAGGGATAGCCGTGCGGCAGCAGAAGCACGGGAGCATCGGCCGGGCCTTCCTCGCGAAAGAAGACAGTAATTCCGTTAACTCTGATTTGGCGGTGTCGCAACTTTGCCTCCTCGATTGAAAGGCTCCGAAAATGACTGGTAACCTCCCGCATCCCGTTGTGAGCGCCTGGACCCGAAACTCATGATCAGGTCGAGGGTTCCCGGTCGCGGCGGTGGAAGCGACCAAGGAACCCCGCCGCCGATCAGATCGTTTGGCGATATCTGGCCAGATCAACCTGAGGCAGATATGCCGCATGCTCGCAATCGCATGGAACCGAACATCGGCAAAGTCTGCCGTGGAATTCGGGGCTTGGCGCAATGCTGCGTGACGTCGATTATGTCCTGCAAAAACTCGACTGGATGCGCGCCGAAGGCATCTGGCCCAACGGCTTGCGATATCTGTGGACCGATGCATTCGGGGTCGTGCTCTATGTCTCGCTTTATGCGGAACTTGGCGAAGAGCGCTGGCTGGACGAGGCCGAGCGGCTGGTGGTGGATGTCGAGCGTGTGCTCGGCCGGCGGCGCGGATTGAGGATCGGCGAAGCGCCGGATCGCGACGGCCAGTATTTCCACTATCTGGCGATGTGGCTGTTCGCCTTGGCGCGTCTCGGCGATCTGAAGCCGGAATACCGCGAGCGCGGCATTGCGCTGGCGCGGGCCATTCACCCGGCATTTGTGGTCCCCGGCCGCGGCGTGATCTGGAAGATGCAGGAGGATTTGAGCGGTCCTTACCCCGGCTACGGTCTCGGCAGCATGGATGCCTATGACGGCTACGTCTCTTATCGCATGCTCGACGAAGAGGAACTGGCGCCCGAGATCGCACAGATGCGTGAGCTGATGGAGCGCGATTGGCGCACACTCGACGTCGACCAGGACCTCGGCCTCGGCATGATGCTGTGGCTCGCCCATTTCTCTCCCGACGAGCCGTGGGCCGAGGCCCAGACGAGGCGTTCGCTGCGAACCCTGGAAACGATGTGGGTCGACCCGCCCGGTTATTTCAGCCGCGCGCCATGGCTGCGCGATACCAAGTTCGCCTTCACCAATTACGGCGTATCGCTCGGCCTGCAAGCCGCCGGCATCTGGCCGGGGCGTGTCGATAGGCTGAATGCCTTCTTCGAGGACTGGCGCTCCGGCGACGAATACGACCGCGAGGCGATCACCTGGGTGATGGCCTGCACCTCGCGCCTTCCCGGTGCTTTTCTGACCCGGGATGGCGGGACAATGACTGAAAGAAGCAACCAAGCTCGGGAACGTTCCCCTGCTGGCGCGGTTGTCGATGGAAGTGCATCGAGACGCAAGGAGCGCGGTTGAAATGGCCATTCTCTTGGGAAAACCGGGAAGCTGTTGGGTAGCGGCAGCCAGATCCACGAACTATCCCCAGCTCGAAGGTTCGATCCGTGCGGACGCCGTTGTCGTGGGTGCTGGAATTGTCGGGCTGACGACGGCGCTTCGCCTTTGCGAGGCAGGCCGGTCGGTGGTCGTCGTTGAAGGCCTGCGCACGGGCGGACAGGTGACCGGCCGCTCGACGGCCAAGATCACCACGCAGCATGCACTGATCTATCGTCATCTCATCGACACTGTCGGCCGGGAGTTGGCGCAGGTCTACGCCGATGCGAATTCCGCCGGCGCCCGACAGATCCGCGATTGGGTTCGCGAGTACGCCATCGCCTGCGATCTCGAGAGCAAGGACGCCTACACCTACACCTGCGATGAAAGCCGGCGCGCGGAGGTCGCGGCCGAGGCGGAGGCCGCGCGCCAGGTCGGGCTGGAGGCCGAGATCCTCGACCACGCGCCGCTGCCTTTCGAAACGGCCGCCGCGCTACGGTTTTCTGACCAGGCGCAGTTCAATCCGGCGATGTATCTGGTTGGCCTGGCGGAAGCGGTGACGGCCCGTGGCGGTCGGATCTTCGAAAACAGCCGCGCCACCTCGATCGACGAGGCAAGCCGCTGGCGCATCGTCACCGATGGCGGCGCCGTTGATGCCGGGCATGTCGTCGTCGCCACCAACATGACGGTGAAGAGCCCCATCGGCATGGCGAACCGGACGCAACCGCGCTGCCACACCGCCATGGCCTTTCGGATCGACGATCCCCTCACTGTCGACGGCATGTTCATCGGCATCGACGATCCGACGCATTCCATCCGCACGGGCCACGATGCCGAAGGGCCGCTGCTGGTCACGCTCGGCCCCAAGTTCAACACCGGCTGGGACGGCGACGTGGCCAAGCGGTTTGTCGAACTGGAAAAATGGGCAAGAAAGAACCTTTCGGTCGGCGACGTCGCGTGGCGCTGGTGCAATGAGGATTATGATACGGCCGACAGGATTCCATATGCAGGCGAGCCCGATCCCGCCAAGGCAGCCGGCTTCCACATTGCCACTGGCTTCAACGCCTGGGGCATCACCAACGGGACGGCCGTGGGCGCGATGATCGCCGACCTGATCTGCGGCCGCCCGAGCCCATGGCAAAAACTCTACGATCCGGCCCGGCCCTATCCTGAGGACTTCCACAAGAACGGCCGCAGTCAATCGATCGTCTCGAGCACCCACGACATTGCGCCTGGTATGGGGGGCGTGATCGTCAGGGGAGACGAAAAGATTGCGGCGTGGACAGACACCGAAGGTGCACTCCAGGCGGTTTCGGCGACTTGCACCCACAAGGGCTGCACCGTAACCTGGAACAATGCGGACCACACCTGGGATTGTCCCTGCCACGGCTCGATCTTCGCGGCCGACGGTTCGGTCATCCACGGCCCTGCCCGAAAACCGCTTGCCCAGATTACGTTGTGAAGGCGGCGACCGACGCCGCCCGCGTCACGCCGGCCGTTCGTAGGTTCCGACCAACTCCGTCTCCTCCAATGCGTGTTTCTGGGCTTGCTTCCAGACCTGATGCACGCCCGCCTGTCCCGGTACGCTGAGGCTCGGCACATCCAGCGCGGCCAGCCGGAAATGGTAATGATGGACGCCATGGCCTACGGGCGGCTGCGGGCCATCGTAATAGGCATTGCCG
The DNA here is from genome assembly GCF_040317995.1 of Mesorhizobium sp. M1334. Classification (NCBI taxonomy): domain Bacteria; kingdom Pseudomonadati; phylum Pseudomonadota; class Alphaproteobacteria; order Hyphomicrobiales; family Phyllobacteriaceae; genus Mesorhizobium; species Mesorhizobium sp. M1334. The sequence goes on from NZ_JAMYLM010000002.1 coordinate 528,872, forward strand.
AAATCGTTGGTACCTTGCCTGAGTGCCGACGGACCGGGCTTGCCGTCTGCCGCCTCAGCGAGTTCACCGGCATCGGGCGGGATGTTGAATACCGCCCAATGTCCGAAAGTCCCGCTTGGCGCATCGGGATCCAGCACGACAAGAACAAGGCTCTTGGCATCATCCGGAACACCGGACCACTTCAATGGCGGCGAGACGTTCTGGCCGTCACGCGTATACCTTTCGGGAATTTTTCCGCCTGCCGGGAACGCCGGGCTGATAAGGGTGAGTGGCATTGCTGTTTCCCCAAGAAGATTGCGACCAAGAAACCCGCGCCGGCGCCGTTCACGCCGCTTGCTGAGCTTCGGCGACGCGTCTGATCTCTCCTGGCAGGGATTCCCAGACCTTGTGCATCTGTCCTTCTCCGACATGATGGGCAAGCACCTTGGACACGGCCCTGAATGCATCCTTGGAATCGACCGGACGGGTGAATTCAAGCTCCGCCTTGATCTTGGCCAGAAACTCGTCGAGCGACCGCACCTTCTCGGGGGCCTTGGAAGGTTGATATTGGTCATAGAAGGCGCCGCGCACCAGAATCGGCAGCTGCGAGCCGAGGTGGGCTGCAAGATCCGGCTGCATACGGTCGCGCAGGGCGTGCAGCACCGCTCCGAGAACGTGCCAGGCGACCTGCCGATCCGGTCCGATCTCGTCCATGATCTCGTCGAGCCAGATGTTCGTGGTCTGCAGTGTCTTGTCGAATACGTCGAGTCCGGTGGCGTTCATCGAATCCTCCTTCCGTTCAAATCCGATTACGGCGGATGTGACCAAACAGTCCTACCTGCCGGTTGTTCCCCGATGCGCATTCCGCGGTTTTTCGGACCGCCTTTCCCGGCCGGCGTGCGGAACATCCTCATGGGCGGACGAGTTTTATTTGCTGTCGCCGATCACATGGCGGCGAGCAATGCAAATAGGAAAAACAGGAGAAGAACCATGGCAAACCGTGACTTGGCGTCCTGGCCGCCATCCCGAAGTCTTTATCCATCCGGACGAGATCCGCTTACGTCATTCCACCGGCAGATCGATCGCCTGTTCGACGACTTCTTTGCGCCAATGGCCGAAGCGACTACGGCCGGCGATCTTTGGCCGAGCGTCGACGTATATGAAACAGACCAAGCCTATAAGGTCACCGCCGAATTGCCGGGGCTCGAGCAGAAGGACGTTGAGCTCAAGCTGCGCGACAACACCCTCTCCATCACGGGCGAGAAGCGTTCGGAGCACAAGGAAGGCGTTGGCGGCCGCACCTATAGCGAACGCAGTTATGGCCGGTTTCAGCGGACCATCTCCCGGGATGCGGAGGTCGATGCCGACAAGGTGCAGGCCACTTTCAAGAACGGCGTTTTGGCTGTCGCGCTTCCGAAGAACCCCGCAGCAAAGGACAAGACACGCCGCATTGAAGTGAAAGCGCGATAGTTGCCAAGCTGAAGGCTGCCTGAGCAGGCGGTGCTCAGCTAAACGGCGAGCGCGGTACAACCTGCGGGCAAGCGCCCTAGCGCCGGGGATTGTCCGTCGCCTCGGAAACGCCTTCGAGAGCGATTTTGGCGGCTTCCTCATCGGTCCGCCCGAGGTCGGCCAGGGCGATGACGCCGACGAGGCGCTTGTCGTGGTTGATCACCGGAAGACGACGCACCTGATGCTTGGCCATGATCTTCGCCGCATCGGTGATATCGGCGTCGTCGAAGCACCAATAGACATGCTCGGACATGACCTCGCGGACGGTCGTGTTGCCGGCTGAGCGCTCCTCGGCGACGCCGCGCATCACGATGTCGCGGTCTGTCACCATGCCGACCAGCCTGTCATTCTCGCCGACCGGAAGGGCGCCGAGATTGTCGGCCCGCATTTTCCGGGCGGCATCCCTAATTGTCGTGTTCGGGCCGACCAGTTCGGTCCGACGGCTCATGATCTCCTGAACTTGCATGGGATATTCCTCTCTCTGACTGCTGAGGCAACAAGCCGCCAACCGCGCCTGCTGCTGCGCATCGCGAGATCGCCAGCTATCCTGACGAGGCATGTACGGATCACGATCTTCTCGATCCGCGCGCGAACGCGCCTCCCGGCACCTCGCGATCGAAACTATTCTTGGAACGTCCCGGCAGCGAGCGAGTTCCAAAATGATACCGGTGCCGCAGCCATCCCACGGGATGTGGCCGCAGGTTGGTGAAAGAACATCCACCGGGAAAACAGATGCACGCGGATTGAAGGTCATGGCTGTCCTCTTTTCAGATCGCCGCGAGGCCGGGCGGCGGCTCGCCGGGGAGCTCGTTCGCTTTGCCGGCCGCGACGACGTGATCGTATTGGCGCTGCCCCGAGGCGGCGTGCCGGTCGGCTACGAGGTCGCGCAGGCACTCAAGGCACCACTCGACGTCTTCGTCGTGCGCAAGCTCGGCGTCCCCGGCCACGAGGAACTGGCCATGGGGGCGATCGCGCCCTCCGGCGTACGTGTCCTGAACGACGAAATCGTCAGCGGTCTCGCGATCCCGCCATATGTCATCGACGCGGTCGCAGCAAAGGAGGAAAAAGAGCTTCTGCGCCGCGAGCACCTCTATAGGGCCGGGCGACCCCCACCGCAGTTGAATGGACGGACCATTATCCTCGTGGATGACGGGCTTGCGACCGGATCGACCATGCGGGCCGGAATCAAGGCGCTGCGAAAAAACCACGCCGCCCGTAAGTCGCGGCCGTTCCCGTCGGTAGTCCCGACACTTGCGACGCGATGCGGGCGGACGCCGACGAGGTCGTTTGCGCGACGACACCAGAGCCGTTGCTCGGTGTCGGGCGCTGGTACGTGGATTTCTCGCAGACGAGCGATGAAGAGGTCCGCGCGCTCCTCGCCAGGTCCGTGCCCAAGCCTGCAGCTTCCGACAAGACTGCCGCTTCCGAAGAGGAGTTGGCTGGGCACGCGGGCGCGGGTCCGGCGCGCGGCACCAGATCGCCATAGCGGAGGTGGATATGGACCGGCATAGCGAGCACGTCGTTCATGTTCCCGCGGGGCCTGTCACGCTTGAGGGCAATCTTTCGTTGCCCCCGGATGCTCGCGGCCTCGTGCTCTTCGCCCATGGCAGCGGAAGCAGCCGCCACAGCCCGCGCAACCGCTACGTGGCCGCAAGGCTGAACGAGGCGAACCTCGCCACCTTCCTCGTCGACCTGTTGACGGCCGAAGAGGAGCGGATCGACCAGGTCACGGCCGAGTTGCGCTTCAATATCGGACTGCTCGCCGATCGGCTGGTCGGCGTCACGGATTGGCTCGCCGCCTCCCCGGACACGTCGGGGTTGCGTCTTGGCTATTTCGGCGCGAGCACGGGCGCCGGTGCCGCCCTGGTGGCGGCGGCCGAGCGGCCCGACCAGGCCGCGGCGGTGGTTTCGCGTGGTGGCCGGCCCGATCTCGCAGCGCTCGCCCTGCCGCGCGTCCGGGCGCCGACCTTGCTCGTCGTCGGAGGCGCGGACACGCAAGTGATCGCACTCAACCGCTCGGCTTTGGTGGCGCTCCGCGGCGAGAAGGAGCTCGCCATCGTCCCTGGCGCGACACATCTGTTCGAGGAGCCCGGCGCCCTGGACGAAGTCGCGGATCTCGCTACCCAATGGTTCTTGCGCCATCTGGTTTCGGACAGATCGGCGTCGACGTCCTGACAGCCGGGGCTTGGATCACCAGTCCCGGGATCATTTGCGTCCTCAACGCGTTATGATCCTCATAAGACCGCGCGCAGCTGCAACCCGAATGGCTGTCGCAACCCGTATGCGGGAGAAAGACAATGCCGGACAAGAAAACCATCGAGAAGGCCCGAAAGGACAAGCGCGAGGGCAAATCGCCGAGCACCCAGGCCGGCGAGTTCGTGCACGAGGAGATCGATAAAATCCGCCGCGGCGAGCACGGCGCGCGATCGACCCAGCAGGCCATCGCCATTGGACTTTCCGAGGCAAGACGCGCAGGCGTAGACCTGCCCCCGCCCAAAAAGGGCAAGGTGAAGGAAAGCACGCGCAAGAGCGCCGAATACGCCTATGAGGCCGGCCAGGGCGAACGCACGCCGAAACGCCGCCCGCGGGTCTCGAAAGCTGTCTCCAAGGTGCTCGAGCACGAGCCGAAGAGCACGGCGTCGCACGAGGCGCTCTCGCAGCAGGCCAAGCGTGCGGCCTCGCGCCGGACGGCTGAGGAGCGCTCGGCCGCCGCGAAGAAGGCCGCCGAGACGAAAGGCGCCAGCGGAAGGAAGCAGGCGGCGCAGAAGGCCGCCAGAACGCGGGCACAGCACGCATAGTTCAAGGCGGCAGTTCGCCTCCTGGAAACCCGATATGGCCCAACGGCCGGCGAGATCGCCGGTGATAAACGCCTACCCCGCCACACCCCTTCCCGGCGCAGATAGTCCATCGTGCGCGAAATGCCTTGGCGCAGGATCGACGCCATGTCGTCGATCTGCTCGCGCGTGATGATCAGCGGCGGGACATGACGCACATATTGATCAGCGGCCTGACCAGCAGGCCGAGCTCGCGGCAATGCGTGTCGATCCCGCTCGGCAGCTTGATCCGCCTCGCTTATGACCCCGAGGCTCTGCTGTCGATGGCCGACTGAATAATTTTTCGGGCAGCAATGCGGCCGGCGACGATGGCGCCCTCGACATAGCCCGGAAATGACGGCGACAGCTCCGACGAGGCAAAATGGACCGGCGGAGCGCCCGCACGGATAATGCGTTCGGCATCCGTTGCCGTCGCATCGACGATCAGATCGCTGTAACCGCCGCCGCTCCAGCGATCCCCAGTCCAGTCGCGATAACTGAGATCGATAATGCCGGCCGCCTCGATACCGAGCGCCTGTTCCAGCCTTGACGTCACCTTTGCGCGTAACGCCGCGTCGTCCAGATCCCGCCAGCGCTGCGCCAGCGGCCCGCCGATGAAGACGACAAGTGCTGCATGATCCTCGTCGCTGCTGGCATCGCAGGCAAAAAGCCCGTGCGGGTCGCGCCACATCACCATGCCGCTCAAGCCCCTGTCGCGCCAGAAAGCCTTGGGGTAGCGTACCAGCATCTTGATCACCGCGCCGCTTTGCCAGACGCCTAGGGCCGTCTTCAGCACAGCCGGCAGCGGCGGCACGAAATCCACTCTCGAGGCCATCATCGGCGGTACGGCGACCAGTACCGCTCGTGCCTCGATCGCGCCGGCAGGCGACACGACGCGAACCCCTCCCGGCCCGTGCTCAATGGCCTCGACAGCTGTATTCAGCCGCAGTCGATCGCCGAGATCCCGCGCAAGATCATCCGCCAGCGAATGCATGGTTTCGCCCATGAAATACTGCAGCTCCGACACCTCATTGGTGATGCGGCGATCATTGTCGATCAAGTACCACAGCGGCAGCCTTTCCATTGCCAGGCACCACAGGCCCTCGATCATCGACCGAAACGCGGCCTTCGCATCGTCGGGATCGGCCTGGCGATCGAGCCATGCCGCGACCGTCGAGCCGGCAATGGTCGGGTCGTTCGGTGCGATCGCGTTCATCCGCTCGCGCATTCGCATCGCGGTGCCGTAAGTGCGCCCGGCTTGCGCCTCGCCCATTCGCGGCTGCGTGACGAATTCGCCTGCGACATGGGTCTCGACCAATGTCTTGCCGCGCGCTCGTACCAGCGCCATTAATTCCGGCATGTCTTCGCACAAGAACTGGCCGCCGCTGTCGATCCGCTCGCCGAGCCCGTTCTGCACAGCTTCGACGCGGCCGCCGACACGGTCGCGGGCTTCGAGCAGCACGACATCGATGCCGGCGTGGTCCAATTCACGCGCGGCCGACAGGCCGGTGAAGCCGGCGCCGACGATCGCCACATCGGCTCGTTCGATCTTGAACTTCATTAGCCGGCCTTGATCTTCTCGAATGTCAGGGGCCGGATCATTGTCTTCATTGCTGGTCCACCCTCTTTTTGATGGTTCACGCCGGCCTGGCACCGCGGGCTGCGAAGTTCGGATAGTGCTTGGGGAATGCCGCAGACAGGAACTCATTCGCGGCCTGCAGCGCCGTCTCGCGTGTGGCGTCCTCGGTGCCCATCATCAAATGCAGCCACAGACCATCCAGCATGGCGCTGAGCGCTAGCGCCATGACTTGTGGCTCATAGGCATAGAAGCCGCTCTGCTTGAGCGCCGCGCAAAGATCGATGAAGATGTTCTGGTAGACGGCATCGCGTGCGCTGCTCAGCGCCTGATATTTCGGTCGCGATTTGGCCTCGCCCCAGAAGGCACACCAGGCAGCCAGCTTCCGCTTGTTGCAGATCGAGCGGTCGAAATCGGCCGCCACCAATGCCTGCAGCTGGCGGGCGGGATCATCGCCGGCCTTTTGCAAGGCGCTGCGCCAATGCGCCGAATACTCGTCATGCATGTACTGCAAAGTGGCGACGAGCAGCTTCTCCTTGCTCTCGAAATGGAAATTGACGATGCCGCGCGACAGGCCGGCGCCGTCGGCGACGTCGGCCATAGTCGTTTCCGAATAGCCGCGCTTGGCCAATGAATCGATAGTCGCTTCGATCAGTTGAACCTGCCTTGTCTCTTTCGACGCTTTGCGGCCGCGCTTATCGGAATCGCTTTTTCGCGCCGGTTCGAGGAGGGCTTCGCGCGCCTCTGTTGTCTTCATCGGGTAACGGTCTCCAGCATCGCCGGCTAGCCGACCGGCTTCGGCCGCGAAGATCAGTGGGGCGGTGTTTGCCACTGTCAAGCACCTTCTGCATGGCTGCCCATATTCGAATGTTCTCGTCGAGATTGCATCCTTGGAGAGAACGACGTCGAAGGCGCCATCGGCGAAAGGCAGCGATCCCGGCACGCGGACCAGATCAGCGCCGCCGAGTCCGCCTGCAGCGGACCTTGGGTCGAGATCTACGCCAGGCGCGAGCTGCAATATCAAAAGCTGCTGAAGCGTGCCAAACTGGTGCCGCGGCTGGTCATCAAGCTCGGCCGCCGCACTGCCAATCCGCCTGCGGATTTCTGAATATGACCGATGACATCGACAGTCACGAAATCGACGCTGAAGCCGCCGAACAGTGGCAGCTGGTCAACACGCCGCTCGGCGAAAAATGGTCGGGCCGCACCCGCTATGCCGCGGCCATGTTCTTCTACAAGCGCGGCGAGATGAGCGCTGAAACGCTGGAGGTCTACCGCATTTGTGCGAGGCTGGATTCGACCGATCCGCTGCCGATCATCCGCGACCGCGGCATTGGCCAGGACTGGCTTAAACGCATGGGTTTCGAATAGTCCGCCTCCAAACTGTGTTCCGGACAAGCCGGCATCACCCGCTTAGCCGATGGTCTTCTCCAAGATGCCGAGCCAGTTGCGATAGGCGATCTTCTCGATCAGCGCGCGCCCGAAGCCGCGCGCCGCGAAAGCGTCGAGCAATCTTGGCAGGCCGGCAACGTCGCCTATCACGGCCGGGATCATGGCGCCGTCGAAATCCGAGCCCAGGCCGACGCCGTCTTCGCCCAGCGCCTGCAGCAGCGAATCGACATGGCGCACCATGATGTCGAGGCTGGTGTCGGCGTTCATCCTGCCGTCCTCACGCAGGAACCCGGTGGCGAAGTTAAGCCCGACCATGCCGCCGGACTCGCGGATCGCGCCGAGCTGCCATTCGGTGAGGTTGCGCGAATGGCCGCAGATTGCGTGCACGTTGGAATGGGTCGCGACCAGCGGTGCGTCGCTGATCTCGACGACGTCGCGGAAACCTTTTTCGTTGAGATGCGAAAGATCGATCATGATCTTCAGCTGGTTGCAGGCTTTCACCAGCGCCTTGCCGGCATCGGTCAGCCCCGGCCCTGTATCGGGCGACGAGGGGAAGCGGAACGGCACGCCGTGGCCGAAGGCATTGGGACGGCTCCAGACGATGCCGAGCGAGCGCAGGCCGGCTGCGTGGAGAACGTCGAGCAGGGTGAGCTCAGGGTCGATCGCCTCGACCCCTTCGATATGAAACACCGCCGCAATCGAGCCTTGCGCCATCGCCTTTCTCACATCGCCGGCGCTGCGGCAGACGGTAAGCGCCGAAGCCCGCTCCAGCCTGAACAGGATCGAGGCCATCGCTACGGTGGAGTTGAGCGCATCGGCGCGCGGAACCTCGGGCGGCAAGGGCTCGCTGTCGCTCGGCGCCAGGGGCACCGTACCGCGTTTGGATTTCTCGGCAGGCGGCGGGAAGATCGCGAACATGCCGCCGGCAAATCCGCCTTTCTTCGCGCGCGGCAGGTCGATATGGCCACCCGGTGTCCCCTCGACGAACAGCTTTTCGACATCCGCATCCTTCGACTGGTAGAGCCTGAGCAGCGTGTCGTTGTGGCCGTCGAAGACGGGAACGAGATCGGATTCGGTCATGGGGGGCCATTCGGTTGAAGTGGTCGGGCGCAGAAGGCGAGCCGGTTGTTGCCAATACTTAGGCAAGACGGGCGCTCTGCGCAAATCCCGCATGTTTGCCTTGTGTTTGTAAGCCGCCAATGGTCGAAGGGGCACGCGGTAAAGCCGCGCACCCTTTCTCTGTCATTCATCGAGGGGCTGTCTCTTACCGCTTCAGCACGTCCGCCCATTCCGGATGGCGGCGGAACTGAGCATTGGCGAACGGGCAAAGCGGGATGATCGTCTTGCCCGCCGCACGCGCATCCTCGACGGCACGGGTGACCAGGCGAAGTCCCGCGCCCTGGCCGCGAAATGCATCCGGCACTTCTGTATGGTCGATGATGATCTGGTGCTCGCCGATCTTGGTGAAGGTCATCTCCGCCTCGGCGCCGTCCGGCCCACGCAGGAAGTAGCGGCCCTTCGAGCCGCGGTCCTCCAGTTCAATTTCCGGCAATAGGTCAGACATGGCTTGCGGTCCTTTCATCCGACGCCACGGCGAACAGCTGCCGCGCCGCCTCGATCTCGCCCGGCCGCACCTCATGGCCGCCGTCATGCCACTCGACTGTGACATCGGCGCCATCGGCGCGCAAATAGGCTTCGAGCCGCGCCGTCAAATTAGGCGGACAGATCGGGTCTCGCCTGCCGGCGGTGACCAGGATGCGGCTGCCGCCAAGGCTGCCCCTGACCTCCGGCTGGAACGGGATCAGCGGATGCATCAGCACCGTTGCGTCGAACAGCGACGGCTCGGCAAACAGCACCGAGGCCAGGATGTTGGCGCCGTTGGAATAACCGAGGCCTAGCACCGAAGATGGCTTTGCCGCCTCGACATGCGCCTTGACGAAGCCGGCCATCTTGTCCGTCGCTCGCGTGAGGTCGCCGATGTCGTAAACGCCCTCGCCGGTACGACGAAAAAAGCGTGCGGCGCCTTGTTCCGAGACATCGCCCCGCGGGGCAACGATCGTTGCTTGCGGCGCAAGATCGCGCCCAAGCGACAGAAGCTGATCCTCGTCGCCGCCAGTGCCATGGAAGACGAAGAGCAACGGTCCGCCCGGCGAACCGGGCAGCACCTTGTGAATATACGAATCCTTGCTCATAACCTTGCCCTCAGTCTTCCAGTTTCTGCAGATGCTGCTCGAGATAGGGCCGCAAATGCTGGTGTTGCGACGGCAGTTTCAGCGCCTCGCCGAGATGGGCGGTATCCTCGTCGCGGTCGAAGCCCGGCTCGTTGGTGGCGACTTCGAACAGCACGCCGCCCGGTGTGCGGAAGTAGATCGCCCAGAAATAATCGCGGTCGATCACTGGCGTCACCTGATAACCTGTATCGAGCAGCGCCTTGCGCACTTCGAGCTGCTTGGCGCGGTTCTCGACGGCGAAAGCGACATGGTGGACAGAGCCGGCGCCGAGATTGGCGAAGCCGGCCCCTGGCAGCGATTCGATATCGACCACATCGGCGCCGTTGCCGTTCTTCACCGCCAGCCGCCTGACGTTGCCGGATTTGTCGACCTCCTCATAACCCATGAATTTCAGCAGCTCTTCGGTGGCGCCGCCATCTTTCAGCCTGAGCGACACCGAGTGGAAGCCGCGGATCGCCTCGTCGGTGGGGATGCCACCCTTGGCCCATGGCGCACGGCTGTCCGCTCTGTCCTCGACCAGCGCAAACCCGTCGCCGTCGGGACCGGCGAACGCAAGGCGCTTCTCGCCGAACGTCTCCTCGCGGGACAGCCCGGTGACACCTTGCTCGGCAAACCGTTTCTCCCAATAGCCGAGCGTGCCCTCGGGCACCGAATAAGCGGTGGTGCCGACTTCGCCGACTCCATGGCGGCCTTTGCCGATGTTCGGGAACGGGAAGTAGGTCATCACCGAGCCGGGCGTGCCGACCTCGTCGCCGTAATAGAGGTGGTAGACGTCGGGTGCGTCGAAATTGACGGTTTTCTTGACCCGCCGCAGGCCGAGCGTCCCGGTGAAGAATTCATTATTCTGGCGCGCATCGCTGGCCATCGAGGTGACGTGATGCAGGCCCTTGACCTGGTCGAGCATGTCTGTTGCTCCTTTCCTTGTGTCGGTGCGGCCCTTGCCGCTGTCCACGCGAATATGAGCATCCGCCTCCTGGCCGCAAAGGCGGCAAACACAGAATGGACTGTGCTGTTAAAGTGAACGATGAAGCAGGTTCTGTTCACCATTCGGCAAACTGGACCGGCTTGCATACGCGCCGAAATTGCGCTCCATGAGCGACGCATGTAGCCAGCATGAGGATACAGCGGTTGAGTGGAAAACGCCCCAACATTCTCCTGATCACCTGCGACCAATGGCGCGGCGGCTGTCTGTCAGCTGCTGGGCACAAGGTGGTAAGGACGCCGAATGCCGACGCGCTGGCTGCCGAGGGCGTTTTGTTCCGGAAGCACTATGGCGGCGCCGCACCTTGCTCGCCGGCGCGCGCCTGCCTCTACACCGGCCTTTACCAGATGAACAATCGTGTCTGCCGCAACGGCACACCGCTCGACGCCCGCCACGGCAACATAGCGCTCTGGGCGCGCGCCCTCGGCTATGATCCGACGCTGTTCGGTTATACCGACACCGCGCGCGACCCGCGCACGCTGGCGCCTGGCGACCCGCAGCTGAAGAGTTATGAAGGCGTGCTGCCGGGCTTTACCGTGCGCCAGCTTCTGCCCGAGCACCAGAGGCCCTGGCTGTCATGGCTCAAGGCGCGCGGCGTCGATGCCGGCGCCGGCTCCCCCGACATCCACCGCCCGGCGGGCGAAATCCTGGAAAACGACGGCGAGATCAGCAACGCCCCGCCAGCCTATTCGAAGGATGAGACGCCGTCGGCCTTCCTGGCTGGCGAATTCATCCGCTGGGTCGGCGAGCAGGAGCACGATGCGCCGTGGTTCGCGCACCTTTCCTTCATCAGCCCCCATCCGCCCTTCATCGTGCCGGCGCCTTACAACACCATGTACGATCCGGCCGTGGGCCCAGCTTTTGACCGCGCCGAAAGCTGGCAGGCCGAAGCAGCAAGCCACCCCTATCTCGCCTATGAATTAGACCGGCAGGAACGGTCGAAATTCCGCCCCGGCTCGGAGGGTAAGGTGCGCGACTGGAGCGACGATAGTTTTCGCCGCATCCGGGCGCTCTATTACGGCATGATCTCGGAGGTCGACGCGCAGCTTGGCCGTGTCTGGCAAGCGGTCAAGGCGGCCGATGCATGGGACGACACCGTCATCGTGCTGACCTCAGACCACGCCGAGATGATGGGCGATCATTTCATGCTGGGCAAGGGCGGCTTCTTCGACGGCAGCTTCCATATTCCGCTGATCATTCGCGATCCGCGCCGCCGCAAGGCTGCCGGCAGCAGTGTCGACCGCTTCACCGAGGCAGTCGATTTGGCACCGACCTTGCTCGAGCTCACTGGGCTCGAGCTCACCGGCGGCGAAGTGCTGCCGCATCTCGACGGCCGCTCGCTGGCGCCTTTCCTGGGCGCAACGGAGCCGGACGATTGGCGCGATGCGGCGCATTGGGAGTTCGATTTCCGCTCGATCGCCGATGGTGATGCAGAACGCTATTTCAGTATCGGTCCGCGTCAGTGCAATCTCGCCGTCATCCGCACCCAAAAGTTCAAATATGTGAATTTCGGGGGCGGCCTGCCGCCCTTGCTCTTCGACCTGGAAAAAGATGCCGGCGAGCTGACCAACGTCGCTGACGACCCAGCCTATCTGCCGGTGCGGTTGGAACTTGCCGAAAGGCTGCTTGCCTGGCGGGCCGAGCATCTCGACCAATCTCTGGCGCTCGCCGAATTGACGGACAATGGCGTTGCCGGCCATGTCGCCGGCTTTCCCTCGACATAAACAAAGCCCGCGCCGTTGCCGGCGCGGGCGTCTCTGTCGACCTGTGTGCTGCTAGCGCATGATCATGCGCTGTTTGTCGCGGTTTTGCGCATAGCTGGCCTTGTCATAGGGGGCCTGCGCTTCGAGCTGCTCCTTGGTGAAGTTCGTGTAGAGATAGCGCTTGCCGTTCTTGTCGGTCATGAATTTCAGGTTGTCCATGCCGACCGCCACCTCCTTCTCGCCGACACCGAGGAACCCGCCGACATCGATAATGACTGCATCGACCTTTTTATCGGCGCCCAGCACGATATCGCCGATCTCGCCGACGTTGACATCGTTGGCGCCGTAAACGGTCGTTCCAACCAGATCCTCGGCCCGGATCTGGCCGATCGGCATTTCAGTCAACGTCGACTTGTCGATCGACCCGGTCTTGGTCTGGTCGGCCGTTGCGGGCGCTGGGGCGTTTTGAGCCGTCTTGCCGGCCTGGTCGGCGTTATTGGTCGTCGCAGTGTTGTTGGTCGACGCGGTGTTGCTGGCCATCACGGTAGGCGTGACGGTGGCAGGCGCATTGGCATCGTTCGAAGCAGTGGATGCCGGCGCCGGATCATAGGCCTTGCGGTTGAAGTCCGGCTGCGCCTGCAGCTCTTCCTTGGTGGTTTGCGCGACCAGCCAGCGATCGCCGTTCCTCTCGGCCCACTGCGCCTTGTCGAAATCATAGGCGACGTTCTTTTCGCCGATGCCGAGGAAGCCGCCGACGCCGATGATCAGCGATTGCGCTTTGGCTTCCTTGTTGATGACGATGTCGTTTACGTCGCCGATGTTTTGGGCGTCGTCGCCGGTGCCGTTATAGACGGTCTCGCCGATGATATTGGTGGCGAGATTGCCTTCGGCGCGCTTCACTGGCTCAGCCGGCGCGGCAGGCGCTGGCGTTGTATTTTGCGCGCTGGTGGAAGCCGAAGGGGCGGCGGGTGCCGCATTATCGGCCGAAGCTGGCGGCGGAGGCGGATCGTAAGGCTTCCGGTCGAAATCCGGCTGAGCCGTCAACTCATCCTTCGTCGTCTGAGCTATCAGCCAGCGGTCGCCGTTTTTTTCTGCCCATTGCATCTTGCCGTAGTCGAAGGCGACATTCTTGGTTCCGATGCCCAGGAATCCGCCGACGCCGATGACGACGGATTTTACCTCGCCGCGCTCGTCGAAGACGATGTCGCTGACGTTGCCGATATTCTGGGCATCTGCGCCGGTGCCGTTATAGACGGATTCGCCGATGATGTTGGTAGCAAGGCTGCCCTCGGCCCGTTGCACCGGAGCGGCTGGAGCGGGGTTCTCTACTGCGGGTGGCTGCGCCGGCGCCGGGGTCGTCGCCGACTGCGCAAAGGCACCCGTCGCAATCAATGTTGCGACTGCTGTCGTGGTTAAAAGGGTGCGGATCATCTTAGTGTCTCCTCGTCGGTGATTTCGTGCACGCCCTGCCCGACTGGCGTCACTGCGGGCGCAGCGTCTTCTGCATGTTCACAACGTTGTGACCACACTGTTGTTCCGAAAAAAGCCGTGGTGCACCCGGTACGATGTCAATGGTTCTCGGATTCACCGCGCTGGTCGAAAGGAACATTTTCTCGGCCGCGCCGTTCCATTCCCGGCTGGGACCCCGTCCCGGCCGGATAGGTGCTGGAAAAAATGGAACGGCCATGCGGTTTGCAGCGGTGCTGAACAAGGACGGCGGCACCCTGCGCACCATCGATCTTGAGGCCTTCGCCAGTCGGATGCGCAGCACGCTTGAGACTGCCGGCCACTCGATCGATATCGAAATCGTTGCCGGCAAAGATATCGTCGCCACACTGGACGGCGTAGCTTCCAGGCGCGGCATCGACGCCGTGCTGGCCGGCGGCGGCGACGGCACCATTTCGGCCGCGGCAGCCCGTTTGATGAATGGGGAGAAGGCACTGGCAATTCTGCCGGCTGGCACAATGAACCTTTTTGCGCGCGGCCTCGGTATTCCGCAGACCCTCGATGCGGCGCTGAAATCGTTTGCCGACGGCGAGGTGATAGCGATTGACATTGCAACAGCCAACGGCCGGCCTTTCGTGCATCAATTCTCGATCGGCATGCATGCCAGGATGGTGCAACTGCGCCAGAAGATGGAATTCGGCTCGCGGCTGGGGAAGATGCGTGCCTCGGTGCGAGCCGCTTGGGCAACGATCAACAACCCACCGGCAATGAACGTAACGCTGACGATCGGCGAGGCCGAGATCAAAACCCGGATCACCGGTATTGGCATCACCAACAATCTGTTTGGCGAGGGCCACCTGCCCTATGCCGATGATCCGGCAGGCGGCGTGCTGGGCATCTATGTCACCGTGGCACGGCGGCGCGGCGAATTGATCAGGTTCCTCTTTGACGTCGCCCGTGGGAAATGGCGCGGCAACGAGCATGTCGAAATCCATCAGGCAAACCGCGCCGTTTTGAAAATCCATTTGACGAACAGGAAAGTTCAGGCCGTCATGGACGGCGAACTGGTAAAGCTCGATCGCGAGACGACCGTCGAAATCCATCCGCGCGCGTTGAATGTTCTCGTCCCGGCGCGCGCCGCCGAGGCAAAGGTTGCCTGATGTGGGGTTGCGTGATGCGAGCTGGCACGAGCGATGGGGAGAACCTAGCCGCTGGGCGTGTTGCCCTGTTCGGTCTTCGGCGTCTCGATCATCCAGCCGTAGATTTCGGCGACGCCCCAGGCGATAAAAGCCAGCAGCAGCGCGGCGATCAGGATACGAAGGACATGCTGACCCCGCCGCCCTTGACGGGCTTTGTTTTCAGGAATGGTTTTTGGCATTGTCTGGCTCCATATTTGGCGCCGGCAGGCGTAACTGGCGGGGCGTTGGCTGGTAACGGTCCCCCGCAGCGAAAGTTCCGGCTCTGCAAGGCGGCAAACGGGCCGGTTGGCCTGATCAATCAAAGCCGGCCACTGGGGGCATAGTGGACGACAATAGCCAGAACACGCCGGGCCTGCCGGCCGATATTCGCCGTGTGGTGGGCGCAGCGGACCGTCTTGCCGTGCTGCACGGCCTCGACGCGCTGGACAGGGCTGCCGACCCTGATTTCGATCGCATCGGCGGTCTTGCCGCTTCGGCGATGCAAACGCCTGTCGCACTGATCACGCTGCTCGACGCCGAGCGGCAGTGGTTCAAGTCCTGTATCGGCCTCGACCAGACCGAAACCGCAACCGAGACATCGTTCTGTGCCTATGCCATCGCAGCCGGCAACGTGCCGATGGTGGTGGCCGACGCGGCGGCCGATCCGCGGTTCAAAGCCAATCCGCTGGTCACCGGCGAGCATCATATCCGCTTTTACGCAGGCGTGCCGATCATGATCGACGGCGCGCTGATCGGCACGCTGTGCGTGCTCGACCGGAAGCCGCACGCACATCCCTCCTCTGTCCAGCTCGACCAGTTGTCGGCGCTGGCTGGGCTCGCCGCCAGCCTGTTCACGCTGAAGGACGCAACCCGCAGCGCGGCGATCGCCAAGGCCGCATTGGTTCGAGAGGAAAAGCGGCGCGCTATCGCGCTCGATGCGGCTTCGCTTGCCAGCTGGGCATGGGATATCCGCAGCGACATGATCGACTGCGACGTCCTGCTGCCCGAATTGTTCAACCTGCCGAAGTCGAACAGGCTGAGGGCGCGCGACATCCTGACCGCCATCGACCCGCGCGACGTTCACCAGACCGAAACACGCTTTCGCGACGCGCTGACCGGCAGCGATGACTATTTTGGCGAATACCGTGTCAGAGGCCTCGATCCGCCACGATGGGTCGCAACGCGCGGCCGCGTCATAGAGCGCGACGGCGAGGGCAAGCCGACGCTGATCTTCGGCGTCAATTACGACATTACTGAACGCAAGCTAGGCGACGAACGCCAACGGCTGTTGCTGCGCGAGCTCAATCATCGCGTCAAGAACACGTTGGCAACTGTACAGGCGCTGGCCACGCAGACCGTTCGCCATGCCCGCCAGCCAAGCGAATTCCTCGGCGCCTTCAGCGCCAGGCTGCAGGCACTGGGCGTTGCGCACAGCCTGCTGTCGGACCGCGAGTGGCGCGGCATCGGCATCCGCGAGCTGGTGCAGATCGAGGTAAAGCCGTTCCAAGCCACCGGACAATCGCGGATGGCGATCTCCGGCGCCGATGTCTTGCTCTCACCCGACCAGGCAGTCGGACTCGGGCTGATCCTGCATGAACTGGCAAGCAACGCACTGCAATACGGGTCGCTCTCGGTTTCTTCCGGAAAGGTCGATCTCGATTGGAAGGTACAAGGCAGGAAGGGTGCGCGGCGTCTGTTGCTGGCCTGGCGCGAAAGCGGCGGACCGCGGGTTGCGCCGCCCGAACGCCATGGCTTCGGCTCGATCCTGATCCGCCGCAGCCTGGCCAAGGTCATTTCCAGCGAGGTGACCCATGAATTCCGGCCGGATGGCGTGGTCGCGGAAATATCGATTCCGCTCGAAGATTTGTAACGCCAGCATTTTGCGACCGGCGCCAGAATCGTTTGTCCCGAACTATTCGCGTTTGCCGGTATCCGGATCATCCGAGCCGCGCTTCACGTTCTCGCGGTAGATGGCGTAGGCAGCGAGTGCTATCGCCGGGCCGAGAATGGCGCCCAACCCGCCCTTCGCCAGGCCACCTTTGCCCTTGAGCAGCGCCGGCAGCACGGCGAGTGCCGCAGTGATGCCGATAGCCTTAATGTCGGCGTTGCGTCGCTTCGCCCGGCGCCTGGCGCGCGAGCCGGCCGACATGCGGTAGGCGAGCAGGATGAGACCGGCGATTGCCAGAAAGCCGATCCCGAAGCTCAGGCAAGCTGCCATCGGCCCATAGCGGGCCGCCGCCCAGATATAGGCCGCCCCGACGAGGAAGCCGAGGCCGCACAGCGCCGCGAGCGCTGCGACCGAATAGACAATCGCAGCGACGCGCACGCGTTGCACCGCCGCAATGGTTTCGCCCGAGGCAAGGCCCGAGATCAGCGATGCAAGCATTCCCATGCGTGCAGAACTAGCGGCGCGCGAGAAGCGCGAAGAGGAATCCGACGCCTGCGGCGATCGCTAGCGAAGTCACCGGTTTTTCGCGCATATGCGCTATCATCTGCGCCTCGATGTCCCTGGCGTTGGTGCGCAAGCTATCGAAGGCTGCCTCGCCCTGGGTTCGCAACTGCTCGACGCTTTCGGCGGCGACTCGCCGCGCTGCCCCGTAGCCATGTTCGCCAGTTTTGGCCAACAGCTTGGTAAGTTGATCGATGTCGGCCTTCAATTGTGCGATGTCGGCCTCAATATCGGAATTCGTGCGGGCTTCGTTCCCGGCCTTACCTGCGGCAGTCGCCATTGCTTCACTCTCCATGATTTTGCTCGGTCGAAACGCCCGACAGACCCCAAGGTTCCGGCACGAACCTCTTCTAACCCTATCTCCGGCAGCGCGCGTTGCAAATGCCTTGCATGGGCCGAGGCCGACGCATCCGCGCCGGCACGTCTTTTTTAAATGACAGCATGCCAAATAACGATCATGACTTCCCTCGTTTCACGATACGCATCTAAGGAGATATTGCTGCGTGCGCGCATCACTTGACGGTTTGCGGATTCTTATCCTGGAAGATGAGTTCCTGATTGCCATGGATATCGAGCAGCTTTGCCGCGACTACGGCGCGCTCAATGTGGTCATCGCCCGTGATCTGACCGAGATCGAACAGCAAGACGTTGCCGCGCAGTTCGATGTGGCCATAGTCGACCTCATGCTGAGCGGCGTTTCGACGCTCCAATTTGCATCGCGGCTGCGTGAAGCGGGCATCCCGTTCGTCTTCGCGTCCGGCTATTCGGATACGAACGAGATCAAGAAATCCTTTCCCGGCGTCAGACTGGTCACCAAGCCCTATTCGGGAGACGATCTCGTCGAGGCAGTGGCGGCGGCCTGCAGGCGAACGCCTCTCCGCTGAGGCGCGGAGCGGTTCGAACACGCCGCGCTTCACGCAGCCGTCGACCCGGTTACCTGAGCCGAAATTGCGTCCGGGCCATACTCGTCTTCACCGGAGATCTTCAGGATTTCCTGCAGCCGTGTGCGGGCGCGGCTGACGCGGCTCTTGATCGTTCCGACGGCGCAGCCGCAGATCTCGGCCGCTTCCTCGTAGGAGAAGCCCGACGCGCCGATGAGGATAATGGCTTCGCGCTGGTCTTCTGGCAGCAATTCGAGCGCGCCGCGAAAGTCTTCGAGGTCAAGCTGGCCGTGCTGGGCCGGGTGAACGGCAAGCCTGGCCGTCATGACGCCATCGCTATCCTGCACCTCGCGGCCGCGCTTGCGCATCTGCGAATAGAATTCGTTGCGCAAGATCGTGAACAGCCATGCCTTCAGATTGGTGCCGGGCTGGAAGCTTTCATGCTTGTCCCAGGCCTTGACCAATGTTTCCTGCACCAGGTCGTCGGCCTTGTCGGCGTTTTGCGTCAGCGACACGGCAAAAGCCCGCAGGCTCGGGATCGAGCCGAGCAAGTCGGTCTTGAAGCCCTGGGAGACGGCCGCCATGCCTCAGTCCTTCTTTTGTACAGGTTCGGCCTTTTCCAACTGGCTGAGCAGTTGGGCGAAGCGATCCGGCACATTGTCGGAGACCAGCTCGTCGTAGTATTGTTTGAGTTTGCGGCCGATTTCCGAGTTCGGCCCAAGCGGGTCGCGGGAAGCAGCCCGGCGCCCGTTGCCAACGCCACCCATGGTAGCTTTCGTCATGTTCTTCATTCGCCCTTTTGTCCCAGCCTTAAGCCGCCCTTCAACACATAACGCAAGGCAAGCGGCAGCCTCGTCTGGTTGCCCAACCCGCCCTTAAACGCCAGCCCATATACTTAGTTCCGCATGATCGGAACTTTTTCGCAGAACCTGCGTTTTCAACCTTGGGCCCTGCGAACCGTTTTTAGCTGTAACATGCATCACGTCATATGAGGGAGACGTCCAATATGAGCCTATCAGCAACCATCGCTCCGCACCTGCCGTTCCTGCGTCGCTTCTCGCGCGCTGTATCCGGATCGCAGGAGAGCGGCGACGCGCTGGTCGCCGCAATGCTCGAGGCCATCATTGCCGATGTCGACATCTTTCCGAACGCATCGAACGACCGCATCGCGCTCTACAAGGTCTTTGCCAAGCTCTTCACCTCAGTGGCCATTCGCGTTCCGCAGGAGCATGCCCAGTCGGCATGGGAACAGCGTGCCGCGGCCAATCTGAATGCAATTGCGCCTCGTCCCCGCCAAGCCTTTCTGCTGGTCGCGGTTGAAGGCTTCAGCGAAGACGAGGCGGCGGAGATTCTCGACGTCGACGAACAGGAATTCTCCGAACTTCTCGTGCAGGCGAGCAACGAGATCTCCCGCCAAGTGGCAACCGATGTGCTGATCATCGAGGATGAGCCGCTGATCGCCATGGATATCGAGGAAATGGTCGAAAGCCTCGGCCACCGCGTCGTCGGAACGGCGCGCACCCACGCCGAGGCGGTGGCGATGTTCGGCAAGACGCGGCCAAAGATGGTGCTTGCCGATATTCAGCTTGCCGACGGCAGTTCGGGCATCGCGGCCGTCAATGAGATCCTGTCGTCCACCTCGGTGCCGGTGATCTTCATCACCGCCTTTCCCGAGCGCCTGCTCACCGGCGAGCGGCCGGAACCGGCTTTCCTCGTCACCAAGCCGTTCAACCCGGATATGGTCAAGGCTCTTATCAGCCAGGCCCTGTTCTTTGACCGGCACGCGAAAGCCGCGGCATGAACATCGGGCGGCCGAGTTGCCGCCGCCAGGGTGTGGGATAGCCACTCCTCTTGGACCAGATGGGGCGTGACGCCGGCTTAACACACGACAGCCAACTGCTGCCGAACCTGACGAGGACCTTTTCGCACACATCGCAGCAATTCCGGCCGCAACGATTTTCAGCATCGTCTTTTTCGGGAAATGGTGGAACAAACGGAGGCGAATCACGTTTTCACCGCAGCATTGGAAGGAGATGGATCATGCTTTACTGGGCGCTCGTATTTCTAGTCGTGGCGATTATCGCCGGTGCGCTTGGTTTCGGCGGCATCGCTGGCACCTCGGCCGGCATAGCGCAGATATTGTTCTTCATCTTTCTCGCCTTCCTGATCATATCGCTAATTGCCGGCCTGATCAGACGGGCGTGAATGCGAAGCGGCCATTCAAGCGAACACTGGAAGCCGCACCCCTCAAACGGTTTCCAGCCACCGCCGGGCAGTGTCCTCTAACGGGATGCCGCTCGGCGGACCGCTTTTTAGGGCTTGATCCGCAGCTCCTCCTTTTGGAACCCATTTTACCCTGAGCCGTTCAGCTCGACGTGGGTTGAGCAAAATTGACCGATGCGTTCCAGAGTCGGAAAAATGAAAGACCGCGGCCAGAGTGATGAGATCATCGCTCCGCATCCCGCCGAAAGCGGAATGCAGCTTGGCCGAGCCCTTCTTCACGCTTTGCACAATGCCGGGGTTTCCGTTCTATACCAAGATCGCGAGATGAAAACTGTGTGGGCGCGCAACATGCGCGCACCATGGACTTCCGATGCCTCCGACAACAACGGCATCTTGCCGCCGGCGCAGGCAGAGCGTATCGGCGCTGCCAAGCACGACGTCATCGTCTCCGGCAATCCTCAACATCTCGAACTCAGCGTGCCGGCCGATGATGGCGCCCGCTGGTTTCAGGTGTGGATCGACGCCGACCGCAGCGACACCGGCGCGGTGCAGGGCATCGTGACCACAATGGTCGAAACAACCGAGCAGAAACGCCGGGAGCAGACGCTGAAGGCGCTGCTGCGTGAAGTCAGTCATCGCTCCAAGAACCTCTTGGCCATCATCCAGAGCATCGCCACCCAGACGGGCCGTTATTCCGGCAGCATTGACGATTTCCTCACGCGTTTCCGGGGCCGATTGCAGTCGCTGGCCTCCTCGCAGGACCTGGTCACGTCATCCAACTGGCGGGGCGCAGCGCTGCGGGAGCTGGTTTCCGGTCAGGTCGGCAGGTACGGCGCGGACCCCGTACACAGCCTGCGTTTCCGCGGCGCAAATCCATATCTCAACCCCAATGCCGCCTTGCACATCGGCTTGGCCATGCATGAGCTCGCCCTCAATTCGGTCAGCTATGGCGCGCTGTCGCGCAGCGACGGTTTCGTCGAGGTGACGGCCGATCTGACGGCAGCTTCCGCTGGCGAGCCTGCGCTGTCGCTGACATGGGCCGAAGTGATCGGAGCCAATGACAATCAGCGTAGCGAGAAGCGTTTTGGCAGCGTCGCGCTTGAACGCGTCGTACCCACATCGTTGAATGGAACGGCGACACTTGAGATCACCGGGAACCGCCTCGAATACCGCCTTGTCGTTCCTCACGGCAATTTCGAGACGGATTGAACGAGCGGCCGCCGCCGCGAGAAGGCTTCTGCGCATCGCCAACTTTAACCGACTGTTCACCATAAAGTCCGATCCTGTCCGACGTGTCGATCCATCGATTGAGTTTGGCACAAAATGAAAGGGATGGGCCTTGACGGCTGCCGACTTGAACAGACTGGAACAGGCCGCTCGCGTCTCGATGGGCGGTTTTCAGGATCCCGAAGCGTCCGCAGCGCCCGCGCCTCGTGCTTCGCCCCTCCGCTTCGCCGCCGTCGCGCTTATGGTCGCGATCGTCCTGACCGCCGCGTCCCAGCTGATCTGATCGAGCTCGCCTCTGCTTGATCGCTTTGAAACCACTGCCCGAGTGCTCGGCCGCGCCCATTCGCGGTCACCGACCTGCAGGGCCAGGCCCAACATCTCGTCGCCAGATGCCTTGCCGTCGATCCGGCGCTCGAGGACTATGACAGGATCGTCTGGAACGTGCGTCCCGACGGTACGCTCGATGCGTCCTTGGAGATTTCCGGGTTCGTGGTAGCATCGAACGGCGCACGCCCCGAAAAAGACTATCTTAATCAACAATGAAATCGTGCGGGCAAAGGCCGAACTTTCATGCTAAATGGCGGCTGGAGCTTATTAAAGTGAGGACAAAAGTGAGGATGACTCCATGCGGAAGATGATTATTGCCATGGTTGCCGTGGTTGCGGTCAGCGGCTGCACCACCACGGAAGAGAACGTGGGTATCGGCACTGTGGGCGGCGCGCTCATTGGTGGCGCTGTCGGCGGCGGCAAGGGCGCTTTGATCGGCGCCGGCGCTGGTGCGATTGGCGGTCTGCTGGTTCGCCGTCTGCAAAATGGCTACTGCCAATACAGAGATCGTCACGGCCGGATTTACACAGCTCGCTGCAACTAGTTTCGAGCTCCAGGCGAACAGCAAACGCGGAGGCAGGCCACCTGTCTCCGCGTTTGCCCTTTCAAAGCGCTGTTGCGACGCAGCCCACAAGATGGCGTTTCAGGCCGGCAGCGGAACCTTGATTTCCACGTTCAAGCCATCTTCGCGAAAATCGCGCCTGATTGTGCCACGCAACTCGCGTGTGATGTTGAGATCGATCAGTCTGGTGCCAAAACCGCTCTTTGCCGGTGTCGCGAGCTTCTTCTGACCGGCCTCGCGCCAGTTGAGAGCCAATGTCCGGGCGCCGCTACCTCCTTCGAGCGACCAGTCGACCTTCAGCGCACCGACTGAATTGCCGGCTTCGCCATGCTTCAGCGCGTTAGTCGCCAGTTCGTGAAAGACGAGGCCGAGTGCCTGCGTCGTCTTTTCATCGAGAAGAACCTGCGGTCCCGACAGCAGCCCTTCAGGAAGCTCACTGCCGAACACCTGGCCTAGCTCGATGCGCAGCAGGTCGCCGAGATCGGCTTTCTGCCAGCGTGAGCGCGTCAGCATGTCCTGGGAAGCCGCCATCGCCTGCAGCCGGGCCGAGAAAGAAGCCGAGAATTCCTGGACGTCGGTGGTGTGCGATGCTGTCTGGCGCGCGATTGCCAGCACCCGCGTGATCGAGTTCTTGATGCGATGCTTCATCTCTTGCAGCATCAGGTCTTTTTCCAGCAGGCTCTTTTCGGTCGTTTCGTGAAGCAGCGAGATCGCCTCATAGGCCCGCTCCTGATAGCGGGCCACCAGCGCGATGGCGCCCGCAAGCAGCAGTCCGAACAATCCGAGCATCACCGGGATGGCGCGCGAGGAAGGTTGCGAGAAAGCACTTGTCGGCCTGAACAGGACGACCCACGGCCGCCCGGCGACGGTGATCTTGCGGGTGACCAGCAGCCTGTCGCCGAGGCTCGAAACAGGCGGCGTTTCCGATTGGAACAGCAGGTTGTCGCTGTCAACTGTGCCGTCATAGATCTCGGTGTTGACCGGCAGCAATGGTGCCCGACTGAGCGCAGCCTGGAACAGGTCACGGGCGCGGAAGGCCGCATAAAGGAAGCCGGCAGTCGAGGATCTCGTCGCGTTCACGGCGTCCGGCGCGGTTTCGACATTGAGCCGGACGAAGACGAGGAACCCGGTAAAGGTCTGCGCGGCACCCGTATCCTTGCCGAGCTGCACGAGCCCGCTGGCGTGCTGCTGATCGTCGGCCATCGCCTTTTCGATTGCCTCGCGCCGCGCCGGCCCGGTGAACATGTCGTAGCCGATGCTGGATTGGTTGGACGGATCCAGCGGTTCGAACAGCACGATGGGCGTACGCCACGGTAAGTTCGTGTCGGGGTAGATCGGATGACTTGCGCCGTGATCGTGCAGGATGTCGCGCTCGACCGCCGCCTCGTTGCCAGTTTTCGCCAGGCGGAGGAAACCGATGCCGCGCAGGCCGGCGAAATTATTGTCGATGTCGAGCGCGTTGAAGAAAGCCTTGAACTCGCCTTGCGAGATACCGCCATTGCGCGCGTCGAACAGCGCTCGGGTCGAACGCAGCAGCGACAGGTCCAGGTCGATGCGGCTTTCGATCCGGTTAAGCGCGTCGTCCGCCGTCGCCTCGAATTTTATGCGGGCCGCCTCCTGGGTGGCAAAATAGGCAAAGCCCGCCATCGTCAGGCTGATCAGCGCGACGGCGATAAAAGCGACGGTCGGAAACAGCTTCTTCAATTGCTGATACGTCCCGTGGACGGTTCGGCATCTTTATGGGCAAGTCCCGACGCCAACACAATGGCCAGGCCAAAGCATGGTGACGGCTGGCACATTTTGGCGGCTTGTGATTAGCCGGCTAATTCTCGTTCATGCGGCGATCTTCAGCGCGCCCGGCCCCGGAATGGCGCCGGGTGGGCACTTGCCAAGGATGATCATGCCGAGCACTTCGTCCTGGGTGACGTCGGTTGTGCGCGCCGTGCCGACAACCCGACCGTTCTTCATGACGCAGACACGGTCGGCAAGCTCGAACACGTCGTGAATATCATGGCTGATCAGGAAGATGCCGATGCCGTCGGCCTTGAGCTGCTTGACCAGTTCGCCGACCTGCGCCGTCTCCTGCGGCCCGAGTGCCGCCGTCGGCTCGTCCATGATCAGGATGCGAGCATTGAACAGGATGGCGCGGGCGATCGCCACCGACTGCCGCTGGCCGCCCGAAAGCTTTACCACCGGCTCCTTGAAGCGTTGGAAACGCGGATTGAGCCTGCCCATCACCTTGCGCGCCTCGGCCTCCATGGCGACGTCGTCGAGCGTACCCCAGCCGGTCATCAGCTCGCGGCCGAGAAACAGGTTGGCGGCCGCATCGACATTGTCGGCCAGCGCCAGCGTCTGATAGATCGTCTCGATGCCGTACTTCTTGGCGTCGCGGGGGTTGGAGATCGAAGCCTCCTCGCCGTTGACGAAAATCTGGCCCGCATCGCGCTTATAGGCGCCGGACAGGATTTTTATCAACGTCGATTTGCCGGCACCGTTGTGGCCGAGCAAAGCCATCACCTCGCCCGGGAAAAGATCGACCGAGGCATCGTCGACGGCGCGAATGCCGCCGAAGGCGATCGAGATGTTGCGCATGTCGATCAGCGGCGTGCCCGTGGGAGCGGTCTTGTCGGCCATGATCGTTCCTCCTCCCTAAATGCGTTTGCGATAGACGGTATCGAGCCAGACCGCGAGCACCAGCACGGCGCCGACGACGATGCTCTGCAGCGGTGAATCGATGCCGAGCAGCACCATGCCGGACTGCAGTGATTGCATCAAAAGTGCGCCGAGCATGGCGCCGAGCACCGTGCCGGAGCCGCCTGCAAGTGACGTGCCGCCGATGACCGCGGCGGCGATGACCAGCAGTTCGTCTAGCGTGCCCAGCGCATTGGTCGACGAGTTCTGCCTGGCTGACGAGATCGCCGCGGCGATCGTCGCCAGCACGCCCATGATCATGAACACCTTCATGGTCACCCAACGCGTGTTGATACCGGCAAGGTTGGCGGCTTCCGGATTGCCGCCGATGGCGAAGACATAGCGGCCGAAACGGGTACGCTTGGTGATGAAGGTCATGATCAGCCCGACGGCCACAGCCATCAGCACGGGTATGGCGATGCCATGGGCGATGAACAGCCCGCCTTCGGGAACCGTTATATTGTTGGCCGCCGCGTATCTGTTCACGATGCCGACCGGCCAAGGATAGGAATTGGCGAGCCATATGGCGCCCATGATGACAGCGCAGGTGAGGACACCGAGGAACGTCTCGGCCCAGATCGGGCGCAACGGAAAGCGGAACCGCTTGCGCTGCACCCGCCCGTTGAGCAGCATGAACACAACCGCCAGGCACGCGATAATTCCGACGATCCAGCTCCATCGCGCGCCGATCGAACCCGCCGGCCCACCGCCCATCAGCTGGAACGTGGCATCAAGCGGCGCAATCGTCTGACCGCTGGCGACCCACCATGCGGCACCCCGCCAGACCAGAAGGCCGCCCAGCGTCACGATGAAGGCCGGCACCTCGAGATAAGCGATGATGTATCCCTGGAACGCTCCGATAAGAAGGCCGAGCGCCAGGCCAATGGCCAGCGCCAGGATCCAGATCCAGGGGTTGCCGAGTTGCAGACCGATCATTCGCACCAGGAAATGCACCTGCGCAAAGCCCATGACCACGCCAATCAGGCCTTCGGCGGAACCGACCGACAGGTCGATATTGCGCATGACGATAACCAGCACCATTCCGGCGGCCATTATGGCCACGGCGGAAGTCTGCACCGAGAGGTTCCAGAGATTGCGTGGCGTCAGGAAGGTCCGGCTGTCGAAGTCGAACGGATTGACGCCGAGCCGTACGCTGGAAACGACATGCAGCCCGATCCAGATGACCAACAGCGCGCCGATCATGCCGAGCATACGGGTGTCGATCTCGGTTGCCTTGAGAAACCGGGCAACGATGCCGAGCTCGGATTCCCGCGCCCGGTCTGCCGTGCTGTCGACCGGCGTGTTGGAAGTCGTGTCGGTCATCATGTTTCTCCCGCCGGGTTGCCGTCTGCCGCGGATGCCGGAAGCAGCCTAGAAGTTATCCGCCGGAAGCGGAAAAACAATTCTTTTTGAAAAAACGCCGCGGCATTACAGCCGCGGCGTTCTCTACGCTTGGAAACGACGGATCAGTTGCAGACCGCAACAGTGCCAGCCGCCACGCCGGCGCAGACCTCTTCTTGCTTGATCCAGCCGGCGTCGATGACGACGTTGAGGTTATCCTTGGTGATGGCGACCGGAGTCAGGAACAGCGACTTGACCGTGTTGCCGCCGGGCGTGGTGAAATCCTTCACGCCGGCAATGTCGGTCATCTGCTTGCCGTCGGCAAGCTGCGAGGCGATCTCGGCGGCGTTCTTACCGAGCTCGCGCGCGTCCTTCCACACCGACACGGTCTGTGTGCCAAGCGCGATGCGGTTCAGCGCGGCGTGGTCGCCGTCCTGGCCGGAGACCGGAACCGATCCGGCCAACCCTTGTGCTGTCAGCGCGGCGACGACGCCACCGGCGGTGCCGTCATTGGCCGCGACCACGGCATCGACCTTGTTGTCGTTGGCGGTCAGGAACTGTTCCATGTTCTTCTGAGCGTTGGCCGGCAGCCAGCCGTCCGTATAGGCCTCGCCGACATTCTTGATCTTGCCGCTGTCGATGGCCTCCTTCAGCACCTCCATCGAACCGGCAAACAGGAAATCGGCATTCGGATCGGAACCCGAACCCTTGATGAAGACGTAGTTGCCTTCCGGCTTCACCTTGAAGACTTCGCGGGCCTGCATGCGGCCGACTTCCTTGTTGTCGAAGGTCAGATAGAACACGTCCTTGTTCTCGATCAGCCGGTCATAGCCGACGACCGGGATGCCTTCGTCCAGTGCCTTCTGCACGGCCGGCCCGATGGCCGAGGCATCCTGTGCCAGGATGATCAGCGCATTGGCACCCTGCGAGATCAGGCTCTCGACGTCGGTGAGCTGCTTGCCGGGGTTGGACTGTGCGTCGGCGGAAATATACTTGTCGCCGGCGGCCTCGATGGCCGCCTTCATTGCGGCCTCGTCGGTCTTCCAGCGCTCTTCCTGGAAGTTCGACCAGGAAACGCCGATGACCTTGTCTTTCGCCTGCGCCACCGACGCCAGCGCCAGCGTCATGGCGACACCCGCCAGAATGGCGGTCGTGAATTTCTTCATCATATCCTCCCTGCGCCGCGTACGGCGTGACCAATTGCTCAACGACCAGCTTAGAAGCTCTATTTTTTCGAGCCTCGAAAAAATACTGGCCCGATCTCCGGCTGCTGTCAACATCGATTCTGATGGATTTTGATGACTGTGCGAGTTTTTTCGAGCGCCGGAATAAACGATGACAGCGCCACCTGCATCTGACACTATTTGCCGCATCCGACACTATTTGTCGGACATTACCGACGGCTTCCGGTTCATGAGCGGCCGCGGCAACCGGGAGGAAAGCAAAACGATGTCGGTCGGAATCCGCCACGACGATTTGCGCCGGCGCAACCGGGCGATGGTGATCTCGGCGGTGCGCCGGGCCGGCCAGCCGTCGCGTACGGAGATCGCAGCCACCACCGGCCTCAGTCATTCAACCATATCGGCGATCTCCTCCGACCTGATACGGGAAGGCATCCTCGCCGAGAGCAAGGCAAGTGAGGCCGTTTCGTTGAAACGCGGTCGTCCGCAGGTCGGCCTCGCCCTCAACCCGGAAGCGGCGGCGGTGCTGACCGTGGTGTTGTCACTGAATTTCCTGTCGGCCGCCATTATCGACTATGCGGGACAGGTGGTCGCCGAGGAACAGCGCCGGCTGGACACGCTGACCATGCCGCGCGACGAGCTGATCCGCGAATGCATGGCCATCGTCCGGCGCCGGCTTGAGGACCCAGACCTTGACGTCCGCAGTGTCGCCCGCATCGCCCTGGCGATTCAGGGCATTACCGACTCCCCTGCACGCGCCATGCTGTGGTCGCCGATCACGCCGCAGACCGACATCGCCTTTGCCGACCTGCTGGAAGACGAATTCGGCATCCCGGCCACGGTGGAGAACGACTGCAATATGATGGCGGTGGCTTTGCGCTGGCGCGATCCGGATCGCTATCGCGACGACTTCATCGCCATCCTGCTTTCGCATGGCATCGGTATGGGGCTTGTGCTGAAGGGCGAACTGTTCACCGGGACGCATTCCTCGGGCGGCGAATTTGGCCACATGATCCATCATCCGGGCGGCGCGCTCTGCCGGTGCGGGCGGCGCGGCTGCATCGAAGCCTATGCCGGCAACTATGCCATCTGGCGCAACGCCAGGCAGATGAGCGAAGACAGCGAACCGGTCGCCGACGTCAGCGACGCCGACATGCGCGCGCTGGCCGCCCGCGCGCGCGAGAAGGATGGGCCGGAACGCGAGGCCTACCGCAAGGCCGGCGAAGCGCTGGGTTTCGGTCTCGGCTCGCTGTTCGCGCTGATCGATCCGGCACCGGTCGCGATGGTCGGCGCCAGTGCCGCCGCCTTCGATCTGATCGAGCCGGCCTTGCGCAAGGCCATCGCCCAGACCGCCGGCGGCCAGCACTCGGGCTCGATCTCCTTCGATACCGAGCCGAACGAATTGCCGCTGATCCGCGAAGGCTGCGCGATGCGGGCGTTAAGCTTCGTCGACCAGGAGATTTTCGCGCCGGGCGCGCAAATGAGGCCCGGCGTCAGAAAGAACGTCGCCTGACCAGGCGGGTCAATCTTCCCGGATCGCGTAACCGGCACCGCGGATGGTGCGGATGACATCCGGCATGCGGCCGTTGTTGACGGCCTTGCGCAGCCGCCCGACATGCACGTCAACGGTGCGTTCGTCGATATAGATCGTCTCGCCCCAGACATTATCGAGCAACTGGCTACGCGAGAAGACGCGGCCCGGATGCCGCATCATGAACTCGAGCAACCGGAATTCGGTCGGCCCGAGCCGGATCTCGCTCTTCTTGCGATAAACCCGGTGCGATTCGCGATCGAGCACGATGTCGCCGACCTTCAGCACGCTGGACAGCACTTCCGGCTTGGCGCGGCGCAGCAGCGCCTTGACCCTGGCCATGAATTCCGGTGTCGAAAACGGTTTGACCAGATAGTCGTCGGCGCCGGTCGAAAGACCGCGCACCCGGTCGCTCTCCTCGCCGCGCGCGGTCAGCATAATGATCGGCAGCCGCTCGGTTTCGGGGCGCACCCGCAACCGGCGGCAGAGCTCGATGCCGGAAACCGCTGGTATCATCCAGTCGAGCACCAGAAGGTCGGGCACATTCTCCTGCAAACGGATCTCGGCTTCGTCGCCACGTGTCACCACCTCGACCTGGTAGCCTTCGGATTCGAGATTGTAGCGGAGCAGCACGCCCAACGGCTCCTCGTCCTCCACCACCATTATGCGTGGTGCGATCATCGGCTGGGCACCCCCATCATGTCACCGGTGCGGACATTGTCGTTTCGTCCTGCTTCGGACGATTGACCGGCAATTGCTCGCCGGTCAGCACATAATACGCATTTTCGGCGATGTTGGTGACATGGTCGCCGATCCGCTCGAGATTCTTGGCGCAGAACAGCAGATGCGTGCAAGCGGTGATGTTGCGCGGATCTTCCATCATGTAGGTCAACAGCTCGCGGAACACGGACGTGTATTTGACGTCGATACGCTCGTCGGCGGCACGCAGCTTGGCCAACGCGGCCGCATCGCCTGCAGCATATTCCTCGATGACGCCCTGCACCTGAATGAGCACCAGCTGCGCCATCGCATCGATGGAATGCGAAAGGTCGCGCGGCGTGACGCTGAGGCCGACCGCGCTCACACGCTTGGCGATGTTCTTGGCAAGGTCGCCGATGCGTTCGAGGTCGCCGGCCATGCGGATCGCTCCGACGACATGGCGCAGATCGTGAGCCATTGGCTGGCGCTTGGCGATCAGGGTGATGGCGCGGTCGTCCAGTTCGCGTTGACGCGCGTCCATGATGGCGTCGTCGGAGACGACGCGTTGCGCCAGCACGTTGTCGGAATTCAACAGGGCCTTGGTCGCCCCGCCGACCATCGAACCGGCGAGGTCGGCCATGTCGCGGATCAGCTTGCTGATCTGCTCGAGATCCTCGTCGAAAGAAGCGACTGTGTGTTCGCCCATGGTCCTGTCCTCATATGCATGATCGGAACGGCTCAGCCGAAGCGGCCGGTGATGTAGTCCTGCGTGCGCTTCTCGCGGGGCGACGTGAATATCTTCTCGGTCCGGTCGAACTCGACCAGTTCACCCAGATACATGAAGGCGGTCTGGCGCGACACGCGCGCCGCTTGCTGCATGTTGTGGGTGACGATGACGATCGTGTAGTCGGCTTGCAGCTCGTCGATCAGTTCCTCGATCTTGGCCGTCGACAGCGGGTCGAGGGCCGAAGCCGGTTCGTCGAGCAGAATGACTTCCGGCTTCACTGCCACGGTGCGGGCAATGCAGAGCCGCTGCTGCTGGCCGCCGGACAGGCTCAAGCCGCTGGCGTTTAGCTTGTCCTTGACCTCGCTCCACAGCGCGGCCCGCTTCAACGCTTGCTCGACGCGGCCGTCCATCTCGGACTTGCCGAGATTCTCGTAGAGCCTGACGCCGAAGGCGATGTTCTCATAGATCGACATCGGGAACGGCGTCGGCTTCTGGAATACCATGCCGATCTTTGTCCTGAGGAGGTTGAGATCCTGCGACCGGTCGAGAATGTTCTTGCCGTCAAGCAGCACCTGGCCCTCGGCGGTCTGTTTCGGGTAGAGCTCGTAGATGCGGTTGAAGACGCGCAGCAGCGTCGATTTCCCGCAACCCGAAGGGCCGATGAAGGCCGTGACGCTGCGCTCGGGCAGCGACAGGCTGATGTCCTTCAGCGCCTTGCTCTGGCCGTAGTAGAAGTTGAGGTTCTTGACCTCGATCTTCGTCTTCTCGGTGACCGTTTCGGTCATCGTCATGTCTGGGGACAACATCTGTGTCATCTGTCCTCTCTGCGTCCGGTAAGGCTGCGGGCGAGGATGCTCAAGCCCAGAACCGTCAGGGTGATTATGAGTGCGCCGGTCCACGCCAGTTGCTGCCATTCCTCGTAAGGGCTGAGAGCGAACTGGAAGATGGTCACCGGCAGGCTGGCCATCGGCGCGTTGATATTGCTGCTCCAGAACTGGTTGTTGAGCGCGGTGAAGAGCAGCGGCGCCGTCTCGCCGGAAATGCGTGCTATCGCCAGCAATATGCCGGTGACGATGCCGGACAATGCGGCGCGGTAGGCGACCGAACGGATCACCACCCAGCGTGGTGCGCCGATCGCGGCACCGGCTTCACGCAACGCGTTCGGCACCAGGTTGAGCATGTCTTCAGTGGTGCGCACGACCACCGGAATGACCAGGATGGCAAGCGCCACGGCGCCGGCAATGGCCGAGAAATGTCCCATTGGCCGCACCATCAATTCATAGACGAACAAGCCGATGATGATCGACGGCGCCGACAACAGGATGTCGTTGATGAAGCGGACGACGGTAGTGATGCGCGAAAAGCGTCCATACTCGGCCATGTAGGTTCCCGCCAGCACGCCGATCGGCGTGCCGACGACAACGGCGATGATCGTCATCAGCAGGCTGCCCGCGATGGCATTGAGCAGGCCGCCGGCCTCGCCCGGTGGTGGCGTCATCTCGGTGAAGACCGCGAACGAAAGCCCGGCTGTGCCCTTGTAGACCAACGCACCGAGGATGAGCGCCAGCCAGGCAAGCCCGATGCCGGCGGCGACGACGCAAAGCGCCATCATCACCGAATTCCTGGCTTTGCGGCGGCTGTGGAGCGATGAGGATGTCGACATCGGTCAGGCTCCCGTACGGGCGTCGATCCGCATCAGCATATAGCGGGCGGCGGCAAGGATCAGGAAGGTGATGACGAACAGGATCAGGCCGAGCGCGACCAGCGAGGAGGTGTAGAGGTCGCCGTCGGCCTCAGTAAATTCATTGGCGATGGTCGCCGAGATCGTCGTGCCCGGTGCGAACAGGGAGGCACTGATGCGATGCGCGTTGCCGATGACGAAAGTCACCGCCATGGTTTCGCCGAGTGCCCGGCCGAGGCCAAGCATGACGCCGCCCATGATGCCGATGCGGGTATAGGGAATGACCACGCGCCGGGTCACCTCCCAGGTCGTGCAACCGATGCCGTAGGCCGACTCCTTCAGCACCGCCGGCACCGTATCGAAGACATCCTTGGTGATCGAGGTGATGAAGGGCAACACCATTATGGCGAGGATCAGCGCCGAGGTCAGAAGGCCGATGCCGTAAGGAGGGCCGGCGAAAAGGCTGGATAGTCCCGGCACGCCGTGGAAGATGTTGATGATGAAGGGCTGTATCGTCGTCTGCAGGAATGGCGCGAACACGAACAGGCCCCAGATACCATAGATGATCGAGGGAATGCCGGCCAATAGCTCAACCGCTATGCCGATCGGGCGCCTGAGCGGGCGCGGGCAGAGCTCGGTGAGAAAGATAGCAATGCCGATGCCGATCGGAACCGCGATCAGGATGGCGATGGCCGCCGTTACCAGGGTGCCGTAGATCGGCGCCAGTGCGCCAAATTTTTCCGTGACCGGATTCCAGCTCTCAGTCGTCAGGAAAGAAAAGCCGAAGGACGACAGCGCCTGCCATGAGCCGGCAAACAGCGAGATCGCGACACCGCCGAGGATGACCAGCACAAGGATTGCGGAAGCGCGGGTGAGTCCGCGAAATATGGCATCTGTGAGCGCGAAGCGCCGCACCGTAGCGTCCCTGGCCCGGGCTGCTGCAGATGATGGCATGGCATCGGAAGCGATGGTCATTGGGTCCTCGCGATTAAAGGCAACAGGGAGGGCGCCGTCGACGCCCTCCCTGGAGGAGATTACATAGCCGAGTAGAGCGGCTTGCCATCGTCGCCGACGACTTCCTTGGCCCACATGGCCTTGACGCTCTCAACCACCTTGTCGGGCATCGGAACGTAGTCCAGCTCGCCGGCCATCTCGTCGCCCTTGTCATACGCCCAGGCGAAGAATTTGAGCGCTTCGCCGGTGGTCGCGGCGTCGTCCGGCTTCTTATACAGGAGGATCCACGTCGCCGCCGTCATCGGCCAGGACTCGGCGCCCGGCTCATTGGCGAGGATCACCCCATAGCCCGGCTGCGAGCTCCAGTCGGCATTGGCCGCTGCCGCCGAGAACGCGGCTGCGGTGGGCTCGACCTTCTTGCCGTCCTTGTTGATCATGTCGGTGTGGGTGAGCTTGTTCTGCTTGGCGTAGGCGTATTCGACATAACCGATCGCGCCGCCGGTCTGGGAGACGTTGTTGGCAACGCCCTCATTGCCTTTGGCGCCGATGCCGACCGGCCATTCCACGGCCTTGTCGACGCCAACCTTTTCTTTCCAGTCCGCGCTGACGTCGCCGAGGTAATAGGTGAAGTTGAACGTCGTGCCCGAACCATCGGAACGGTGAACGACCGCGATCGCTTGCGAAGGCAGCTTGACGTCGGGATTGAGCTTCTTGATCGCCTCGTCATCCCAGCTCGTGATCTTGCCGAGGAAGATGTCGGCCAGCGTCGGGCCGTCGAGAACCAACTCGCCCGGCTTGATGCCTTCGAGATTGACGACCGGAACGATGCCGCCCATCACCATCGGGAACTGAGCCAGTCCGGACGCTTCAAGCTCGTCGCCCTTGAGCGGCGCATCCGAAGCGCCGAAGGTAACGGTCTTGGCCTTGATCTGCTTGATACCGCCGCCGGAACCGATCGACTGGTAGTTGAGGCCAACGCCGGTGTCTTTCTTGTAGGTGTCGGCCCACTTCGCATAGATCGGGTAGGGGAAGGTGGCGCCGGCGCCGGAGATGTCCGCGGCGAGCGCGGAGGACAGGGTGAGGGTGGTCGTCGCCGCCATTGCAATCGCAACGGCCGCCGAGCGGATGAAATGTCTCATGTGGCCTGCTCCTGTTCGGAATATGGTCTCTCGGCGCCATTCCTCCGGCGCCCGCTGAGGCCAATAGCCCCCGATTATTACAGTCGCATGACAGTTTCATGTCGCTCCGGTAACGTCGTCCAGCCGGGTTAAGAAGGAGCGGCCGCGGGCTTTGTCGGCATGGGCCGCGGTTTGCCGCTGGAATCAGCAGCTTGCGTGATTTCCGGCCGGCATCGTCGGCTCGGCGATCGCAGCCACCGGCTTTAAAAGAAAAAAACCGGACGGGAGCGCGTTGCATGCAGCCAGAACGTGTCATGGCCGCGCCATCGCCGAAACAGGTCCGTTGGGGTAAATCTGACCCTGTTTCTTGCCGGCGGTCGCTGCTCCCGCCCGTAACTGGAGGAGCGGAACTTCGAACATCCCATTGTCGCCACTGAGCGCGGCTTTGGTATGGTGCGATCGCACCATGGCCTTACGCTGGAAGCGTTGACGAATCGCAAGTTTCTAACTCGCGCTGGATCCCCATTCGCGCCCGACTCGGCGCTCGATCTTCGAGCAAGGCCTTCGACGGGAAGCGCGACGACTTCTACTTCACGGTATCTACTCCCTTCGCCCTATTCCGCCGGTTGTCGGTTAGGCCGAAGCGGCGTTATAAGCTTGCAGGGGTATTGCTGATGTCTCGACGGATTCTGCCTGTCTTTCTGTGCCTGGCGCTGCCTCTGGGAAGCGGCTGCGCTCGCAGCTATGACGGCACCGTGATCATTCCCAAGCCGCTCGATGTTCGCCGGTTCTGGGACCGGCCTTCGCCGCAGGCGCAAGCCGAACAGTCGCAACTGGAGACCGACGTCTTTCCAGTGGCGCCGCAAACGACGAAAAGGCCGGCGATGCGCAGGAATGCAGCTTCCGTTGCAGCGCCACGGAGGAGGGCCACCAACAACCCACCCGTGCTGTCGCCGGAGCCGACGAAGGCGCTAACTTGCAGGAACGTCAGCGAGCCCGGCAAACGTGCCCGCATGGTCTGCGAATAACCAGCCGACGTCGGTCGACGGCCCTACGCCTCGAAGCGGCTATCCGGTCAAAAGTTCGCCGTCTCGGAACATCGCCCGCCTAGGTCAGTTCGCCGGGAAAAAGGCCGGCCCGACCACTCTCACCGGCCGCGCGCCGATCGCCCTTTCGATCGACTGATGCTGGGCAGCGCCTTGCACCTCGGCAACCGGCGTTTTTGCCTCTGCAGGAACGGCACCGGCGGTTTCGATCCCGGATTCAGGAATTTCCGCGACGATGCCAAAATCCGGTTTTGCCGTCGGCAAAGGAATGATGGCGTTGGTCATGTTGGCCGGTGTCACGGTTCGTGCCCTGAGTTCGGCGACGCGCCGATAATAGCGCTTGACGTCGCAGGCCTTGAAGTTCGCGTCGTCGCGGTACCGGAACGCGGCAGGTAGCTCCACATAGGGTTTTCCCGACTGGAGCGCGACCATCTCTTCAGTCTCGCGAGTAGCGTCGCTCAGCGTGTAGAGGTCGACGCCGGCATCGTCGCAGATATAGCGGCACTGATCGACCGTTTCCTTCAGATCGTCGCTCTTGGCGAACTGCGATTTTGGCGCGGGGAAGAAATATCCGTCCGACAAGCGAACGCAAAACAGCATCCGATTGCCGCCCATTGTTGCGCCTGCGAACTGGGGTTTGGCTACTGTGCGCTGCTGCGCCGGCTGTTTCTTGGCAGCGGGGGCGGCGCAGCCCAGCGCGACAAACCTGGCCTTCAATCCGGACGTGTCCCTGCCCGAATTCGACAGTCTGGCGATCTGGCGTTGCACCTCCGCCTTGCTGGCGACCAGGTCGGCGCAGGGGTTGAAGAAGAAGCCGGCCGTTTTCGCCGTGCATCGGCGCTGTCTCTCCAGCCTTTGAATCGCGGCGAGTTGCCGGCGCAGTTGCGCAAGCTCGGGGCTGGTCCCGCCGCTGCGCCCCGCCGA
Source organism: Mesorhizobium sp. M1334 (assembly GCF_040317995.1). NCBI lineage: Bacteria > Pseudomonadati > Pseudomonadota > Alphaproteobacteria > Hyphomicrobiales > Phyllobacteriaceae > Mesorhizobium > Mesorhizobium sp. M1334. The sequence goes on from NZ_JAMYLM010000002.1 coordinate 565,243, forward strand.
AAGCAATTGGCTCCTGACAGCACCGCAGCTATCCGCGTAGGAGAAGGATGTGCCGAGCGCAATGGCTATTGCCGACACCAGCATCAGAATCGTGAGGAGCCAGAAGCGTGTCATTGGAACGACCATTGTCCTTGTTGCACCGAGAACAGGATTTCTTTGTCGAGTATGGATAAGTTCTGGCTAAATCAGTTTTATCTAATTGAAGTAGACCACACGACCATCGGAGACTTAAGTTCTAGTGTAGTACATCCACTCGCGTGAATTCAATATTACATTTTTATTTCAAGATTGAGACGAACCGGCAGCAACGACGCCCGCCACGGCGAAACTTTGAAGCGCGCGGCTGGTTCCGCACCGCGATCAATCCGGCGTTACCGGCCGGCCGTTGCTGAAACCTTAGCCCCAGGTTCGGCGTTGAGCGTCCAACGGAGGAGACCGCAAATGTCGATCCACTTCACTGTCGCGGGGCTGACCAGGAATCTGTTCCATTCACTTGGGTTGGACCATGAACGCGTACCAAGGCCACTCGACCACGAGCAGAGGCTTTTGCTGGAGTGCTATCTCGCCGGCCAGATTCCGGAATCGGCCTGGAGCGACTATGTCTTCGAGATGCCGGAACTGGCGCGACATGTCGAGGCCAGACGAAGCCGCCACTAGATCCCGAAAAGTGGAATCCGGTTTTTGGAAAAGATCAAGGCGAAGCCTTCACTCGCGGTGCAGCCTGTTCTTGTTTGGGCGAGTTGAATTGCAGAGTGAACACCTTGCCCGGGATGCCTTCGGCCAGCGCCGGTGAAAAGCTCAACGGCAGGCAATGGTCCACGGCCGCGACCGCCGCGTCGACAAAAGCTTGGCGCGCCTTCTCCTCGCCGGCGACGCGGATGGCGGTCGGCTTGGGCCGGCCGATCAGCGTGCCATCGCGCCTGAAGCTGAAGCTCAGGGTGACGGTGGAATTCCCGGCATTCGCCGGAGGGGTCCAGCACGCCTGGATGGCAGCCCCGACCTCGGGCATGGTGTTGAGCGTCGCTGCATTCGATTGACCGGTTGCGCCCACCAGCATGGCGCCTGCGATCACGATCATTCCAGCAATGCTTTTCATGGCAGGGCCTCTGTCCTTGAACCGCCCTCGAGGACGGGACGAACTTCGATGGTAGGGCCGACAACGGCGATGACAAGATGGCGGCGACGCGTTTCATCAGCCATGCAGGCGTCGTGAAACGCCGTCTGGCGCAACTTCGGCAGGGGCTGAAATAAGCAAAAGGCCGGCGCGCAGCCGACCTTTGCTTCCCTTCCGCGCCAGTACATCCGTGGTCGCGGGCTGGAGGTGGATTCAGTAGAAAGGGTTTAGGTTAACGAAACCTTAAGCTCCCCACATCGTGCAAACAGGGGAGATTAAAATCCCCAGTTCATTACCGGCTCCTGCAGACGTGCGGACGACCGCTATTGGCATGTGCCTCAGGCGTTGGCCTGCGACCTCACATAGGCGATATAGCCGCGCACGTCGCCGGCCGGCTCGGCATAGGCCTTGCCGAGCTTCTTCTCGATCGCCGCCATATAGTCTTTTGCCCATTGGGGCAACGCGTAGTCGATGACGGCGAGGAACTCGAGCGTCGCCGCCAGACGGATGTCGGCGATCGACGGGTCCTTGCCGCCGATGAACGGCTTGCCGTTCCTGAAGAAGGAGTGAAACACCTCCAGCGGCTCGGCTATCGCTTCCATAGCGGCCTTCTGGGCTTCCGACTTCTTGTCGGGATGAGCGTCGCTGTGGCCGACCTCGCCGGCATATTGCGGGAAATTCAGTGCAGGATAGGTGGCGCGCGCCACATAGGGGTAGAGCGTCCCGATCAGGTAGAACATGGCGCTGTCGATCATTGCCCGCTTGGCCGGCGCCTTGGGATATAGTTTCTCCAGGCCGTGCTTGTTGGCGAGGTACTGCATAATGGCGCAGCTTTCCCACAAGACACCTCTCGGCAGGCCCTTGTCCTCGATCATCGGCGTCAAATGGGCCGGGTTTCGCGCCATATATTCGGGCGAGCGCGTGAGGCCCCATACGTCGGTCTCGGAATGGTCGAGCCCGGCCGCGCGCGCGAACACCCGAACGCTCATATTGTTGACGCTCGGCTTCAGCATGCTGAGCGTGAGCGCCGGCTTTTTCGCCGGTTTCGCCTTGGTCTTCGCGACCTTTTTGGCGGAGACCTTCGTCGCCGGCTTTGCCACTTTCGCCGCTGACTTGGCGGCGGCTTCGGCCGCCGGCTTCGCTCCTGGCTTGGCTGCCTTGGCCGCGGGCTTCTTTGCACTCATGGTTGCTGTCTTTGCCATTATATCCTCCCTTTGTTCGGCGTGCCGTCAGTACGGATTTTTCGGTGCGCGATCCTCCGACAAGGTCGTGCGCGAACGCTCGACAAGCGCCTGGATCGCATCGGCAAGGTGCACCTCGGCGATGTTGTAGTCGCCACGCGCGACACGCAGCTTGTGCGCCTCCATCAGCACGTCGGCATGGCTGAAGCCGGCCGGCGGCTCGAAGCGGTAGGAGGCGAGTTCGATCAGCAGGCCGAGCGGATCCTCGAAATAGATCGAGTCCATGAAGCCGCGATCCTTGACGCCGCTGTGCTTGATGCCGCGCTCGTCGAGCCGGGCGACCGCCTGCAGGAAGGTGACGCGCGACACCGCAAACGCGATGTGATGCACGCAGCCCGTATCGGTCGGCGTGCGCCGTTTCTCCGGCGTGCGGCTCTCGTCGGTGAAGACGGTGATCAGCCGGCCATCGCCCGGATCGAAATAGAGATGGCTTTCGGTGGCTTTGTCGAGGTTGGGCTGCTCGAAGATGAAAGGCATGCCGAGCACGCCCTCCCAGAAATCGATCGAGGTCTGACGCCCGGCGCCGACCAGCGTGATGTGATGAACGCCTTGTGACTGCAGCTTCTGCATCTGACTCCTCCCGGCCACGCCGTCTTGCAGCCGAACGGAAGTTCGGATGCCCAGTCGCGCTTGGATCAGCGCCCGGCATGTGATCGCGCCCGGCCTCGCTCGCCTTCGCTCCGCATTCCGCATCCTGCAGGAGTGCGGCCGGAGCTTTGATGAACGGATGCTAGTTCAATCCGAGGCGTTGCGCCAGAAGCGCTGAGTTTCAAGAACTCCACGCAGGCGCCAAGAGCGCGGACGCCTTCGCCGAGCTCGCCGAAACGATCCGTGGCCGGCAGCTGTAATGGTGCGGCTGCCCGCAGGTCGCTGGGTTTCCCGAGCGGCCGGTTTGGCGACGGCAGGTCAAAGGGGCCTCGTTGACGCATGCCGCGCCTGGTTCGGATTACGGGCATCCGTGGCCCTAGATGAAAATCACATATTCTTCATCGGCACATCGGGATCGACATGTCCCCCATCGGCAGTGATCTTCAGCCTTGAGAGGTAGTGCTCCCATCCCCTTCGGTGGCTGTCACGCTCCTTTGCGTTCGGCAGTCCGCTATGCGTGAAGCGGATCAGTGTCCCCGCATCCCTCGCGATCAGGTCGATCTCGACATGGCTGGAGCCGGGCGGCACGGTCTCGTTGTCTTCCCAGCCAAAACTGTAGGCGAGACGGTGGACCGGGATCACCTCGGTGAACTCACCGCGCGCCATGTGGCGACCACCGACATTGACGAGGAACAGACCGCCCGGCGATGCATCCAAATTCGCTTCGGTCCCGATCCATCGCACGATCTGGTCCGGATCCGTCAAAAGCGCGAACACGGTCGCTTGTGGCGCCGCGACCTCAATCTCTGTGTAAACCGATTCCGCCATCGCTCACTCCAGGTCACATCCGCATCGAATGCCGTGCAAGCGAATATGGGGAGTTGCAAGAAGATGTTCGAGGCGTAAGCATAAGCCGGTGCCGAGTGATCTTCTACCGATGCTTCTCGCAAACTCGCTTTCATTCCTTCTGGACGACGCCGCGCATATTGGCGACGGTGGCCGACTTCTATTGCAGCTCTCAACGCATTTGATGGAAGACGGCTTGCCGATCATCGCCGGCGCACTGGCGCAGGATGCTCCCGACCCGATTATCTCACGCCGCATCTGGCTCTGGCGAGCGCCTGGGGGTGAAGTGGTCGAGGCTTTGGGGATAGGCGCCGACCGCCAGAATGCCGATCCCCGGCTCGTGCTGCGGGAGTGGCTTGGCACGACGCGGGCGATCGTGTTCGACGAGCGAGCGGGCGGTGTCGCACCGACTTTGGTGTGGGCGTTCGACCATACTCCGGATGATGCGCAGTCAGAGCTGCTGCGGCAAATCTCCCGGTTTGCTGCGGCTCCGATGACCGCACTCGCAGAACGGTCCGCGAAACGCGCATTGCTCGAAGCATATTTGGGAAAGCGCAGTGCAGCACATGTGCTCAACGGTCATTCTCGTCGAGTAAGGGGAGAGACGATACGGGCTGCGCTTCTGTGCGCGGACCTTCGAGGTTTCACTGATCTATCCGAGGTTTATGATGCAGACGAGATCGTATTGGTACTTGATGCCTGGTTCGATTGCGTCGCCGGCGCGGTGCACGCATTTGGTGGTGAGGTTCTCAAGTTTATAGGTGATGGCGTCCTCGCGATTTTCCCGATTGGCGAGCGCGATGCAAATGCCGCATGTGACGCTGCGGTCCGAGCCGTGAAGGCTACGCGCGCCGGGATAGATCATCTCAACCAAACTCGGCGCCGCAATGGCGGCCCCGAGCTCGGATATGGCATTGGCCTGCATGTCGGCGAGATACTCTGGGGGAATATCGGCACTGCCGGCAGGTTGGACTTCACCGCGATCGGCAAGGCTGTAAATCTTGTCAGCCGCATCGAAGGGCTGTGCAAGCCGTTGGGACGGACGGTGCTCGCGTCGACAGTGTTCGAGGCAGAAACTACCGAGCCGATGATCGCCATGGGCAGTCATCCGCTCGGAGGAATAGCAGGCGCGCAAACGCTTTTCGGCTTGCCGGAATAGATCGAATGGTTGAGCGCGCCGTGGATGTGCCGTTCGCAGCATATCTTAGTATCGTGCGAAGCCATGACTGAGAGAAATTCGAACGGCAAAGAAGCTACGATACTGCAACTGGAGTATGGCGGGTTTAGAGCCCAGCCATGCGCGTCGCGCGCAGCTTCGCTGGCCGGTGCTAAGGGCCGAGTATTCCCGGCATCCACCCTTCAAGGGAGAGGCGCCTTCGCCGAGCTCGCCAAAACGATCCGCCGCCGGCAGCTGTAGCTCAGGTCGGCTCCAGGCAGTGCCGACCAGCGTGATGGACGCCTTGCGATTGTAGTTTCTGTATCTGGGTCCCCCCGCGTGGCATCGACTGCCCTGGTCAGCGCGACGTTCTGCGCGCCGCTAAGCGGTGCCTCAAGACCCATGATGCAATGCTAATGCAATCAGCTCCGCTGCGCCAGAAGCGGCAATGAGCCAAACCCGCCGCGACCTAAGGCGATGGATCGGATTGATGGTTTGCCGAGAGCTTGGAGAGACTTGGTACGCCCAAGGGGAATCGAACCCCTGTTCCCGCCGTGAGAGGGCGGTGTCCTGACCGCTAGACGATGGGCGCGTTCAAGAACCGGCGATATAGGCTGACGGCTGGGAAAAAGCAACTAGGCTCAGGGCCACTGCTCGCACAGACGAAAAATCCGCTGCAAGCCTATCGTTTTGGCTCGATCAGGTCCCAGAGATTTCCATAAAGGTCGGCGAAGACCGCGACCGTGCCATAAGCCTCATGGCGTGGCGCTTCGCGGAACTTGACGCCTTTTTCGAGCATCAGCGCATGGTCGCGTGCAAAATCGTCGGTTTCGAGGAACAAAAAGACCCGCCCGCCGGTCTGGTTGCCGACGGCGTGCCTTTGCGCATCGCCGGATGCTTCGGCGAGAAGCAGCCGCGCGCCCTGCCCTTTGCCCGGCGTGATCGTGACCCAGCGTTTGCCGCCGCCGAGATCGATATCTTCGGTGAGCACAAAACCCAGCCGGTCGACATACCAGGAAATCGCCTCGTCATAATTTGCGACGACAAGCGCGACCGTGGCAATGCTGCGGTGTTCGGCAAAACCGGTCATTTGTTCCTGATCGCAAAACGGCCGACGATGCGGCGCTCGGTAATGTCATAGACGAAGATGGCGCGGCTGCCGTCGGGCAGCTCGGCGTCGATCGAAAGGTGATTGCCGGAGAGCGATTGGCTAATCACCCTGGCGCCGACCGGCAGCACGATGTCGCCGTTGACCGGTTCGCCGATCGGCACCTGGAAGTCACTGGTCAACGGCGGGGCGGCAGGCGGCGCGTTGCGCGCTTTGTAGACAAGTGCTGCTATCACCACCATAAGGGCGAGGAACAGCAGGCCGAGATTGATGGCGACGAAGCGGACGAGCTTCCTCCGCACCTTTTCGACCTCGGGGTCGAGTGGCTTTTCCTCGTCTTCGTCGGCAAGCGGCCGGGCCATGGCAGCAGATTCCGGAACTGTTTTCGATGAGCGCTCATAACGAAGAGGTCAGACAATTAATAGGGGCCGGATCGATCGTGCTGGAGGCGGGCGCCGATGCCGCCGGCCAGCGGCTCGACCAATGGTTGGCGGCCAGGCTCGGCCCCGACATGTCGCGCAGCCGGGTGCAGATGCTGATAAAGCAAGGCGCGGTCAGGATCGGCGGCAGGCAGGTCGAAGAGACGAAGCGCAAGATGGCACAAGGTGACAGCGTGTCGGTCGACATGCCGGAGCCTGAACCGGCGGCGCCGCAAGGCGAAGATATTGCGCTGGACGTCCTCTACGAGGACAACGCGCTGATCGTCATCAACAAGCCGGCCGGGCTGGTCGTACATCCCGGCGCCGGCAACTGGACCGGTACGCTGGTCAACGCGCTGATCCATCATTGCGGCGACAGCCTGTCCGGCATCGGCGGCGTGAGACGGCCGGGCATCGTCCACCGCCTCGACAAGGAGACCAGCGGCGTCATGGTCGTCGCCAAGACCGACCGCGCCCACAAGGCGTTGTCGGAGGCCTTTGCCGACCACGGCCTGACCGGCGATCTCGAGCGGGCCTATCTGGCGTTGGTCTGGGGCATACCGGCAAGGCCGACCGGGACGGTCGACGCGCCGCTCGGCCGCGCCGCCGACCGGGTACGCCGTGCCGTGGTGCCGCAAGGCCGCGACGATGCGCGCCATGCCATAACGCATTTCACCGTCGTCGAGCGCTTTGGCGAGCAGCAGCAGGAATTCGCCACGGCGAGCCTGGTCGAATGCCGGCTGGAAACCGGTCGCACCCACCAGATACGCGTCCACATGGCCCATATCGGCCATCCAGTGATCGGCGATCCCGAATACGGCCAGGCTTTCCGAACCAAGGCCAACCGGTTGCCCGAGCCGCTAAGGAGCAAGGTAAAGGCGTTTCCGCGACAAGCTTTGCACGCCCGCCTCCTTGCATTTCGCCATCCCGATACCCATCTAACGATGAGGTTCGAAGCAGCGATACCGTGGGACATGGAGGAACTCGTCGACGGCTTCCGCAAGCTCTGAACCAACCACCTGAAAACCTGACCGGCGTTGTTCACTTCAGCGTGACACACTGTTTCGTGCTGAACAAATGCCTGTCTTTCTGGTTTTGTTCCTATATATGTCGGTTGGCGCGAATGTGCCTTTGGCATTCGCGCCACATGCCCGCCGCGTTTCGGGGGCATCACTCCAATAGAGAGGGGGCGCTATCATGGCCCAGTCATTACCCAGTATCGTTTCCGGCGAAGGCGGTCTCAGCCGCTACCTGGAAGAAATCCGCCGCTTTCCGATGCTTCAGCCGCAGGAAGAGTACATGCTCGCCAAGCGCTACGCCGAGCATGAGGACACCACGGCTGCGCACAAGCTCGTCACCAGCCACCTTCGGCTCGTCGCCAAGATCGCCATGGGCTATCGCGGCTACGGCCTGCCGATCGGCGAGGTGATCTCGGAAGGCAATGTCGGTCTGATGCAGGCCGTCAAGAAATTCGAACCGGAGCGCGGCTTCCGTCTCGCCACCTACGCGATGTGGTGGATCAAGGCCTCGATCCAGGAATACATCCTGCGCTCGTGGAGCCTGGTCAAGATGGGCACCACCGCCAACCAGAAGCGCCTGTTCTTCAACCTGCGCAAGGTGAAGGGCAAGATCCAGGCGCTCGATGAAGGCGATTTGAAGCCCGACCAGATCACCGAGATTGCCACCCGGCTGAACGTCTCGGAAGCGGAAGTCGTGTCGATGAACCGCCGTCTGTCGGGCGACGCCTCGCTCAATGCGCCCATCCGGGCCAGTGAAGGCGAGTCCGGCGAATGGCAGGACTGGCTGGTCGACGACCACGAAAGCCAGGAAGAGATGCTGATCGAGCAGGACGAGCTGGAAAACCGGCGCGGCATGCTGTCCGGCGCTCTTGCCGTGCTCAACGACCGTGAACGTCGCATCTTCGAGGCGCGCCGCCTCGCCGATGAGCCGTTGACGCTGGAAGAGCTGTCGGCCGAGTTCGATATCAGCCGCGAGCGGGTGCGGCAGATCGAGGTGCGCGCCTTCGAGAAGGTGCAGGACGCGGTCAAGGCCGCGGCCAAGCGCCAGACGCAGGCGTTGCGCACGATTGAGGTGCAGCCGGCTGCGTAGGCCTCCAAGAGAACCAAAAAACGGCGGCGTCAGGTAACTGGCGCCGCCGTTTTTCTAAAGCGCGTCGCGTTCGACCGGCCTTGTGCGATGCGCTTAGATCCTTGTTTATGAATGTCGTTATCGCAACACCGCTGCACGCGGATGTCCGATCCGCCGCCGTAACTGCCGTAGCCTCGCTATGGCGTCCGCAGACGATCGCATTGATAACGGCATTACAGCAATTTTCCCCAAGCCCTGAAGACCGTAACGCTGCAAGCTGTGGCGTCGATATTCCGGCGCCGACCGGCGCATTCCACAACCCGGCGCTCGCTGCAAGTGGCGCGATAACGGGCCGCCGATAACGGGCCGCTGGGGCTGCCTCAGGCAGTTGGAGCTCGTCTGTTGGAAACGAAAGGCAGTATGACGATGACGATTTCCCCGTTTCTGACCGCTCTTGGATCCGAAGGTCCCCCAGCCGATCGGGCGAAAGACATGGCCCTCTATGGATGGCTAATTGGAAGCTGGGAAATGGACTCGGTCCGCTATCTCGACGACGGCACAATCCAGAAATGGGATGGCGAATGCCATTTTGGCTGGGTGCTCGAAGGCCGCGCGATTCAGGACGTTTGGATCAGGCCCAAGCGCCCTGCGCCGTCCACGATGTACGGCACGACCCTGCGCATCTTCGACCCTGGGATCGATGGCTGGCACATCATATGGAACGACCCGCTCAACCGGGATCACTCGCGCCAGATCGGCCGAGCCGAGGGTAAGGACATTGTCCAGCTCGGCGATGACTCGCGCGGTCTGAAAACTCGTTGGCGTTTCACAGAGATCACTGCCAACAACTTCCATTGGATCGGCGAGGAAAGATCTTCCGAGGGCGACCCTTGGCAAATCACGTATGAACATTTAGCCTGCCGAACAAAACCCTGACGCTGAGTAAACACCTAGCTGGCGTTCTGCGCCGCTCCTCATCCGGCTGCCGCCACCGCCTTCCCGCATGGACCTATCGGATTCAAACATCGCAAAAATCGAATCAGGATCAATAACGATCAATAACTTGGATGACCGTCGCAGAACGATGAGGGCGGCGCCAAGTTTGGATGGCACTGTAGTGCCAGCGACCCATCTCCTCACAGGCAATCGAGCGGAAACTTCAGATAGCGCCGCCCGTTGGATTCCAGTTCCGGCAGGCGTCCGCCGTTCATGTTCACCTGCAGCGCGTGCAGGATAAGCCGCGGCATCGGCAACGTCCTGTCGCGGGCTTGGCGGAGCGCGACGAAGTCGGCTTCCGTCTTGCCGCCGGCAACATGGATGTTGCCGGCTTTCTGCTCCGCGACCGTGCTTTCCCACCGCGCTTCGCGACCGCCCGGCTGGTAGTCGTGACCGACGAACAGACGTGTCTCGTCCGGCAGCGCCAGGATGTCCTCGATCGAACGCCAGAGCCGCTCGGCACTGCCGCCCGGAAAGTCTGTCCTGGCGGTGCCGCTATCCGGCATGAACAACGTGTCGTGGATGAAGGCGGCGTCGCCAATGACGTAAGTGATCGAGGCCAGTGTGTGGCCCGGCGAGAACAGCACTCTCGCCGGAAGGCCGCCGACCGAAAAAGTTGCGCCGTCGGCGAATAGCCTATCCCATTGCGAACCGTCGGCGGAGAATTCCGGCCAGTTGTAGATCACCTTCCACAATTTCTGGACGTCGATGACCTTTTCGCCGATTGCCGTCGGCGCTCCGGTTCTCCCCCTCAAATAATGGGCGGCGGAGAAATGATCGGCATGCGGATGCGTGTCGAGGATCCACTCGACCTCCAGCCCGCTTTCCCTGACGAAGTCGAGCAGGGCGTCGGCGTTCTTCGTTGCCGTTGCACCGGACCTTTCGTCGAAGTCGAGCACCGGATCGATGATGGCGCATTTGCGGGTCGCCATGTCGGCGACCACATATTGGACGGACCCGCTCGGCTCGTCATAGAAGCCGGTGACCTGCGACCTGGCCGATAATGCGTCCAATCCCAGCCTCCTTCGCCCCTCACCACGGCAGGAAGGATTTTCTCTGCCACGGCAAATGAAAGGCATGGTTGTCCGTCAACCAGGCGCCGTCAAGCACCCCATGCTCATAGGATCAGGAAAACCGAAAATTTCTCCGTGCCGCCCCTGCCTGCTCAGGCGGAAGGCTGCTTGGTCTTCCTGAGATATGGCAGGATCGTCTCGTAGGCACCGAAGCGCTTGATGGCATCCTCATTGGAGACGGCAGCGGTGATGATGACGTCCTCGCCCTGCTTCCAGTTCGCCGGCGTCGCCACCTGGTGCTTGGCGGTCAGCTGCATGGAATCGATGGCGCGCAGGATTTCGTCGAAGTTGCGGCCCGTCGTCATCGGATAGGTGAGAACCAGCTTGATCTTCTTGTCGGGCCCGATGACGTAGACCGAACGCACCGTGGCATTGTCCGCCGGCGTGCGGCCTTCCGAGCTCTCGCCGGCACCCGCCGGCAGCATCTCGTAAAGCTTGGCGACCTTGAGATCCTTGTCGCCGATCAGCGGGTAGTTCAGCGAATGGCCGGTCGCGATCTTGATATCGTTCTGCCACTTTTCGTGGCTTTCGACGGGATCGACCGAGATGCCGATGATCTTGACGTTGCGCTTCCTGAACTCGCCTTCGAGCCCGGCCATCGTGCCGAGTTCGGTCGTGCAAACCGGCGTAAAGTTCTTCGGATGGCTGAACAATACCGCCCAGCCGTCGCCGATCCATTCATGGAAGCTGATCGGTCCTTGCGTGGTCTCCGCGGTGAAGTCCGGTGCGATGTCGTTGATGCGAAGGCTCATGGCGTGTCCCTACCTGTTTGGCTTGCCGCTGGCATTGAACGCCCCACCGGCGTTGCTTGCATTTCTAACACTGCGGCGTCATCCTTCAAGTGGCTGTTGACGCTAGGATAGTGGCCGGCCTCAAAAAAATTTTTGTCACTTAGGCGGGAAATACAGCAGTGATTTCCGCGCTGGCGAAAAAGCACCGGAGGTTGGTTAAACGTGCAGGCATTTCCGCCGATTGTTCGGCTCATATGTTGCCCATTCCGCCGTTAAGTGGCGTCGGGTCGATGAGGCGACGCGACGCGCTACGCCTTGTTCACTGCCAGCGTCGTCGCCAGGTCTTCCATGCGCTGGGCCAGCGCGCCGAGCGCTCCGGTCAGCACGGAATCGTTCTTATCGGCCTTGGTCAGTGCATCGTCGCGCGTCTTGCGCAGCGTCAGCACTTCGCTTTCCATGCCCTTGACGCGCTTTTGCAGTTCCGAAAGCTCGTCCATGACCATGATGCCGGCCATCACGGTCAGCCGCTGGTCGCCGATCTCGCCAAAAGAATCCTTCAGATGCGAGACATAGCGGTCGAAGCGCTCGGCAAGATCGATCAGATGCTCTTCCTGGCCCTCGTCGCAGGCCATCCGATATTGCTTGCCGTCGATGGAAACCGTGACTTGTGCCATTAACCTACCTGTCCAGTACCGCGCGGATGGTCTCCATGGCTGTCACCAGCCTTCGCGACACTTCTTTGTTGGCATCTTCCAGCCGTTCGGCGCGAGCTTCGGAATTGTCGAGCTCCTGCGCCAGCCGCGAGCGGTCGGCGTTCATCCGCTGCACTTCGGCCTCGGCTTCCGAATAGTCCCGCTCGTGCTCGAGCTTGGCCGCGACGGCGTTTTCCAGCCCTTCGATGGCCTTACCCAGCCTGGCAATGACTTCCTTGAGGGTCGTTTCCCCGGTCATGGCTTTCGTCCTGCGCCCTGCCCATCACCGAATCATCCACGTTCAGAACGCGTTATCCCTGAAACATTACCCGTCGTGTGAACCGCACGTCAATAAAGCTGTCGCGACTGTCCCCTGCTAACGCTAATGTAAGTCGCGCATGGCCATCACAAGACCGGCAAAAGCACACCGATTTGTTGACTAAAAGGCCGCGCCTGCTATGTGTCGCGCACCCTTTTCAAGGGCTTTCCCAAGGCCCAAACCCCCATTTTGGAGGAAGTATGACCTCGCGCGAACAACATGACCGGATGGCCAATGCGATCCGTTTTCTCGCCATGGACGCCGTCGAGAAGGCAAATTCCGGCCACCCCGGACTGCCCATGGGCTGCGCCGACATCGCCACGGTGCTGTTCACCCGCTTTCTCAAATACGATCCGAAAAACCCGCATTGGCCGGACCGCGACCGCTTTATCCTGTCGGCCGGCCACGGCTCGATGCTGCTTTACTCGCTGCTCTATCTGACCGGCTACGAAGACATCACCATCGACCAGATCAAGCAGTTCCGCCAATTGGGGTCGAGGACGGCGGGCCACCCGGAATACGGCCATGCCGCCGGCATCGAGACGACGACCGGCCCACTCGGCCAGGGCCTTGCCAATTCGGTCGGCTTCGCGCTCGGCGAGCGCATCATGAATGCCGCTTTCGGCAAAGATCTCGTCGACCACTACACCTATGTGCTGGCCGGCGACGGCTGCCTGATGGAAGGCGTATCCCAGGAAGCCATCGCGCTTGCCGGGCATCTGAAGCTGAACAAGCTGATCGTCTTCTGGGACAACAACAACATCTCGATCGATGGCCCGGTGTCGCTCGCCGATAACACCGATCAGGTCGCCCGCTTCCAGGCGTCCGGCTGGAATGCCAGCCATATCGACGGCCAGGACCCGGAAGCGATCGCCTATGCCATCGAAGCGGCCCGCCACTCCGACAAGCCGACGATGATCGCCTGCAAGACGACGATCGGCTTCGGCGCGCCGACCAAGGCCGGCACCAACAAGGCGCATGGCTCGCCGCTCGGCGCCGAGGAAATCGCCGGCGCCAGAAAATTCTTCGGCTGGGATTATCCGCCCTTCGAGGTTCCGGCCGATATCCTCGACGCATGGCGTACCGCCGGGCGGACCGGCGTCAAGGCGCGCACCGACTGGGAAAGCCGGCTTGCCAAGGCCGACGCCAAATTGCGCGCAGAGTTCGAACGCCGCATCAGTGGCACGCTGCCGGCCAACTTCGACGCCGTCATTGGCGATTACAAGAAGAAGCTCGCCGCCGACAAGCCGAAGGTCGCCACCCGTAAGTCATCGGAAATGGCGCTGGAGGTCATCAACGGCGCCGTGCCCGAAACCATCGGCGGCTCGGCTGATTTGACCGGCTCCAACAACACCAAGACCAGCCAGACCAAGAACATCACCGCCGACGATTATGGCCAGCGCTATGTCCACTACGGCATTCGTGAGCACGGCATGGCGGCAGCGCTCAACGGGCTGACGCTGCATGGCGGCATTATCGCCTATGGCGGCACTTTCATGTGCTTTTCCGATTATGCCCGTCCGGCGATGCGGCTTGCTTCGCTGATGGGCATCCGCTCGATCTTCGTCATGACCCATGATTCGATCGGCCTTGGCGAAGACGGCCCGACCCATCAGCCGGTCGAGCATCTGGCAGCACTTCGCGCCATCCCGAACCACAATGTCTTCCGCCCGGCCGACGCGGTCGAAACCGCGGAATGCTGGCAGTTGGCCATTGAGTCGGAAAAGACGCCTTCGACATTGGCGCTGACCCGGCAAAACCTGCCGACGGTACGCAACGACTTCGTTGCGGAAAACCTCAGCAGCCGCGGCGCCTATGAACTTGCCGCCGCCAGCGGTGAAGCCGCGGTGACGATCTTCGCTTCGGGCTCCGAGGTCGAGATCGCGCTGGCCGCCCGCGAGGCGTTGGAAAAGCACGGCCACGCGACCCGCGTCGTCTCGGTGCCGTGCTTCGAATTGTTCGATAAGCAGAGCGCCGACTATCGCAGCAGAACGATCGGCAATGCGCCGCTCAAGATTGCCATCGAAGCCGGCATCCGCCAGGGCTGGGATCACTTCATCGGCACCGACGGCATCTTCATCGGCATGACCGGCTTCGGCGCCTCCGGCACTATCGAACAGCTCTACCCGCATTTCGGCATCACCGCCGAAGCAACGGTGAAGGCGGCGGAAGCCCGTCTGCACGGCAAATGAAGGTGAGCCCCGACCGGCAAAGGCTGGCATAGCGGTTTTGCCGGGCGGTGGAGCATTAATCGATTTAAATCCAAGCCTCGGCGGCTGGATTCTTTGCCCGTCCGCCGTTATGAAGCTGCGGACTTGATCTTCGGCCTCCAACTCCCAGGGAGAGAACAATGACCGTCAGAGTTGCCATCAACGGATTCGGCCGCATCGGCCGAAACATTCTGCGCGCCATCCATGAATCCGGCCGCAAGGATATCGATGTCGTCGCGGTCAACGATCTCGGCCCGGTCGAGACCAACGCGCATCTGCTGCGCTTCGACAGCGTGCATGGCCGCTTTCCGCATGAGGTGACGGTTGACGGCGACCAGATCATCGTCGGCAAGGAAAAATTCAAGGTCACCGCGATCAAGGATCCGACGCAACTGCCCTGGAAGGAGCTCGGCATCGACATCGCGCTCGAATGCACCGGCATCTTCACCGCCCGCGACAAGGCCGTCGCCCATCTGACCGCCGGTGCCAAGCGCGTTCTCGTCTCCGCTCCGGCAGAGGGCGCCGACCTCACCGTCGTCTATGGCATCAACCACGACAAGCTGACCAAGGATCACATCGTCATCTCGAACGCCTCCTGCACCACCAACTGCCTGGCGCCGCTGGCGGCCGTGCTGAATGAGGCGGTCGGCATCGAAAAGGGCATGATGACGACGATCCATTCCTACACCGGCGATCAGCCGACGCTGGACACCATGCACAAGGACCTCTACCGCGCCCGTGCTGCCGCGCTGTCGCAGATTCCGACATCGACCGGTGCCGCCAAGGCCATCGGCTTGGTACTGCCCGAGCTCAAGGGCAAGCTCGACGGCATCTCCATCCGCGTGCCGACGCCGAACGTTTCGCTCGTCGATTTCAAGTTTATCGCCAAGCGGCCGACCACCGTCCAGGAGATCAATGACGCGGTGATCGCCGCTTCAAACGGCAAGCTGAAGGGCATCCTCGCCGTTACCCGTCACCCCAATGTTTCGATCGACTTCAACCACGATCCGCATTCTTCGATCGTGGCGCTCGACCAGACCAAGGTCATGGACGGCAACTTCGTTTCGGTGCTGTCGTGGTACGACAATGAGTGGGGCTTCTCGAACCGCATGGGCGATACCGCCGTCGCCTTCGGCAAGACCATCGCCTGATCGCAGAACCATCTTCTCGACCTGGAAGACGCCCGGCTCAGTCCGGGCGTTTTTCGTTGCAGCACGAACCGCCAACGCACGCTCTGCTGCTCGGGGATGCCAAAACTTTCGACGATCGGCAGCGTGGGGCAAAAAGCCACGCTGCTGCCTTGCAGCGGCCATGTCTTCGCCCCACTCTCCCGTGATGCCGGAGCATATCGACTAGGGGCGACCAACGAATGGAGCATGGTATCTATCTGGTGACGCTTGTTGGAGCAGCACTTGTCGTTGCCGCCGCGTTTTCGAGCTTGATCGCCTTCCGTTTCGGCGCCCCTCTCCTGCTGCTGTTTCTCTGCATCGGCCTCGCTACCGGAACCGACGGTCTCGGCATCCACTTCGACAACGCCCGAGTTGCTTATTTTGCCGGCTCGTTGGCGCTGGCGGTCATCCTTTTCGATTCCGGCTTCGGTACGCCGCTCAACGCCTTGCGGCAGGCGGCCGGGCCGGCGCTGTCGCTGGCGACATTCGGCGTCCTTTTGACCACCGGACTGTTCGGCGCCGCCGCCTATTATCTGCTCGACCTGACCTGGTTGGAATCCTTCCTGCTCGGTGCCGCCGTCGCCTCGACCGACGCCGCGGCGGTGTTCTTCCTGCTGCGCGCCGGCGAGATCAATTTGCGCGAGCGCGTGCGGTCCACGCTCGAGGTGGAATCCGGCACCAATGACCCGATCGCCATCTTCCTCACCATCACGCTGGTCGAGGTCATCGCCGCCAACGCCCACCCCGAGGCAAAGGTGCTGGTTACCGATCTTGCCGTCGGTTTCCTGGTCAACATGGGCCTCGGTGCGGTCATCGGCATTCTCGGCGGCATGGCCATTGTGCGTCTTGTCGATCGCCTCAATCTCGATCACGGCCTGTTGCCGATCTTCGTGCTGACGCTGTCGCTGATGGTGTTTGCTGCCGCCGGCGCCGTCGGCGGCTCCGGCTTCCTGGCGGTCTATCTCGCAGGCCTGATTGCCGGCAATTCCGATATCCGGGCCGTCACCATCCTCAAGCGCTTCCAGGACGGCATGTCGTGGCTGGCGCAGATCATCATGTTCCTGATCCTCGGCCTGTTCGCGACGCCTTCGCAGTTTCCGGCGATCTTGGTGCCGGCAGTGCTGCTCGGCCTGTTCCTGATATTTGTGGCACGGCCAATCGCGGTCTGGCTGTGCCTGGTGCCGTTCCGCCTGCCACGCCCGGAAGTCGCCTTTGTCTCATGGGTTGGCCTGCGTGGCGCCGTGTCGATACTGCTTGCCATCACGCCGCTGCTCGGCGGCCTGGAGAACGGCCGCCTCATCTTCAACACCGCCTTCATCATCGTGCTGGTCTCGCTGATCATCCAGGGATGGACCGTCGGGCCGCTGGCGCGCCGCCTCGGCCTTATCGTGCCGGCCCGCCTGGGACCGCTCGACAAGGTCGAATTGGAACTGCCGGGCTCCGCCCATCATGAGCTTCTCGCCTACCGCGTGGCACCCGGCAGCCCGGTGGCGCGCGGCGAACGCATTCCGCGCTGGGCGCGGCCATCGCTTGTGTTGCGCGACGGACGCTCAATGCGCTTCCAGGATATGGGCCGGCTGGCGGCCGGCGACCACGTCTACATCTTTGTGCCGGACCGCTATCCGCGCCTGCTCGACAAGCTGTTCGCCAGCCGTGCCGTGGTCGATCCCGAGGATGCCGACTTCTTCGGCGCCTTCGCTGTCGATCCGTCACGCTCCGCCGAGGAACTGGAGACCGCCTATGCACCGGGCCTGACCGAAGCGGAACGCAAGCTCAGCATCGGCGACCTGGTCACTACGCGGCTCGGCGGCCACGCCGAATACGCCGACCGCGTGCTGCTCGGTCCGATCGAGTTGATCGTGCGCGACGTCGACGACAAGGGCAGGATCACCGGCCTTGGCCTGTCCTTCGAGCCGACCGCGCCGGTGGCGCGCGTTCCGGTGTTCCTCAGCGCCGGCGAAATCCGCGACCGCCTCGCCGCCTTCATCCGCAACCGGCGCAAGCCGGCCGAAGCGCAGCCGGCGGCAGCCGAGCTGGAACCGGTTCCGCAGCCCGTGGCGGAAAAGGCAACTGGCGAAGGCTGACCGCTGTCGACGCTAGCCGCGGAACCCTGCCGCCGAGGGCTGAAGAATGGCCCGGCAACTGGCGTGGCGAGCCATATGGTCCGACATCGCCGGAGTCGCGATCGACTGCTCCAAGGCATCTGGCCGAACAGTCGGCAATTCTCCGTGACTGTACGGCGCCATGGGGGCGCTTTTAATTGTTGCGGGCCGCTACGAACTGCGCCGCTTGTTTCAGAAGCGCGGCTTGTGCGCCAAAAGGCTCGAGCAGCGCATGAGCCTGGTCGACGAGGCCCTGGAGCTGGTCCCGCGCCCAGCCCGGTCCGTGCAGCGCGACCAGCGTCGCCTTGCCGGCCGCGGCATCCTTGCCCGTGGCCTTGCCCATCTGATGCGCGTCGGCGGTCAGGTCGAGCAGATCGTCGGCAAGTTGAAAGGCAAGCCCGATCGCCGAACCAAATTCGGCCAGCCTTTCGCGGTCGCCCGACGGCGCGCCGGCAAGGATGGCTCCCGCTTCGCAGGCAAAGCGGATCAGCGCACCGGTTTTCATCGCCTGAAGCCGGATGATGCCGGCCTCGTCCGGCCGGCTTTGTTCGGCCTCGAGATCGAGCATCTGGCCGCCGACCATGCTTCCCGCCCCGGCGGCACGGGCCAGTGCCAGCACCAGCGCTGCCCTGCGCTCGGCCGGCAGCATTGTCGCCTCGTCGGCAAGGATGTCGAAGGCAAGCGTCAGCAGGGCGTCGCCCGCAAGAATGGCGATCGCCTCATCGAAAGCCCTGTGCACGGTCGGCTGCCCGCGGCGCAAATCGTCGTCGTCCATGGCCGGCAGATCGTCATGGATGAGCGAATAGCAGTGCACGCATTCGAGCGCCGCCGCCACGCGCAGCGCCGCCTCGCCATCGGCTGAAAACAGTGCAGCACTTTCCATAACCAGGAAGGGACGCAGTCGTTTGCCGCCGTTCAGCACGCCATGTCGCATTGCCGCCATCAGGCGTTCGGGCCGCGCGACCTCGCCCGAAAGCGTGCGTCCATCGAGCAACCGTCTCAGCAGCGCCTCAAGTGGAACTGCCCGGGCAATAAGTGCGGCTTCGAACGCCATTTGGTCGTCTTTCGTCATGGTCGGGAGCGGTAGCCGACACTCAGACGTTGCGCAAGAAGCCAAGCGCCATTATGCCGGGGGCAGGGAGTAGCGCGGACTGGATGGCTTGGCGGAACCGATCGTCGATCACGAAACCGAAGGGTTGGACATGGCAAGACCGAGACGCGGCAGCCGCATCGGTCTTCAACGCTGGGTCCGGCGCGGCATCGCCGTCGCCGTCGTGCTGGCGCTGGTGCCGGTGGTGCTGACCTTCCTGTACCTGCCGTCATTCGTGCATCCGGTGTCGACATTGATGCTGAAGGACCTGGCGACGTTTTCCGGCTACGATCGGCGCTGGGTTTCCATCGACGAGGTCGCGCCGGTGCTGGCATATTCGGTCATCATGTCGGAGGACGGGCAGTTCTGTTTCCATCGCGGCGTCGATCTGGGCGAGCTGCGCGGCGTCGTCGACGATGCGCTCGCAGGCGAGATGACACGTGGCGCCTCGACCATCACCATGCAGACGGTAAAGAACCTTTATCTATGGTCGCGGCCGTTGGGCTCGGTCCGTAAGGTCGTCGAACTGCCGCTGGCCGTCTATTTCGATGCGGTGCTGTCGAAACGGCGGATCATGGAGATCTACCTCAACATCGCCGAATGGGGACCGGGCGTCTACGGCATCGAGGCCGCCGCCCAGCATCATTTCGGCGTCTCGGCAAAACAGCTGTCGCGCCGGCAGGCAGCGCTGCTTGCCGTCACCTTGCCGAACCCGATCGTGCGCAATCCAGCGAAGCCCGGGCCAGGACTGAGGCGGCTTGCCGCGTTGATCGAGCGGCGCGCGGGCCGCGCCGGCGCCTATGTCGGTTGCCTGCGATAGTGTCAAAAAAAAACACGGCGACGCTGGCCAAAACGCCATCGGGCGTGTATAGGCAGCCGACTTTCTCAGATTCCGGCCCCTGATGTGGCCCTTTCACGAGGGCCTCCGGGGCGTTTTGACCATGTAGTGGAGCATATCCATGGCCGTTCCGAAACGAAAAACCTCTCCGTCGAAGCGCGGCATGCGCCGTTCCGCCGACGCACTGAAGGCCCCGACCTATGTCGAGGACAAGAACTCCGGCGAGATGCGCCGTCCGCACCATATCGACCTGAAGACCGGCATGTATCGCGGTCGCCAGGTTCTGGAGCCGAAGGAAAGCTGAGAGAGCTTTCGACGGTTTATGGGTTGCGAAACGACCGGCCATTGGCCGGTCTTTTTGCGTTTGCGACAACTGATCGTATCAGCCGGGCCTGACATTGTTGTTTCACGCCGTCTTTGTCCGTGTTTATCGGTCGCACGAAAATTCTTGACGGCGAACGCCGGGCGCACTCTACAAAGATCAGTCCAACCGGAGCCGCCACATGTTCGGTGCCATCCCGCTGCTGATCGTGCCTTTCATCCTCTACAATCTCGGGCTTCTAGGAATATTCGGCAGCGGCGACGATCCGTGGGCGACCGAAATGTTTTCGGTCCGGATGATGTCGGGTGGCGTGTTCTCGATGACCCTCGGCGATCTCATCGTGCTGATCGCACTGATCTTCTTGTTCGTCGAAGTGGTGAAGTCGACGCGTACGACAAATGCCTCGATCATGGACCACCTTTTGTCGACCTTCGTCTTTGTGGCCTATCTAGTCGAGTTCCTGCTGGTGAAGGGCGCCGCCCATTCTGTTTTCTTCACACTGATGGTCATAGCGCTGATCGACGTGCTGGCCGGCTTTTCGGTGTCGATGCGGTCGGCCAGCCGCGACATCAATATGAATTAAGGATCCCGGCTCAGCCCGGGTCGGCGCTAAAGCCAGCCGCCTCGATGCCGGCGATGGCTGCCGTTTCGTCATTGTCGGACGTGTCGCCGGAAATGCCGACGGCGCCGATGATCGTGCCGGCCTCGTCGCGGATCAGCACGCCGCCGACGACCGGCAGGACGCGCCCGCCCGACACGTCGGAGACGCCGGCGATCAGATGCGGGCGCTCCTTGGCGAAGGCTTCCACCCGGCGCGAGCCCATGCCGATAGCGAGCGCGCCATAGGCCTTGCCGGCCGACATTTGCGGACGCAGGAACGACGCGCCGTCCTGACGCTGGAACGCGACCAGATGGGCGCCGGCGTCGAGCACCGAGACGCCAAGCGGCCTGAGCTTGAGCTCGGCACCCTTGGCAAAGGCGGCGGCGATGATTTCAAGGGCTTTGTCGAGCGTCAGTGCGGTCATGGCCGTCTCCTAAACGCCAGTTATCAACCGGCAGAACAGATCGCGGTGAAACTGTTTCGCGTACGAAAGGAAGCAGTGGGATCCAGGGAGCGCCGGCTTATTTCTTCTTGGCGCGAGGCTTCTTCACCGGCACCGGAGGCGCATTGGCCAGGTCTTCCGCTTCCTTGGCGAGGCGCAGCGCCCGCAGCTTGTTGGTTTTGGCTTGGCGCGCGTCGCTCTCGGCGACATATTCCGCCATCGCCTTCTGGCGCACCGTGGCTGCCTCTTCCTGTTTCTTGAAACGCAAATCGGCCCGCGCACGGGCAGTGTCCTTAGAGTTCTCGACCAAGAGCGTTATCCCATCCCGTAAATTATCTTCAGTCCTTTGATAGCAGAGCCAGCCCGCAATTGGGAAAATAAGTTGGTCATGGCGCTGGATCGCAGCCGACTCGCTCCGCCTTGCGGGCGATCACCGCATCGTATCCGGCCTGCAAGATCGCGCGGACAGTGGGTCCAGTTGGCGCGGGAGATGTGCCCAGATGCTCGTAGCGCAACTCGTTCATGAACTGCTCCCACATCGGCGGGCCGCCTTTTTCCAGAAGCTCGGCACGGATCGAGAGCTCGTCGCTGACCGGCAGCCAGACGCGGCCCCAGGCGCCGAGATGGGCCAAGATCGGCACCAGCGTAATCGCCATTTCGGTCAGGCTGTAGATCGCCTTTTGCTTGTGGGAGGGATCGCCCGTCTTGGTCAGCATGCCGAGCTCCATCAGCCGCTTCAGCCGGTCGGCGAGGATGTTGGAAGCGATGCCCTCCATCGAGCCGTTGAGCAGTTCGCGAAAGTGGCGTCTGCCGCCGAAGATGATGTCGCGAAGGATGATCAGGCTCCACCGGTCGCCGAACACTTCGAGCGACAGGTTGATGGGGCATCCGGACCGGCGATCGATGTTCATGCGAATCTCCAAAACCGGTTGCATTATTGTATCGGTTTTAATATCGTGCAACTGATTGTAAATTGCAACCAGATTGGAAGCCCACGGAGGAGAGCCATGAAAAGCGCCGGACACCCCGAAATCGTATCCCAGACCTTCGGCGACCCGGCCCATCCGGCGGTGTTGTTGATCATGGGCGCGATGGCTTCCATGCTTTGGTGGCCCGAAGCGTTTTGCCGGAAGCTGGCCGGCGAGGGTCGCTTCGTGATCCGCTACGACAATCGCGATACCGGCCGTTCGACCAAATACGCGCCGGGCGAGCCGCCTTATACATTCGACGACATGGCGGAGGATGCTATCCGCGTCCTTGACGACCATGGAATGCGAAAGGCGCATATGGTCGGCATGTCGATGGGCGGCATGATCGCGCAGCTCGTGGCGTTGAAATACCCGTCGTGTGTCACTTCGCTGACGGTGATCAGCAGCTCGCCCTTGGGCATCGATACGTCGCATCTGCCCGGAACCACCGAGGCCTATAGGAGACATTCGGCCGAAGGCGCGAAGGTCGACTGGGCGAACCGGGGCCAAGTGGTCGATTTCATCGTTAAGGACGCGCATGCGCTCACCGGTGCGGCGCACTCTTTCGACGAGCAGCGAACACGGGCTTTCGTCGAAGAAGATTATGACCGGTCCGGCGGTTTTCTAAGTGCGACCAATCATTTCATGCTCAAGAGTGGCGAAGATGGGAGCGGCGAGGACTGGACCGGTCGGCTGCGCGACATGAAAATCCCGCTCCTTGTTATCCACGGCACCGACGATCCCATCTTTCCAGTCGAGCATGGCGCCGCTCTTGCCGACGCGGTCGCCGGTGCAAGGCTGCTCCGGATCGAGGGCGGCGGCCACGAGCTGCATCCCGACGACTGGGCCGCGATCATCGATGCCATCGTCGCCCACAGCCAGGCCAGATAGTTATCCGACCCCGACGCCGCGAGACAAACAACCCAAGGAACGACAAACAATGTCCCTGATTATGCACCTTCATCCACTGGCCTCCTTCTGCTGGAAACCGCTGATCGCGCTCTATGAGAACGGCACGCCATTCACATCCGTCGTTGTCGATCTCGGCAATGAACAGTCGCGCGCGGCGTTTCTGAAATTGTGGCCGCTCGGCAAGATGCCGGTGCTGCGCGATGAAGCGCTGGACCGGACCGTACCGGAATCGACGATCGTCATCGAATATCTCAACGCGTATTATCCTGGGCCAGTCGAACTGATCCCCGCCGATTTCGATCTCGCTCGCCAGACCCGGCTCGCCGACCGCTTCTATGACTTCTACGTCCAGGAACCGATGCAGAAGATCGTTGGCGACCGGCTGCGGCCGGAGGGCAAGACCGATCCGTTCGGCGTCGAGCAGGCCCGCGCCCAGCTGCGCAGCTCCTACGCCATCATTGAACAGGACATGCAGTCGAGGACATGGGCGGTGGGCGCGAGCTTCACCATGGCCGACTGCGCTGCCGCCCCCGCGCTGTTCTACGCCAACAAGGTCGAGCCGTTCGGAGACGAATATCCTGCGGTCAGGCGCTATCACGACCGGTTGCTGCAACGCCCCTCGGTTGCCCGTGTGATCGAGGAAGCGCAGCCTTATTTCAAGCTCTTCCCCTACAACAATGGCTAGAGTGGTTCATCGTTTCACGGAAACGCCGGACCGCTCTATCTCTTTTGTTTTTGCGCAACTCCGGACGGAAAACCGTTTCACACTTTTTCCTGGATTGCTTTAGGCCTGAAGCTGCATAGTTGCCGACGTGCTGACGACGCCCTTCAGCTTCCGGATGAACCGAGCTGCTCCGCATCCCAGAACTGGTCGAGCCAGATGTTGAGCTTCAGGAAGCCGGCGTTGCTGACCGTATAGACGCGTCTGGTGCCTTCCGGCTTGGCGTTGACCAGTCCGGCATCAAGCAGCACCTTCAGGTGCTGCGAAACGGCCGGGCGGGACACCGGCAAGCCGGATGCCAATTCGTTGACGGTCTTCGGTCCGCGCCGGAGCTCTTCCAAGAGATGGCGCCGGTTGGGATCGGCAATCGCCATGAAGGCGTCGGAAAGCATCATGCCTTATTTGTGGGGCAAAGCGCCTCGAATCTCAACCGTCGGTTTCAGCTTTTCTGCGCGGGTCGAGCCGCAACGCTTCCGGCGTTACCGAGCGATCGGCCGGCTGGGTCTTGAAGGCATCGCGGCCTTCGATCGGCACCGGCGCGCGACGGCTGATGCGCAGCAGCGTGTAGCCGGCCAGGCAGAGATGCGCGAGCGCAGTGGCCAGGAACAGCCCCTCGGGGCGCATCCAGCCCATCAGGCCGGCGGCCAGCAGCGGACCGATCATCGTGCCGAAGCCATAAAGCAGCAGCAGGCCGCCCGACACTTTGACGAAGTCCTCCGATCGCGCATGGTCATTGGCATGCGCCACCGCGATCGAATAGAGCGTGTAGGCGAAGGCGCCGTAGGCGGCGGTGCAGACGATGACGAAGACGCCTGAGCGCGGTTCGAACAGGAAGATGGCGATGGCGAACAGCGCAGCGCCGAAAGCCGCGCCCGCCAGCACGAAACGACGGTCCGTCGTGTCGGAGAGCCGCCCGGCCGGAAGCTGCATGGCGGCGCCAGCGATGACCACCAGGCTCATCATCAGCGCGATCTCGGCCGTCGAGATGCCGATGCGCGCTCCATAAACGGCACCAAGCGTGCCCCAGGCGCCGTTGGCGATGCCGATCAGCACGCAGGCGATCGCCGAGACCGGCGAATTGACATAGAGACCTTTGACGTCAAGCGACACGTCCTGCAGCGGCTTGGGGTGCGACGCCGTCGAGACCGCCGTCGGGATCAGCGACAGGCAAAACAGAATGCCGGTGATCATGAACAGCGACGCCGATTTCACATCGCCGCCGGCCACGATCATTTGACCGCCCATGATCGAGGCATAGGTGACCATCATGTAGAGGCCGAAGACGGTGCCGCGGTTTTCGTTGGTGGCCTTCTCGTTCAGCCAGCTTTCGATGACCATGAAGGCGCCGGCCATGGTGAAGCCGGTGAAGGCGCGCAGCAGGATCCAGGTATATTCGTCGATGATCAGGCCGGTGAGGAGTGCGACGATCGCCCCAGATGCGGCAAAGGCGCCGAAAGCCCTGACATGACCGGCGCGGCGCACGATGCGTGGCGCAAAGAAGCAGCCGGTGACGAAGCCGCCGGCCCAAGCCGTGCCCATCAGGCCGAGCGATGCTGTCGAGAAGCCCTCCACCTGGCCGCGCAGCGGCAACAGCAGCCCGTGCAGCCCGGATGCCGCCAGCAGGAACGCGGTGCCGCGCAGCAGCGAGAGAATCGGTCTGTAGCTTGCGAACATTTTTCAATCCGGCTGGGGTTTAAGGCACAAGTCTGGAGACAGCGGCATTCGGGCTTTTCGGCGGCGTGCCCGAGCTTTTGGAATTACCCGCCGCACTATCCGCGGCGAAACAGCGCCTCTGCCGCCGACTTGGTGGAGCCCTTGGTCTTGAGCTCGGCCTCCAGCCGGGCGATCTCGTCGCGCAGGATGCCGATCCGCTCGGACAATTCATCGACGGAAAGCAGCGACAGATCCTGCCCGATCTCGTGCGGGCGCGCTTTCTTCTTGGGTTCGTCGTCGAAGACCGCCATCGTCGCTGCTCCGTGATTGCCCATTTGCCTGATTTGCCAATGAGCATACATAGGGCAGGGGTATGGATGCAAATGGCCGGCAACAGCTGGCGCGAGAAACCGGCGAAACACGACGGGAAAACTCATGGCGAACGCACAGAAAATTCCGGCCAAGATGATGGCGATCGCCATATCGGAACCGGGCGGGCCGCGGGTGCTGAAACCGGAAACCCGCGACGTGCCGGTTCCCGGTCCCGGCGAGATCCTGATCCGGGTGCGTGCCGCCGGCGTCAACCGGCCGGACGTGCAGCAGCGCAAGGGCGCCTATCCGCCACCGCCGGGAGCATCGGATCTGCCGGGCCTGGAAGCGGCGGGCGAAGTCGCCGCCCTCGGCGACGAGATATCACGCTGGCGCGTCGGCGACCGGGTCTGTGCGCTGACCGCAGGCGGCAGCTATGCCGAATATGTCAGAGTGCACGCCGGCAGCGTGCTGCCGCTGCCCGCCGGCTTTACCTACACCGAAGCGGCGGCGCTGCCGGAAAACTACTTCACCGTTTGGCACAATGTCTTCGAGCGCGGCGGCCTGAAGAGCGGCGAGACGCTGCTCGTGCATGGAGGCTCGTCGGGTATCGGCACGACGGCGATCCAGCTTGCTGCCGCTTTCGGCGCCTATGTCATCACCACCGCCGGGAGCAAGGAGAAATGCGACGCCTGCCTCAAGCTCGGTGCCGACCGGGCGATCAACTACCGCGAGGAGGACTTCGTCGCCGCAGTCAAGGAGGCAACCGGCGGCAAGGGCGCCAATGTCATCCTCGACATGGTCGGCGGCGACTATGTGGCGCGGAACTATGAGGCTGCAGCCATGGAAGGCCGCATCGTCCAGATCGCGACGCAGGGCGGAGCGGTGGCGAGCGCCGATTTCTTCAAGATCATGGCAAAGCGGCTCGTGCATACGGGATCGCTGCTCAGGCCACGCACCGTGGAGTTCAAGGCGGCAGTGGCGGCGGCACTGGAGGCGCAGGTTTGGCCGCTGCTCGGCACGCGCAAGGTTGCGCCGGTGATGGACACGATCTTCCCGCTCAAGGAAGCCTGGCGGGCGCATGAGCGGATGGAGGAGGGTGAGCACATCGGCAAGATTGTGCTCGATGTCGCCTGACGGCAAACAGGCTGAACGAAAGCTTAATGGTGCAATGCAACAAACGCATTGCGGCCATGCAAAAGCGTCTGTTCAATTTTTCATCGCCGATGCCTACTTACGCGGCATCGAAACGATGGAGGACTACCATGAACCCGATCCGCGCTTTCCGTAACTGGCGCATGTACAACGAAACCGTGCGCGAACTGAACCGGCTGAACGCTCGTCAGCTCAACGACCTCGGCATCAACCGCGGCGACATCGAGAGAATCGCCCGCCAAGGGCTTTGATCTCGAGCACGATCCCGCCCGAAGACCGGGCGTTGCTTTTCCGTAACGCCGACCCGCGGTTCGGGATCAAGCCTTAGAAGCCAGAGCCGCAGCAGACGGATTTCCGTCGCCGGTTCCGAGCCCGCCCGACCTTGGTCTGGCGGGCTTTGTCTTTTTGAAGCTTTCGACTGCATGGCGTCATCTGCCGATCCCGTCGCGGTCTGCCGGCCGTCCTTGACACGCGCCTCCCAAAAACATTGCGAAACGGCGAGCGAGCGGTTATATAGACCGCGATTTTCCCATTTTGGTGGCTCTAAACCACCGCCCGCGCGGGAACGCGGGCGAACGAGAAGGATTTTTGTGATGGCCAATACGCTGCTGATGCCAAAGGCGACCGCCGTCTGGCTGGTTGACAACACAGCGCTCTCCTTCGAGCAGATCGCGCAGTTCTGCGGACTGCATCCGCTTGAGGTCAAGGCGATCGCCGACGGCGAGTCGGCGCAAGGCATCAAGGGCATGGACCCGATCATGACCGGCCAGCTAACTCGCGACGAGATTGCGCGCGCCGAGAAGGACCCGAACCACCGACTGAAGCTCTCCGATCCCAAGGTGCGTGTGCCGGAATCCAAGCGCAAGGGTCCGCGCTACACGCCGCTGTCGAAGCGCCAGGACCGGCCCAACGCCATCCTCTGGCTGGTGCGCAACCATCCCGAGCTCAAGGATGCGCAGATTGCCCGCCTTGTCGGCACGACGAAGTCGACGATCGACCAGATCCGCGACAGAAAGCACTGGAACTCCGCCAATCTCCAGCCGATGGATCCAGTGACGCTCGGCCTGACGTCGCAGATCGACCTCGATATGGAAATCAACCGCGCCTCGCGCGGCCGTGAGCAGGCGCAGCCGGTCGGCGATACGCTGCTGCCGGCCGCCTTGACCGAACGACTGGTGCCGGCGCCGGAAAAGCCGAAAGACGAGGACCAGGAACTCGACGCCAACGCCGTCTTCGCCAAGCTTTCGGCGCTAAAGTCGAAGGACAAGGATGCCGACGAAGAGGAGTAGGCATCTCGCATCCAAAACAAAACGCCCGCTTTCAAGCCGGCCGAATCGGCGGGGTTTGTCAGCGGTCTGAGACCGCTTTCAAGCGGGCTTTTTTGTGATCTTCCGTGTCAGCTCCGCGCCGCCCGGTCCGGCGCCATGCCGTAATCCTCGCTGCGCTCCACCGCGCGATAGAAATCGGCGAGCTGCTTGCCGCGCTCCGGCTTGAAGGTGCGGCCGGCGATGACCACCGAGGCGATGCGGTCAATGCGGAAAGCGCGGAAATCGCTGCGCATCTCGCACCAGGCGACCAAGGTCCACACCTTGCCCCAGAACCACAGGCCGAGCGGGCGGATGTCGCGCGCGGTGCTGCGGCCGGCCTCATCCGAATAGTCGATGGTCAGCACCTGACGTTTCTCGATGGACCGCTCGATCAGGTCGATGGCTTCGCGGGCGGCATCGCTTACCACCCACATCGGCGTGTGGATCTCGGTACGGGCGATGCGGTCCTTTTCGGCGTCGGGCAACACGGCGCCTATCTTGACCAGCGCCTCGTCGGCGGCTCGTGCCATGGCCGCGCCGCCAAAAGCGCGCACCATGCGGGCGCCGGCGACCAGCGCGACGATCTCGTCACGCGTGAACATCAGCGGCGGAAGGTCGAAACCCTCCCTCATCATGTAGCCGACACCGGCCTCGCCGTCGATCGGCACGCCGGTCGACTGCAGGTCGGCGATGTCGCGATAGATCGTCCGCTCGGAAACCTCGAGCCACGTGCCCAGCTTCTGGGCAGTGACCAGACGGCCACCACGCAGATGCTGCACGATCTGGAAGAGCCTGTCGGCGCGGCGCATCGTATGGACCCTCGGCGTCTATCGTTCCAGCCCTTCGCGCTTGCGCTGCGCGGCGACGAAGGCCGCGCCGAAGGACAGTTTCCTCGTTGTCGGCATGCTTGCGTCGAGCACCCGCCAGAACGGCGCAATGTCGCTCAGCGCCATGCCACGCTCAAGATCCTCGTTGGCGGCCTCGGCGACAGTGCGCAGATGATAGCCGATGGTGACCGGACATGTCACCTCGGCACCGTGCTCGATGGCGAGAACGGTGCGCAAAGCGCGGATATCCATGCCTCCGGGGATGGAGCGGATGAATGCATCGACCTGGCGAGCTGTAGGAACCAGCATCGGCTGCCCTTCGACGACGTCGCCGATGGTGCGTGGCGACGGTTTTATGCCGTTGATGCCAGGCATGTTCAGCCTGTCGCTCCAGCTTTTCATCGATCGTCCTCTCAGCCATCCGTCTCCGGCGGCCATCGCACTATGGCACGAGCCTCCTGACACCATACTGTCAGGAGGCTTCAGCATGCTCATTTCAGCTCGTCGCCAGGTTGCATCCAAACGCCACCCAGAAAGCTTGCCTTAATTGCCGCCATTGCGGCGGTCGCCATACATGTCCGGCCAACCAATATCCTTGCGGATGTCCGCCGGCAGGGTATTCATGAACCGCTGGGTGCGGATCTCATTGCGCATCGTCCGGATCTTGCCGACATAGTGCTGCACGCTACGCAGAATGGTAAAACCGTTCATGGCTGGTCTCCTCTCTTTCGATGCAGGCACTATCGCACACCCCTGCTGACAGCAGTCTGTCAGGAGGGTGCGTCTCTCCTGACCGGCGTTTTGATTTGTCGACCGAAGTGATCAGGCAGTGCTGAAAAGAGGCCTGCCACACTGGAAAGACGGCGATCGCGGAGCCGCTTTGACAGCCAGCCGCGATGCTGATCAAAGGCGGCATGTCGAAACTTCTCGCGCTCGTCATCATCGCCATGATGGTCATCCAGCTCATCAAGCCGCTCGGCTGGCCCGGGCTGAAGCGGCGCAGCGATTTCTGGAAGCTGGCGCTGCTGGCGATGGCGGCGATTTCGATTACGGCGGTGCTCGGGCACTGGACGTGATGCATGTCGCGCAAAGTGTGCAGCGGTTTTGCGACAACGACATGCATAGAAACAGGACCTGAAGCACGTCGGATGAGGCCAGTCGAACGCGACGCGCTTTGGTGCCGGCGGCCGCTACGCGACGCCCGGTTCGTTGCCGAGCACCAGGCTGACCAGATGTTCCGCCCAGGCTCGATAGCCGGCTTCCGAAGCATGAAAGCCATCCGATGCGAAGCCGGCATCAGCATCGGTGATCGGCAGGCGGGGCGCCGGTATGGCGCCACGCTCGAGGCAAAGGCGCGCGCCCATCCGGTTCATTTCGACGGCACGGATTTCGAGAATCTTGCCGAGCAGCGGCGGCATTGCCGGCGCCCGGGTGAACTCAAGCACCGGCGACCACACGACGCGCGCCTCCGGCCATTTGGCGCGCAGCGCGTAAAGCAGGCCGCCAAACTCGCGCTTGAACCGCGGTACCGAATGAAAATTCTTGGTGTCGTTGGTGCCGATCGCCAGCACGATATGCGTCCACGGATCGGCCGATAGGTTGGGCAGCACATGATCGCGGATCTGGCCGGAGGTTGCCGAGTTGAAGCCGGCTGCCCGCCAGCGCACGATGCGGCCGGTGCGTTGCGCAATCAGAACGGCCAGTTGCGCGGCCAATCCGTTTTCGGAATTGCCGATGCCTACCGAGGCGGCGGAGGAATCGCCAAGCACCAGAACCGAGATTGCTGGCGTCAGGCCAGATATCTCGTGCATGACCGGACCTTGTGCCGGCAGCATGCGGGTGGTGCGGCGACGCACGCCAAGTCCTTGCCAGACATAGACCGGAAAGGCGAACCAGGTGAGAAGGGTCGGAAAGCGCCGCATGGCAAGTCCCTTTTAGGGCATAGCGAACAGCACTTAGCGCATGTTGCATTGGAGGTGAACGACCTTACAGTGACACCCTTGTCGCCTCAATGGCAGCAGTCATGTGTCCCGGATTGATCTTCGTACTCGTCATGCAGCCGCACCCAGTCGACGAGGCTATGATGCGGGCCGGTTTCGTTGCGACCCTTCGGCGTCAGGTCGAGATAATGATAGGCGCCGATCAGCGGATCGCCGCCTCGGGAGCGCAAGACGAAGGTCAGGAAGATGTCGCCCTTCTCGTCGCGATAGAACACGCTGGCGCCGGGAAGGTCTTTCGAGTTTCGCGCACGCCGCTCGAAATTGTAGGTCGTATCGCCGGCCGCGATCTGCTTGTCCGTGAATGACACCTGCATATCGAAGTTGAAGTCCGAGGCGTAGGACGACACCCAGTCGAATTTCCAGCCC
Source organism: Mesorhizobium sp. M1334 (assembly GCF_040317995.1). Classification (NCBI taxonomy): domain Bacteria; kingdom Pseudomonadati; phylum Pseudomonadota; class Alphaproteobacteria; order Hyphomicrobiales; family Phyllobacteriaceae; genus Mesorhizobium; species Mesorhizobium sp. M1334. The sequence continues at coordinate 596,606 of NZ_JAMYLM010000002.1, forward strand.
ATACGCTGCTTGTAGGGCAGCAATTCGGCCAATGGCGCCCGCGCTACCACGACAAGTGAGACATCGTGGTGCCTGAGATGCTGGTTGGCGCCGTCGATATGATCGGCAAGGAATGAGCAGCCTTCGCAGCGATAATCGGCGCCCGGCCCGAACATGAAATGGTAGACGATCAGCTGGCTGTTGCCGCCAAACAGGTCGGGCAGTTTCTTTGGCCCTTGCTCGGTCTCGAAGACGTAGTCCTTGCGGATCTTCAGCCACGGCAATTCGCGGCGTTCGGCGGCAACACGATCGCGAAAGCGCGTCAATTCCTTTTCGCGCGCCAGATGCGCCTTGTGCGCCTGAAACCAGTCTTCCTGCGAAACGATCTTGTTGTTTGGCATAGGTCTGCTCCTCTTTTCACGGAGGACGTTCGGCAGCGAGCAATACCGACACCCGGCTGCATTTCAGTTGCAAGAAATTGCAGCCCTTGCTGCTTTCAAACAAAAACCCGGGCACGTGGCCCGGGTCGGGAGAAACGCAAGATGTCTTCGGTCAGGCGGCTTGCTCAAGCTTCGGCTGCCATTGTCCAAGCGCCGCCAGATGGTTCATGTGGGCGCGATGGGCGAAGGCGGCCTGCGCGGCGGCGACGTTCGCTGCCTTGCCGCCCCAGGCCTTCTGCGGAGCGGCCTGCAAGGCGCGGCCATAGGAGAAGGTCAGCTTCCACGGATGCGGGCCGACGGCGTTGATGGCATTGAGGTTGGCGGTCGCCTCCTCGTCCGATTGTCCGCCCGAAAGGAAGGCGATGCCTCCAATCGCCGCCGGCACCGTCTCGCGGAACAGTTTTATGGTCCTTTCGGCAACTTCCTCGGGGCTGCTGACCTTGCCCGATTTCTTGCCGGCAAGGACCATGTTCGGTTTCAGGATGGTGCCTTCGAGCGCGACGCGGGCCGCATAGAGCTCGGTGTACAACTTTGTCAGTGTCGCCTTGCTGATCTCGTAGCACGTGTCGATGTCGTGGGCGCCGTCCATCAGCACCTCCGGCTCGACGATTGGCACGATGCCGGCTTCCTGGCAAAGCGCGGCGTAACGGGCGAGCGCATGGGCGTTCGAGCCGATCGAGGTGGCGGAAGGCACGCCCTTGGAGACATCGATGTCGATCACCGCGCGCCATTTGGCAAAGCGGGCGCCGAGCTTGTAATAGTCGGCGAGGCGTTCGCGCAGGCCGTCCAGGCCTTCGGTGATGGTATCGCCGGGAAAGCCGGCCAGGGGCTTGGCACCGGCGTCGACCTTGATGCCGGGGATGGCGCCTGATGCCTTGATGATGTCGACCAGCGGCGTGCCGTCGGCCGCCTTCTGGTGGATGGTCTCGTCATAGAGGATGACGCCGGAAATGTATTTGGTCATTGCCTCGCTGGCGCGGAACATCATCTCGCGATAGTCGCGCCGGCTGTCGGCGGTCGACTCGACGCCGATGACGTCGAAGCGTTTCTTGATGGTGCCGGAGCTTTCGTCGGCCGCCAGCAAGCCTTTGCCATCGGCCACCATCGCGGCGGCAATGTCCTCGAGACGTTCGCTCATCGTGCTTCTCCTGAAAGAATTGATCCGTGCCCAGCAGACCACCAGAGCAACGCAGGTTCAAGTCGAACCATTTCGTCAAACGAGCGCGAATCGATTGAAAGTCGCGGGCGCACTCCTTCGCGCTGCTCTTGCGGTCGCGCTCAGCGCTTCAAGACGTCGACGCCGGGCAACGGCTTGCCTTCCATCCATTCGAGGAAAGCGCCGCCGGCCGTCGATACATAAGTAAAATCATCGCTGACGCCGGCATGGTTGAGCGCCGCCACCGTGTCGCCGCCGCCAGCGACCGAGACCAGTCTGCCGGCCTTGGTGCGCGCTGCCGCGTGCTTGGCCGTCGCCACCGTTGCGTGGTCGAATGGCTCGATTTCGAAAGCGCCGAGCGGCCCGTTCCAGACCAGCGTCGCGGCGCGGTCGATCCATTCGGCAATGGTCTTCACGGTTTTCGCGCCGACATCGAGGATCATGCCGTCGGCCGGCACGTCTGCTATGGCGACGGTCTCGTTGGCGGCGCCGGCCCTGAACTCCCTGGCGACGACGCCGTCGGCGGGCAGGATGATGGCGCAGCCGGCCTCGGCCGCCTCGATCATGATCTGCTTGGCGGTGGTCGCGAGATCATGCTCGCACAAGGATTTCCCGACGTCGGTGCCGCGCGCCGCTAGAAACGTATTGGCCATGCCGCCGCCGATGACCAGCGCGTCGACCTTCTTCACCAGGTTCATCAACAGGTCGATCTTGGTCGAGACTTTGGCGCCGCCGACGATGGCGACAACCGGACGGACTGGATTGCCAAGCCCCTTTTCCAGCGCATCGAGTTCGGCCTGCATGGTGCGCCCAGCGAAGGCCGGCAGCACATGCGCCAACCCTTCTGTCGACGAATGGGCACGGTGCGCAGCAGAGAAGGCGTCGTTCACGAAGATGTCGCCGTTAGCGGCGAGCTTTTCGGTGAAGGCCGGGTCGTTCTTCTCCTCGCCCTTGTGGAAGCGGGTGTTCTCGAGCAGCAGCACGTCGCCGCCGTTCATGGCAGCAACGGCATTTGCGGCCTTGTCGCCGATGCAGTCGGCGGCAAAGCCGACGGGGCGGCTGAGCACGTCCGCCGTCGCCCTGGCAATCGGCTCGAGCGAGAATTCGGGCACCGGTCCATCCTTGGGCCGGCCGAAATGGGCAAGCAGGATGACCTTGGCGCCCTTGCCGGAAAGCTCGGCGATGGTCGGTGCAATGCGCTCGATACGGGTGGTGTCGGTGACCTTGCCCTGGGTGACGGGGACGTTGAGGTCGACACGCACCAGCACACGCTTGCCGCTGATATTGCCGATGTCGTCCAGTGTCTTGAAGCCGGCCATGCTGATCCCTTTCGCGAAAAATCGCGGGGACCTTACCCCGCATCGACGACGATGCAAGACCTGGTTAACGGTTCACCAAAAATATGATTCACGTGTCGAGGACGAAGTGCCCACGGGGAGCAAGATGGCAGCAATGGCGCGAAAACGCACCGACATATGGCTTACCGATTGCGCACCACGATGCATGCGCCGCCCACGCTGTGCAGTTTCTGGCAAATATCGTCGGCCTTGGCTTTGGTGTCGGCGCCGATCCGCACCGCATAGATGCCGCGCCTGCCGATCGGTGTGCGCACCCGGCTGACCACCGGATCGCGACCGCTGAGCAAGGCTGGAAACCTGCGCTTGACGTTGCTCCACTGATTGAGCGCCGCGGCGCGACGGAAATTGCCGGCCACCTGCACGCCCCACGGCTTGATGTTGATCGACGACATCGGCACGGTTCTGGACATGATCACCGGCAGCTCGCGGCAAGCGGCAGCGAAAGTCGCCTTCTTGTCGAGCGGCCGGATGACGCCGGCGTAGGCGGCATCGGTGAACCTGTCGGCCGGCTCGCCCATGACGTCCAGGACGTAGCTTTCGGTCTCCATCGGGAGGAATCCGCCGGAATTCAGCCAGCGCGTCACCCGGCTCTCGCCGGCATTGTATGCAGCTGCGGCGAGGCCCAGATTGCCAAAGCCGGTCTTCATTTCGGCGAGATATTTTGCCGAGGCCGGGATAGCCTGCTCGATATCGAACGAATTGGCGAGCCCGCGCATCTTGGCGGTACCCGGCATGAATTGGGCGATACCCTCCGCGCCGACGGGGCTGACCGCGTTGGGATCGAAACGACTCTCCTTCCAGATCAGCCGGGCAAAGAAATCCCGGGGCAGGCCGTTCTGGTCGGCATGCGTCTCGATAAGATCGCAAACTCGATCGATCAGCTTCTGCTTGGCGGGCCGCGGCGGATCGGCCTGGACGGCCGCCGCCCAGCCCAGCCCGGAAATGACAACCAGCGTCGCCCCAAGCAAACGCCGCATCGAACTACTCCGCCGCGGCTTTGCCGTGTTGCCCAAACCGCCGTTCGATGTAGTCGGAAACCATTTTCTCGAAATCCGCGGCGATCGACGGGCCGCGCAGGGTCGCCGCCTTCTTGCCGTCGACGAACACCGGGGCGGTCGGCGTCTCACCGGTGCCGGGCAGCGAAATGCCGATATCGGCGTGTTTGGATTCGCCCGGACCGTTGACGATGCAACCCATCACCGCGACCTTGAGGTTCTCGACGCCGGGATATTGTTCGCGCCACACCGGCATGTTCTTGCGCAGGTCGGCCTGGATGTTCTGGGCAAGCTCCTGGAACACGGTCGAGGTTGTGCGCCCGCAGCCCGGGCAGGCGGCAACGATCGGCACGAACTGCCGGAAGCCCATGGTCTGCAACAGCTCCTGCGACACCTGCACCTCGCGCGTGCGGTCGCCGTTTGGCTCCGGCGTCAGCGAGATGCGGATGGTGTCGCCAATGCCCTGCTGAAGCAGGATGCCCATGGCCGCGGACGAGGCGACGATGCCTTTCGAGCCCATGCCCGCCTCCGTCAGGCCGAGGTGCAGCGCATGGTCGGAACGGGTGGCAAGCTCGGTGTAGACGGCGATCAGATCCTGCACGCCGCTGACCTTGGCCGACAGGATGATTTTCTCGCGGGCAAGGCCGATCTCTTCAGCCATTTCGGCCGACAGGATTGCCGACCGCACGATTGCCTCGCGCGTCACTTCCTGGGCGGTCAGCGGAAAGCCCTGGGCCTGGTTGTCGTCCATCAGCCGGGTCAGCAGCTCCTGGTCGAGCGAACCCCAATTGACGCCGATGCGTACCGGTTTGTCGTATCGGATCGCCATCTCGACGATCGCGGCGAACTGCCGGTCTTTCTTGTCCTTGAAGCCGACATTGCCGGGATTGATGCGGTATTTGGCCAGTGCCTCGGCGCAGGCCGGGTGGTCGGCCAGGAGCTTGTGGCCGATATAGTGGAAATCGCCGACCAGCGGCACGTCGATGCCGAGTCGTTCCAGCCGCTCGCGGATGGCCGGCACGGCGGCAGCGCTTTCGTCGCGATCGACGGTTATGCGCACGATCTCGGAGCCGGCGCGATGCAGCGCCGCCACCTGTGCGACCGTCTGATCGACATCGGCCGTGTCGGTGTTGGTCATTGACTGGACGACGACCGGCGCGCCGCCGCCGACAATCACGCCGCCGACATCGACACCGATCGACCTGCGGCGTGGGAAGGGTGAGGAAAAATACCCGGTCATGCCGGCTGCCTTTAATCTTGAAGGTCCGGGCATGAGGTGGAGGAGCAAAGATGGCTTGTCAATGGCGACTGGCGCGCAGGCCTAGCAAATCGGAAATGACAAGACGGCAGCTTGCCGCAAATCCACATGCATTTCCGGCAGCATAGCGATATGCCACCGGAAAGAGACGCGCGCCGGGCGGCGCGCGCTCCTAGTCCTGGAAGGGCTTCAGTGCGTCGTCGGTTTCGCCTTCAGTTTTTCAATCTCGTCCTTGAGCGCCAGCTTGCGCCGCTTGAGATTCACGATTTCGAGGTCGTCTACCGATGGATGCGCCATCGCATCGTCGATTTCCCGTTCGATGTCGCCGTGTTTCCGCTGCAGCTCATCAAGATGGGATGCAAGAGACATGATTGGTTCTCCCTTTCATGGTTTCCTCGATTGCAGCCGCCAAGGCACGTCCACCGCAGGCTCGCTTCTGTGACGGCATAATGACAGTGTGCCACCATCGAGCACCGATGTCGAATGCTGCGTGGTAGCATTCCACGACAATGTGAAATGTGGTATGGGCTGCGCGCCGGTGCAAGAAGGCCCCGGTCCCGCCCAATCAGGCCCAGTGTTTGGGCGCCGCAGACGTGCAGACGGTAAAAATGTCCGATCAGGAACAGGCGGATATCCGCCTCGAATATTCCCGGCTGAAGCAGGAACACGCCGATTTCGACGCGGCCATCAATGCGATGATCGCCATGAATTGCGACCCGCTGCAGATCCAGCGCATGAAGAAAAAGAAGCTTTTCCTGAAGGACAGGCTGATGGCGCTGGAAGACAAGATCATTCCAGACATTATTGCTTGAACGAACGCCGGCGCCGGCCTGCTGGAAAAGCGCTATGCCGCGATCGAAAGCCGTGCGGCGCGCTCGCGCAACAGCGCTATCAGGTCATCGGTCTTTTCGGTCGAGGTATCGATGGGAACCACCAGGCACATCGTCGCCTCGACCCTGCCCGGCGCGGAAAAGACCGGCGCGGCCAGGCATTTCGTGTAGGCATCGACAAGGCCGGAGGTGACGCAGTAGCCGGCCGACTTGGCGACGGCGATGTCGGCTATGAAATCGTCGAGCCGCAACCTGCGGCCGTCCGGCAGCACGAGATCGTCTTCCGAGACCATATCCTCGATCGCCGCCCTGTCGAACCCGGCGAGGAGCAGCCGCCCGGAAGCTGTCCAGGGAAGCGGTATTTGCAGACCCGTCGCCGAACTGATCCTGAATGGCCTCGTTCCCGGACTTGAATGGACGATGGTGTAGCGGCCGCTTTGCAGCATGCACAGCTCCGAGGTCTCGCCGGTCTCGCGCGACAGATGGTCGACTTCCTGGCGCCCTCGCCTGAGCAGGTCGTTGCCCCGCACATAGTCCATTCCGTAGAGATAAAGCTTCTTTCCGAAATAGACCCGATTGCCGTCTCCAGCCATCTCAAGCAGGCCTGCGTCGACCAGCGAGCGCACCAGCGTATAAGTCGTCGAACGCGGCGCGTTCACTCCTTTGGCAAGATCGCCAACGCCGATCGCGCGCTGGTTAGTGTGGAGAAACTCCAAAATCTGGAGAACCCGGTTGAGACCCTTCTCCCGAGAGCCTGAGGTCTTGTCTTCGTCCAGTCCGACGTCCGGTCGAGCGGCCAATGCATTGCCATCTTGCATTATCGATCCCTGATGTTAATCTGTCTTGTACAGAGTACAGGCGTCTCTTGTAAGAGACAATTACATCAGTTGCAACCGATGCCTGTATCGCTGGTCCAAAGGGGAACACAACACGAAAGGAGGTCGCCGTGAACGACACATCCAAAAGGCGTGAATTTCTGAAACTGGGAATGGCCGGGCTTGCAACGGCCGGAGTTATGAGCGCCGCTACCGCGGTCGACGTTCAGAAAGCGGCGGCCCAGGCAGCGCCGGACAGCCTGCTGCGCACCGTCCTCGAGCGCGGCAAGGTGATCGTCGGCACCGGCAGTACCAATGCGCCCTGGCATTTCGAGAACGACGCCGGCGAACTGGTGGGCATGGACATCACCATGGGTCGCATTCTCGCCAAGGGGCTTTTCGACGACCCGACCAAAGTCGAATTCGTCATGCAGGATCCGGCTCAGCGCATTCCGAACGTGACCACCAACAAGGTCGACATCACCATCCAGTTCATGACCATGACCGCCCAGCGCTCGCAGCTGATCCACTTCTCCAGACCCTACTACGTCGAAGGCATCGCCTTGCTGACCCTTCCGAACGCCGAAAACAAGACCTTCGACAAGCTGCTTGCCGCCGGTTCGGCGACCCGGATTTCCATCCTGCAAAACGTCGATGCCGAGGCAAATGTGCATATCGTCCTGCCGGAGTCGCAGGTGATGCAGATAGACACGCAGGCCAACGTGCTGCAGGCCCTGGAATCGAAGCGCGTCGACGCTGCCGCGGTCGATCTGTCAACGGTCCGCTGGCTCGCCTCGCGCAATCCGGACAAATACTTCGATGCCGGCAAGAGCTGGTTCTCGATGCTTTATGGCGCCGCACTGCGGCAGGGCGACCTCGACTGGCTGACCTTCGTCAACCAGACCTTCACCATCGCCATGTTCGGCCATGAAACGGCACTCTACGACGCTGCGTTCAAGGATTATTTCGGACAGGAGCCGCCGGCCCGCCATCCCGGTTTCCCGGTCATCTGATGCAAGCAGGCGGAAGGACAAACGTGCTTCCGCCCCCCTCTCATCACAGCCCTCTATGACGGGGATGCATGGGTTATACCCTCAACTTCAACCTGATCTGGCGGCATTTCGACAAGCTCTGGGGCGGACTGCTGTTAAGCCTCGAACTGGCCGTCATCTCGATCGCGATCGGCATCGTCATCGGGCTCGTTCTGGCGGTCTGGTACGTATCGGCCGGACGTGCGGTGCGGACCATCATCGCGGGCTATGTCGAGTTCATCCGCAACGTGCCGCTGATCCTGCTCGTCTATCTGGTCTTCTACGGCCTGCCGACGGTGGTCGACATTGCCTACAGTGCGCAAACCTCATTTATTGCCACGCTATCGCTCTACAGCGGCGCCTACCTGGTCGAGGTGTTTCGCTCGGGGCTCGAGGCGGTGCCGCGCGGACAGCTCGACGCCGGCAAGGCAATCGGCCTGACGCCATGGCAAAGGCTGCTCCACGTGCGCCTGCCGACGATGCTGCGCATAACCCTGCCGGCGCTTTCCAACACATTCATATCGCTCTTCAAGGACACGTCCGTGGCATCGGTCATCTCGGTACCCGAGCTCACCTACGGCGCCCAGTGGATCAACTTCAACACGTTCCGCATTGTCGAGGTCTATCTGGTGGTGACGGCGATGTACCTGTTGACCGGCTATGCACTGCTTTTCGCGTTGCGGCTGGTCGAGCGCCGGTTCAAGGCGGCGCGCTGAGATGCTGAGCCAGATCATTTACGCCTTGCCGTTCCTCGCCGAAGGCTTTGCCGTGACCTTGTGGGTGTCGCTGCTGGTCGTGGTGCTATCGCTCATCGCCGGCGTGCTGATGGGCGTCGGCCTTGTCTACGGACCGGCTCCGCTGCGCTGGGCAGTGCGCATCTTCAGCGACACCATACGCGGCATTCCGATCCTGGTGCTGATCTTCTTCGTCTATTACGGCCTGCCCGCGGTGGGGCTGCATCTGGAATCCTTTTGGGCGGCCGTACTCGCCCTCACCCTGTTCAAGACCGCACAGGTGGTCGAATATCTGAGGGGCGCCGTCGGCTCGATTCCCAAGGGTCAGTCCGAGGCGGCGATGGCGATCGGACTGACCTTTCGCCAGCGGCTGGCCTACGTCATTTTTCCGCAGGCGTTCAGACGCTTCCTGCCACCCTGGATAAATGGCGTGACCGACGCGGTGAAGGGCAGCGCGCTGGTCTCGCTGCTCGGCATCACCGACCTGATGCAGGCAATCAACCAGGTCATCGGCCGCACCTATGAGGCGATGCCGCTCTACATTCTCGGTGCGCTCGTCTACTTCGCCGTCAACTACGCCCTCTCCTTGGCCAGCCGGCGGCTGGAGCAGCGTTTCTCATTCATCCGGGAATAGCAAGATGTCCAATGCCCCGCACCAGAATCCGGCACTTCTCGATGTCTCCGAGGTTTCCAAAGCCTTTGGATCCGTCGAGGTCCTGCGCTCCGTCAGTCTCAAGGTGACACGCGGCGAGGTGGTGACTGTCATCGGCCCTTCCGGCAGCGGCAAGACCACGCTGCTGCGCTGCGTCAACTTCCTAGAGAGCTACGACAGCGGCTCGATCCGTATCGATGGCAAGGAGGTCGGCTATCGCGAGACGGGAACACGCCAGCGACGCAGCGAGCGCGACCTGGCGGCGATGCGAGCCGAGACCGGAATGGTGTTCCAGAGCTTCAATCTGTTTCCGCATTTGACTGCCGCCGGCAACATCATGCTTGGCCTGCGCAAGGTGCGCGGCAAGAGCAATGCCGAGGCCCGCACCATTGCCGAGCACTGGCTCGGCCGGGTCGGCCTCGCCCACAAGGCCGATAGCCTGCCGGCCGAGTTGTCCGGCGGCCAGCAGCAGCGCGTCGGCATCGCCCGCGCCGTGGCGATGGAGCCGAAGATACTGCTTCTCGACGAGATAACTTCGGCGCTCGACCCCGAACTGGTTGGCGAGGTGCTCGAGGTCGTTCGCAGCCTTGCCGAAGACGGCATGACGATGCTGATGGTCACGCATGAAATGGCTTTTGCACGCGATGCATCGAGCCGCATCGTTTTCATGGCGGACGGCGGCGTCAGCGCCGTCGGACCACCCGCCGAGATTCTGGCGGCGGGGTTCGACAATGAACGCCTTCGCAGCTTCCTGGCGCGATTTCGCGCCTCGCATTTTTGACATCGGACGGCGAAAGCTGTCGCAAGGAGCTTCTATGACGCCTTACATCCGGCTCGCGGAATTGGGCCTGACACTGCCCGAGCCGCCGAAGCCCATCGCCAACTTCGTCACCTATGCCGAGAGCGGACGGCTGATCTTCCTCTCCGGCCAGGGGCCGTTGCGCGCCGACGGCGCGCTCTGCACCGGCAAGGTCGGCGACGACGTCAGCGTTGAAGAGGCCTATGGGCATGCGCGTCTGACCGGCCTAAACCTGCTCGCGGTCATGCATGCGGCGGCCGGCGACCTCGGCCGCATCGTGCGCGTCGTCAAGCTGCTTGGCTTTGTCAATGCGACGCCGACATTCAGCGAGCACCCCAAGGTGGTGAATGGCTGTTCCGATCTTTTCGCCGCCGTCTTTGATAAGATCGGCGGACATGCCCGCTCGGCAATCGGTGTCGGCTCGCTGCCGGGCAACATCACAGTTGAAATCGAGGCGGTCGTCGAGATCGCCTGAAATCGTTCGAAACAGGATCTGCAGAGATGACGACCTATGCCGCTGACCGTTCCAACACGACAATCCGCGAACGGCTTGGCCTTCGCCCGATCATCAACGTTTCCGGTACGATGACGGCGCTCGGCGCTTCGATTATCGTGCCAGAAGCGATTGCCGCAATGTCGGAAATCGCCTCGCAATGGGTCGAGATGGACGATCTGCAGCGCGCCGCAAGTACTGTGATTGCACGCCTGACCGGCGGCGAGGCCGGCTTCATCACCGCGTGCTGCGCCAGCGGCATAACCATGGCGATTGCCGGCGCGATGACCGGAACCAGCCTTCTTGCGATCGAGCGGCTGCCGGACGACATTGAGGGCGTCAAGTCGGAGGTCATCGTCCAGCTCGGTCACATCGTCAATTACGGCGCGCCGATCGACCAGTCGATCCGGTTGGCCGGGGCGAAGACAATACCCGCCGGCACGGTCAGCGTGACGCAGGATTATCATGTGCGCGACGCGATCCGCGACCGCACCGCGGCCGGCCTCTACGTGGTTGCGCATCACACGGTGCAATACGGCATGCTTTCGCTCGAGGAGTTCTGCGAGATCTGCCACGCCAAGGGCGTGCCGGTGATCGTCGACGCCGCCTCCGAATACGACCTGCGCGGCTTTCTCGCACGCGGCGCCGACATCGTCGTCTATAGCGGGCACAAGTTCCTCAGCGGACCGACAAGCGGCATCGTGACGGGGCGCAAGGATCTGGTGCGGGCCGCCTATCTCCAGAATCGTGGCGTTGCGCGGGCGATGAAGGTCGGCAAGGAAAGCATTGCCGGCACCATGGCGGCCCTGGAAGCCTGGGAGCGGCGCGACCATGCCGGCATTCGCAAGCGGGAGGAAGCGGCTTTGCGTCTGTGGAAAGACGCATTGGATGGACTGCCCGGTATCGCCTCGCATATCATTCCCGATCCGACTGCCAATCCGCTCGACCGCCTGCAGGTGTTTGTTACGCCTGAAAGCAGGTTCACCGCCGCCGGCCTTGCCTCGGCGCTGGCCGCGGGCTCGCCCCCTATCATCGTGCGCAACCACGAGGTCGAGCGCGGTCACTTCTTCCTCGACCCATGCAATCTTCATCCCGGCGAGGCGGAGATCGTCGCCGAAAGCCTGCGGGCGGTGCTGAGTGCTGCCGATCGGCCCGCGGATGCGATGAAACCCGCTCGCAAGCAGTCCGCCGGGGCCTTGCGCTGGCCGGACTAGACATCGCCAGAACGTGGTCGAGCCAGTGCCTTCCAGCGCCGGCTTGGCATCGGGCCATTACGCCATCACGGCACTGTGAATGACTTTTTGGTCGTCGGGCGGAATAAACCACCCCGCCCATTGGTCTCCCAAGCAGACGCCATTTCCGGCGTTGCAGGAGACCGGTATGACCCACCACCACGACAATGAAGCTGACGGCATCAGCCGCCGTCATGCACTGGAATGCATGATCTGGGCCGGCACGGGAGTGCTGTGGACGATTTCGGCCGGCGTGCCGGTTTCGCTCAGCCTGCTCGGCGCGGCGCAAGCCGCAGAAGCCTTGGCCACCGGCTTCACTTTCCTCCAGATCTCCGACAGCCACATCGGCTTCGACAAGGCTGCCAACCCGCACGCCATCGACACGCTGAAGGAGGCCATCGGCAAGATCCAGGCGTTGCCGCAAAAGCCCGCTTTCATGATCCACACCGGCGACATCACCCATTTGTCGAAAGTCGCGCAGTTCGACAACGCTGCCCAGATCATCGGCGGCGCAGGCTTCGACGTACATTATGTGCCCGGTGAGCACGACCTGATCGATGACGGCAATGGCCAGGCCTATCTCGACCGCTACGGCAAAGGCACCAAGGGCGCCGGCTGGTATTCGTTCGACCAGAACGGCGTCCATTTCATCGGGCTGGTCAACGTCGTCAACCTGAAGGCTGGAGGGCTGGGCAATCTCGGCGCCGACCAGTTGGCATGGTTGGCCGATGATCTGAAGGCGGTCACCGCCTCGACGCCAATCGTCGTCTTTGCCCACATCCCGCTATGGGCTGTTTATCCCGAATGGGGCTGGGGCACCGACGACGCGGCGCAGGCCTTGGCCCTGCTCAAGCGCTTCGGCTCTGTCACCGTACTCAACGGCCATATCCACCAGATCATGCAGAAGGTCGAAGGCAACGTTACCTTCCATACCGCGCGCTCGACCGCTTTCCCGCAACCGGCGCCGGGCACCGCAGCCTCACCCGGGCCTATGACGGTACCTGCCGGCCAGTTGCGCAGCCTGCTCGGCACGAGCAGCGTGACGCTCAAGCAAGGCGGGCAGGACCTCGCCATCATCGACAGCACGCTGGCTTGAGGAGAAATGCGATGATCCGCTTCCCATCCCGCGTCTTGGTCTTATCCCCTGTCCCGTTCGGTTTGGCGGCGATCCTGATAATGGTTGCCATGCCACTGAACGCAGCAGACCAGCCAATGGTCAAGATCGAGAACTTTGCCTTCACACCGGCGGTGCTGACGATAAAGCAGGGCACTACCGTGACCTTCGAGAATGACGACGACATCCCGCATCTGGTGGTCGCCAACGATGCCTCGTTTCGCTCCAAGGCGCTTGACACCGGTGACACATATGCCTTCACCTTCACCAAAGTGGGCGACTATGCCTATTTCTGCGGGCTTCACCCGCACATGCAGGGCAGGATCACCGTCGCTCCGTGAGGATTTTCGGAAGGTTCTGCCCGGGATGCCGGGCGATGCGACGGTGTTGAACCACGAGGCCGCGACCGAGCGCTTTCGCGAGGTGGTTCTGCCCCATCTCGCGGATGCGCTTGCGCTTGCCCGCTGGCTGACGGGCAACGCCGCCGATGCGGAGGATGTGGTGCAGGAGGCCTGTTTGAAGGCGCATGCGGGCATCGCCGGCTATGCCGGCGGCAATGCGCGCGCCTGGCTGCTGGCGATCGTGCGCAACGCCTCTTACTCCTGGCTGGCGCGCAACCGGCCGCGCAGTGTCGTCGCCGTCGGCGACCTGAGCGACCTCGATGACGTGACGGCTGCATATGTCGCCGGCCTGCCGGATACGGATAATCCTGAGGCAAGCCTGATCGCCAAGGCCGACACGGCCGCACTCGAGGCGGCGATCGCCGCGCTGCCGCACCAATTTCGCGAGACTGTGGTGCTGCGCGACGTCAACGGCCTCAGCTATCGCGAGATCGCGACGCTGCTTGGCGTGCCGCTAGGCACGGTGATGTCGCGGCTGGCGAGGGCGCGCGGTCTGCTTATATCCCAACTTGGGAGGGCGCTATGAGCGCGCACAACGATGGACTGCCCGATGACCCGGCGGGCGTGGCGCTGATGATCCATGCCTTGGTCGATGGCGAGCTCGACGCAGCGGCAGCATTGGCTGTCGAGCGACGCATCGCGGCCGACCCGGCGCTCGCCGCCGAGCATGCCCGCATCGTTGCGCTGCAGACGGTCGTCAGCGGGCTGACGAGGCTCGATGTCCGTGAGGATTTCAAGGCTCGCATCGCTGCAATCGGGACAGCCGGTATGGAGAAAGTGCTGCCGGCGCCGGCGCCCGCCGCTCGAGTGCTGCCAGCGCACAGGGCGATGCACCGATTTGGCGCGTTCGACTGGCGCGCGCTGGCGGCGTCGATCGTCGTTACGGCCGTGCTGGCCAGCGGCGCGACGCAATGGATGATGCTGAGCAGGGCGCCCGACAGCTTTGCTGCCGCGGTCGCCAGCGGCCACCGTCGCAGCCTGCTGGCAGCCAGCCCGGTGGACGTCGTCTCGTCGGACCGGCACACGGTCAAACCCTGGCTGGATGGCAGGGTCGGCCTGTCGCCGCCGGCACCTGACCTTGCCAGTGACGGCTTCGCGTTGCTCGGCGGCCGGGTCGAGGTGATCGCCGACCAGCCAGTGCCGGCACTGGTCTACAGGCACCGCGAGCACCTGATCACTCTCGTCGCCGCGCCCGAGGAAACCGGCTCGACAGCCGGACCGGTCGATCTTTCTGCTGGTGGCTTCTCGCTGGTCCACTGGAGCGACAGCGCCTTTTCCTACTGGGCGATTTCCGATACCGAACGGCCTGAACTTGACGACTTCGTCAACCGCTTCCGAGCAGCGGCCGCCCGATGACAGACCGCCCAAGTCCATGTGCGTAGCCACGCAGACGGCACAAGCGGCTTTGCCGTTTCCGGCCATCCTTGCGGCTCCCCTCGATTTCCGCTAATGCGCGCCTTTGCCGCCGGAGAGCAGAAGCTTGGACGATCACCGCGCCGACGTCGCCATCATCATGGGCAGCCAGTCCGACTGGGCGACGATGCGCCACGCCGCCGAAACGCTTGAGGCGCTTGGCATTTCGCACAAGCGGCTGATTGTCTCGGCCCACCGCACGCCCGATCGGCTCTATGAGTTCGCCAAGGGCGCCAAGGCGGCCGGCTACAAGGTGATCATCGCCGGTGCCGGGGGTGCGGCGCATCTGCCCGGCATGACGGCGGCGATGACGCCGCTGCCGGTGCTCGGCGTGCCGGTGGAATCAAAGACGCTGTCGGGCCAGGATTCGCTGCTATCAATCGTGCAGATGCCGGCCGGCATTCCGGTCGGCACTTTGGCCATCGGCAAGGCCGGCGCTGCCAACGCTGCCCTTCTCGCCGCCGCGGTGCTGGCGCTGAGCGACGAAAAGCTCGCCGCCCGGCTGGATAGCTGGCGCGCCGCGCAGACCGCCAAGGTGGCCGCCGAGCCCACGGACGCGCCGTGAGCCTGCCGGCGGGATCGAGCATCGGCATCATCGGCGGCGGCCAGCTCGGCCGCATGCTGGCGATGGCCGCGGCCCGCCTCGGCTATCGCATCGTCGTGCTGGAGCCGCAGCCGGATTGCCCGGCGGCACAGGTCGCCAACCGGCAGATCGTCGCCGCCTACGACGACGCGGCCGCGCTTGGCGAGCTGGCTGCGGCCAGTGCCGTCGTTACTTATGAATTCGAGAACGTTCCGGTCGCGGCTGCCGCGGCACTTGCCTCTACGGTGCCGGTCTATCCGCCGGCACGCGCACTGGAAGTGGCGCAGGACCGGCTGGCGGAAAAGAAATTCCTCAACGGTATCGGCATACCGACCGCGGATTTCAGTCCCGTCGACAATGACGAGGAACTGACGGCTGCGCTGAAACAGTTCAACGGCAGCGGCATATTGAAGACGCGCCGCATGGGCTATGACGGCAAGGGCCAGCGTGTCTTCCGCAACATGGAAACAGGCGGCTTTGCCGGCACTTGCGAGGCGATGGGCAACGTGCCGTTGATCCTGGAATCCTTCGTCACCTTCGAGCGCGAGATTTCGGTGATCGCCGCGCGCGGCAGCGACGGCTCGCTCGCCGCCTACGATCCAGCGTGGAATGTCCATCGCAACGGTATTCTGCACAGCTCGACGCTGCCGGCCGGAGTAAAATCCGAGACGGCTGCTGCGGCTCAAACGGCGGCGGCAGAGATCCTTGCAGCGCTCGACTATGTCGGCGTCATCGGCGTCGAATTCTTTGTCCTTGCCGACGGTTCGCTGTTGGTCAACGAGATAGCGCCGCGCGTCCACAATTCCGGTCACTGGACGGAGGCCGCCTGCACCATCTCGCAATTCGAGCAGCACATCCGCGCCGTCGGCGGCCTGCCGCTGGGAAATCCCGCCCGGCAGTTCGACTGCGTCATGGAAAACCTGATCGGCGACGACATCCGGCGCGTTCCTGAGCTGCTCGCCGAGCCCGATCTGATGCTGCACCTCTATGGCAAGGCCGAGGCGCGGCCCGGCCGCAAGATGGGCCATTTTACGCGCGTGAGCCGCCGCAGCTAGAGCATGATCCCGAACCGAAGGTCCGCGCTAGCGAAAATTGGAATCCGGTTTCGGAAAAGATCATGCTCAAACATAAAGTTAGAACCTAAGCTTACTGGATGTCGCCGCTCTCGTCCTCGTCGGGGCTGGCGCAGCTCACATCGCCTTCTGCGCAGGTCGAATCGGCGGTGAGCTGCTTGGTGCGATCGTCGGTCAGCCGCGTCAGGCATTCCGATATCAGCATCGGATAGATCGAGCCGCCTTCGCTGTCCGCGGCGGAATAGCTGCATTCCGCGTCGCGAAAAGCGATCCAGGCGCGCTGCGCCGTCTGCAACAGCTTCCTGGCTTTTGCGCCACTTCCGCCGATGAGATCCTGGTAGGCCTTGTTGAGCTTGGCGTCGGCGGATTTGTAGTCCGCGTCGGCGCAGATGTTCATCATCTGCTGGCTGTCGTCATTGCGGTCGCATTCCTGCGCATGGGCAACAGAGCCTGCCGCGAGGACGACAAGACAGGCGGACACAAGAATTCGGCGCATGACGATCTCCAATTCGCAACCGCATCATTCCAGCCGTCGCAAGCCTGCGCAATGCCGCAAGGCGCCAGTGGCGGATATTTGATGATACGAAACGGTCCGTATCGTTTAGGCAACGCGCTTGCGGTTGACACGGGCAACGCTCCTCGTCTATGAGCCACGCACAGTTCAAAGGCGCGTCTGTGGGCGCGCCTTAATAATTCGGCCCGTGACCGGGCCCAGACCGACGGGCAAGACCATGAAAATCAAGAATTCGCTTAAGGCGTTGAAGGCGCGTCACCGCGACAACCAGCTGGTTCGTCGCAAGGGCCGCATCTACATCATCAACAAGACCGCGCCGCGCTACAAGGCGCGCCAGGGTTGAGTTTTCGACGGAGGCTGCGCGCCTCCGTTCGCATGATACGACACTCACGCTAAATTCAGTTTGACGATCCGGCGTCGGGGGCTAGATTCCCGCGATGCGGATTCTTTTTGCATTTTTCACGGCTTTCCTCGTTTCCGGCGCTGTCTCGCTGCCGGCGTGGGCTGAAGATCCGACCACAACTCCGCCGACAGCACCTCCGGTCGTCAAGACGAAACAGGCGCGGCTCGATCAGCTGTTTGCCGATCTCAAGCGCGAACGCAATGAAAAGGCGGCCGAGCGCATTGCCGGACGCATCGGCAGCGAGTGGTCCCAGTCGGGCAGTGCCTCTATCGACCTGATGATGCAATGGTCGCAGAAGGCAATCGAAAACCAGAAATTCGATGTTGCACTCGATTTCCTTGATCAGGTGGTGACTTTGCAGCCGACCTATGCGGAAGGCTGGAACCGCCGCGCCACTGTTCATTTCATGATGAAGAACTACGGAAAATCAATGGCGGACATCGACCGCACCCTGCAGCTCGAACCACGCCATTTCGGCGCGCTGTCCGGCCTGGCTCAGATCATGGCCGAAACCGGCCACAAGCAGTCGGCACTTGAAGCCTGGCAGCGCGTTCTCGGCATCTACCCGATGATGCGCAGCGCCCAGGACCAGGTCGCCGCACTTTCCGAGGAGCTTGCCGGCGAAGGCATTTGAAGCCAGTAAGGGAATAGGGGAGTAAGGCAGTAGGTGAGTGGTGTAGATTGCACTGCGGAAACGCATGCTCCCCTACTCCCCTACCTCCCTACAGGCCCGATCTATGCCGCTTGCTTCCGTGACGAGTTTCTCCACAAGCGCGGCGGCCGGCATCTGCCGCAGCTTCGCAACGCCCTGCCCGGCCCAAATGGGCAAGAAGTCAGCCCGCTTGCTTTCATCCTTTGCCATCGAAAGCGGCATGACCAGACTCGCCTGTAGCGGAAACGCCAGCGCAGCATCTTCCTCACCAGCCATTTCCATCACAAACCGGTTGCGCACCACGCGCGCTGGGCGGCCAGTGAAGCAGCGGGTCACCGACGTGCTCTCGTCGTTGGCCGAGCGCAATGCTGCGCGATAGACTGGCTGCACATTGGCTTCAGGACAGGCCAGGAAAGCCGTGCCGATCTGCACACCAGATGCACCAAGTGCAAAGCTGGCAGCAATGCCGCGACCGTCGAAGATACCGCCGGCGGCAATTACAGGCACCCGCACGGCATCAACAATCTGCGGTACGAGGGCCATGGTGCCGGCTGTGCCGATAGCAGGGTCGCCAGTGAATGTGCCGCGATGCCCACCGGCCTCGTATCCCTGGGCGATAATGGCGTCCACCCCTCCTGCCTCAAGCTGGCGCGCTTCCGAGACGGTGGTAGCCGAACACAAGACAGTACAGCCAGCCGCTTTCAACTGCTGCACAATTGCGGTGTCGGGTAGGCCGAAGTGGAAGCTGACCACCTTCGGGCGCAGCTCAAGCACGATTTCGAGACGCTCACGATCGAAGGTGGGGAAGGGCTCGCCCGGCTCGGGCACCGGTCCGAGGCCGACCTCCTCATAGCAGCCGCGAAGGCGGTCGCGTATAGTTTGGGCAGCCGCATCATCGCGTGCCGGCGCCGGATGCGCAAAGAAGTTGACGTTGACCGGACGATTGGTGGCGTGCTGTGTCGCCGTGAGCTGCTCGCGGATAGCCGCCGCAGGGAGAATACCGCATCCGAGCGAGCCTAGTGCCCCGGCATTGCTGACCGCCGCCGCGAGTTCCGGTGTGGTGACGCCGCTCATCGGCGCCTGAATTATCGGGTGCTCAATGCCGAGGAGTTCCAGAAGATCAGTGCGCATCCACATTGGATCACCCTCCTCTTTCTCCCAGGAGAGATTACCTTAACTGACTTCCAGCTCAAGTCGGACAGGACCTTCGAACCGCCGGCTACAGGCCGATGCAAGCTGGCGGAGTTCGGCGTCGATCCCAACCCGACTGCCGACGATGCGCCGGGCTGGCGCCGTGTTTACGACGCGCCATGCAGCCGGCCCATCCGGCAGCCGCCGCCGACATTAGCGTCCGACTTCCGATCCGACATAGGCGATGCGCAGCATGTTGGTCGAACCGGGCGTCCTGAGCGGAACGCCGGCCGTGATGATGACGCGGTCGCCGGGCTTGCCGAAACCCTCGTCGAAGGCGATGCGGCAGGCGCGATCGACCATGTCGTCGAGGTCGATGGCATCGGGAGAAACGACGCAATGCGTGCCCCACAACAGCGACAGCCGCCGCGCCGTGTTGAGGATCGGCGACAATGCGACGATCGGCACCTGCGGCCGCTCACGCGCGGCGCGCAGGCCGGTTGTACCCGAGGCCGTGTAGGTGATGATTGCCGACAGCTTCAGCGTCTCGGCGATCTCGCGGGCAGCAAGCGAAATGGCGTCGGCGCCGGTCGCTTCCGGTTCCGAGCGCTGCGCGTTGATGATGCCGGCATAGGTCGGGTCGGTTTCAACCTTGGTGGCGATCCGGTTCATCATCGCCACCGCTTCGACCGGGTAGGCGCCGGCGGCGGACTCCGCCGAAAGCATGATCGCGTCGGCGCCTTCAAACACGGCGATCGAGACGTCCGAGACTTCGGCGCGGGTCGGCACCGGCGCGGTGATCATCGATTCCAGCATCTGCGTGGCAACCACCACAGGCTTGCCGGCGCGGCGGGCGGCGCGGGTGATCTGCTTCTGAATGCCAGGCACGGCTTCGAGCGGCATCTCGACGCCGAGATCGCCGCGGGCGACCATCAGCGCATCCGAAAGCTCGATGATCTCGGCCAGCCGGGCGACGGCCTGCGGCTTTTCGATCTTGGCCATGATCAGCGCCCGGCCGCGCGCGATCTTGCGCGCTTCGGCCAGGTCCTCGGGCCGCTGCACGAAGGACAGCGCCACCCAGTCGACGCCGGTCGCCAGAACTGCGTCAAGATCCCGGCGGTCCTTTTCCGTCAGCGCGCCGACCGGCAGGTCGGTGTCGGGCAGGCTGACGCCCTTCTTGTCGGAAATGGTGGTGCCGGCGACGACGGTGCAGACGATCGCCTGGCCGTTGCTGCTGACCGCCTTGAGCTCGAGCTTGCCGTCGTCGATCAGCAGGCGATGACCGGCCTCGACCGAACGCAGGATTTCGGGATGCGGCAGGTAGACCCTCTTCGAATTGCCGGGCTCGGGATTGTCGTCGAGCGTGAAGGTCTGGCCGACGGTCAGCACTTCTTTGCCGTTGGCGAACTTACCGACGCGCAGCTTTGGCCCTTGCAGGTCGGCGAGAACGCCGATCGGCCGGCCGACCGCCTCCTCGACGGCACGAATGCGGCCGACAAGCGTCCGCATCAATTCATGGTCGGTGTGGCTCATATTGATCCGGAACACGTCGGCGCCGGCTTCGAACAGCTTCTTCAGCATCTCCTCGGACGAGGAGGCCGGACCGATGGTGGCGAGGATCTTGACCTTGCGGCTGCGTCTCATTGACTGTTTGTTCCCGGGGCGGCTGCAGCGCCATCCGTTGCGGGCTCGTCAGTCAGCTGGACCATCCAGCTTGCCTGCTCGCCCGTGTCATATTCCTGAAATCCGGCGCGCTGAAAGCCCCGGGCGACGCAGTCGGTAACGCCGGCGATCTTGAACTCTTTTTCGGCCACGCACATGTTGATCGGGCCATCCCAGCGTCCGCCGCGCTCGGCGTCTTCTGCATAAAGATAGTAAAACCTTGATGACAACGGTCCCTCGATCAGCGTCTTGCAGCTCGATCCTTCGATGTGCCACCAGCCTTCGGTGATCCAGCCGGCCTTGGCCCGATAGCCGATGCCGACGCCTACCAGGTTCTGCGTGGCGTTGCAGACCCGGAAATCGGCCCGTGCCGGCGAGGCCGTGATCACCGCGAAAAGGCCCATTGCCGGTATCAGGAGCGGCATGGCCAAGGCATGGCGCACACGCAGCCTGCCGGCGAAACCCATCCTGAAACCCCTCAAGAACCACATTTGCATCTCTCAACGCCCCTTTTCGGAAAAGTCCGTACGCATGTCAACGCGCCGATCTGTCCAATTCCAATCGATTTAGAAGGCTCCGGCGCGCTTGCGGTCGCCCCCGCTCAGTTTTTTGCAGAAACCGTGGCTAAACAACGGCATTGCGCAAGCGTTCTCTTCGTGGAATGACGATACCACCCTCCCAGGAAGCCCGCGAACAGACCTTTCCCGCCGATGACCCGATCCACAGTTTTCGCGCCTTTCGACATCGTCGAAGGCGACCGCAAGCGCGGCATGGTGCTTTTGGCCGATCACGCTCGCCGCGACCTGCCGGAGGAATATGGCAGCCTTGGCCTGCCAGCGGCGGAGTTCGACCGCCATATCGCCTACGACATCGGCGTCGAGACTGTAACCCGCGAACTCGCAAGTCTGCTCGGCGTTCCGGCGGTGCTTGCCAATTTTTCACGGCTGCTGATCGATCCCAATCGCGGCGAGGACGATCCAACGCTGATTCGCCAGCTCTATGACGGCACCATCATCCCGGGAAATTATCCCATGGCGCCGGAGGAACGCGAAAGACGTCTGGACCGTTTTTACCGCCCCTATCATGATGCCGTCGGCGCCATGATCGCCTCGGTGGCGCAAGCGTCCGCGCAGGCACCTTTCATCTTTTCGGTGCATTCCTTCACGCCGACCATGCAGGGCTTCGTGCGGCCGTGGCACGTCGGCATATTATGGGATCTCGACGATCGCGTTGCGCGGCCGCTGATCGACATGCTCGCCAAGGACAAGAGCCTCATCGTCGGCGACAACGAACCCTATGACGGCGCACTGCGCGGCGATACCATGTTCAGGCACGCCATCGTCAACGGATTTGCCCATGCGCTGCTTGAGATCCGCCAGGACCTGATCGCCGACCTTAAGGGTGCCCTCGACTGGGCCGAACGGCTGGCGCCGATCGTTGACGCGATCGATCGACGTGCCGATATACATGCGGTGAAAATATTCGGCTCGCGCACCGGACCGGTGTGACGAAAGGCCCAAGGGACGCCAAAGACATGACCGAACCCAGCGACGAACAAAAGCGCGATTTCGAAGCCGCTGCCTTCCGCCGGCTGGTTGCGCATCTGCGCGAGCGTTCCGACGTGCAGAACATCGACCTGATGAACCTCGCCGGCTTCTGCCGCAACTGCCTGTCCAACTGGTACCGCGATGCGGCGCAGGCCGAGGGTGTCGAACTCAGCAAGGAACAGTCGCGCGAGATCATCTACGGCATGCCCTATGCCGAGTGGCAGGCACTGAACCAGATCGAAGCCTCCGATGCCAAGAAGGCCGAGTTCGAGGCAAGGCGCCCCAGGGATCACTAGGGAGGACGCCGTGCCTAAGATTGACGTTGCCGACGTGCCCGGACGCAAGGGCTCATCCTATCCACCGCCGTTCGATGCACCCTGTGCCGAACGCGTGCGGCAGCGGCTGGGCAACGCAGGCGGGCTCACCGACTTCGGTATCAATCTCATGCGCCTGCCGCCGGGCAACTGGTCGAGCCAGCGCCACTGGCATTCGCACGAAGACGAATTCGTCTACGTGCTTGAAGGCGAGCTGACGCTCGTCGAAGATGCCGGCGAGACGGTGCTGCGCGCCGGTGACTGCGCGGCCTTTCCGAAAGGATCAGGCAACGGCCATCACATGATCAACAAATCGGGCGCGATGGCGATTTATCTCGAAGTCGGTTCGCGCTGGCCCGACGACGTCGCCACCTGCTCCGACATCGACATGATGAGCACCAACGCCGACGGCCGGTTTGTGCACAAGGATGGCGCGCCTTATCCCCAGCCGTAAGGATTTCGGAGTGGACCGCCGAGATGGTTGGCCGACGCGAGAGGACGTAGCGTCTGGTCCAAGCACTTTCGGCAAAGAGCGCTTGACTGTGAATTGAATCGATCTAATTTGCCGCGCGAAGCCATTTCCGGACCGGATTCTACCCGATGGACGCGCAGAAAATGACGCAGACCGCGATTCGTGGACGCTGGGCAGTGGCCGGCATCTTCCTCGCCAATGGCTTCCTGACCGGGAGCTGGGCGCCGCAGATCCCGGTGTTCCTCACCCGGCTGGACATCAGCAAATTCACGCTCGGCCTGTTGATTCTGTTGTTCGGGGCCGGGGCCGTAACCGCCATGACCTGGTGCGGCCATCTGATCTCGAAGCATGGCTCGCGCACGGTGCTGCGCTGGTTCGGACTTGCCGGCAGCTTCGGCCTGTTGGTCGTGGCTCTGGCCCCCAACGTGCCCTTGGCGGCAATCGCCATGTTCATCTTCGGCGGTTCGATCGGCGGCATGGACGTCGCCATGAATGCCAACGCAGTGGCAGTCGAACGGCGGCTATCCCGTGCCATCATGTCGTCCTCGCACGGCTTCTGGAGCCTTGGCGGTTTCGCTGGCGGCGCTTTGGGCGGTTTCGCCATCCAGAACTACGGTCACCTCGCCCATGCGACGGTGGTGACGGCTCTTGCCTTTGCCGTCATCGCCGTAGCGATCCGCTACCTGATCGCCGAGGACAAGCACCCAGCCCCCGAGCACCACAAATTCGCGCTGCCGGCAAACCCTCTGGTCTATCTGGTTGGGCTGATGGCACTGCTGACGATGATCTCCGAAGGTGCGGTGCTCGACTGGGCGGCGCTGTATCTCAGGCAGGAGCTCGGCGCCGATCTTGCCATCGCAGGCCTGGCCTACGCCGCCTTTTCCGGTGTCATGGCCGTCATGCGCTTCCTTGGCGATGGCGTCCGCAACCGTTTCGGTGCCGTTACGACGTTGCGTGCCTCGGCTCTTGCCGCTGCTGCCGGCATGCTGGTGGCCGGGCTGGCGCCCTCGCCGTGGCTCGCCATTGCCGCCTTTGCCTTTTGCGGCCTCGGCATTGCCAACATGGTGCCGATCATCTTTTCGGCCGGCGGCAACCAGGAAGGCATGGCGTCCGGCACCGGCATGAGCGTCGTCACCACAATGGGTTACTCAGGCATTCTGGTGGCGCCGTCGGCGATCGGCTTCATCGCCGAACACTCGAGCTTCGGCCCGATCTTCGTCGCTCTGTCCGGGCTGCTGATCGTCGTGCTGTTGATGGCCGGGCTCGCTCACCGCGCTGAATTCGCAGCCGAGGCAGCACCGGCTGAATAGCGCTTGAACTCTTCGTAGAGGAAATCCGCGACGCGGCGGATGCGGACGCTTGTACGCACGTCGCGGTGCATGGCGAGCCACACCGGCAGCGTCGGCAGCGGGAGACCCGGCAGCACTGTCTCGACCAGCGGATCACGGTCGGCGAGCGGCTCCTGGCCAAATCCGATGCCGTTTCCCGCCCGCACTGCTTCCCACAGCACGATCTGATTATCGGTCCTGAAGCGGAAGGCATTGCGGGCAAGCGGGACGCCGAACTGGGCAAAGCCGCGAATGATCTCATCGCTGCGGTCGAAGCCGACCAGATCATGGCCGGCGAGATCGCGGGCCTCGCGCGGACGGCCACGCCGGTCGAGATAGGATTTTGCCGCGCAGGCGCGGAGCGGAATGTCGGTCACCTTGCGCGCGACCAGTTCATTCTGCGCCGGCTTGACCATGCGAATGGCGATATCGGCATCGCGACGCAGCAGATTCTCGACCTGGTTCGAGGCGACGATCTCGACCTCGATGCCCGGCTCCTCGAAACCAAGCCTCGCCATCATTTCCGGCAGTACATAGGCGGCCACCACTTCGCTGGCGGCAATGCGCACCGTACCCTCTATCGCCTCGACCGATCCCAGCGCCAGCAGCGAAAAGGCGCTTGCCTGCTCGCTCACCGCGCGACCCTGTTCAAAGAGCGTGCTGCCTGCTTCCGTGAGCGCATAGCCACGCCGCCCGCGCCGGAACAGGGTGACGCCGAGCGCCTGTTCCAGCTCGGCGATGTGGCGGCCGAGCGTCGGCTGGCTTGCTGCAAGTTTTCGCGCGGCGGCCGACAGGCTGCCGGTCTCCGCCACGGTGACGAAACTCTTGATCAGGTTCCAATCGATATCCATTCAAAATTGAATATCAGATTGCCATCTTTAGTCAATTTTCATTCGCTTGCGAAGAGACCACAACAGGGTCTCAACACAAACACGGAGACGAACAATGACCAAGATCGCAATTCTCGGCGCCAACGGCCGGCTCGGCCGCACGGTGGCCAAGGCCTTCCTCGATGCCGGCTACGATGTCCGCGCCGTCACCCGCGGCGGCGAGGTGCCGGCCGAGCTCAAAGGCGCCACGGCAATCGCCGGCGACGCGCTCGACCGCAAAGCGCTGATCCGCGCCACCGAAGGCGTCGACATCATCTTCAACGGCCTCAACCCGCTCTACACCGACTGGGGCAAGTGTCTGCCGATGGCGGAGAACGTCATGGCTGCCTGCCGGGCGAACGGCGCACTGCATCTCTTCCCGGGCACCGTCTACAATTACGGCTCGCCGATGCCGGCGGTGATCGCCGAAGACACGCCGTTTCGCCCGACGACGGAAAAGGGCCGCATCCGCGTCGCCATGGAAGATCTGTTTCGCCGCGAGGCGGACGCGGGTCGGGTGCGCACGATCCTGCTGCGCGCCGGTGATTTCTTCGGCGGCACCGGCAGCGGATCGTGGTTCGATCTGGTTGTCGCCGCCAAGATGACCAAGGGTATCTATACGGCACCGGGACCGGTCGATCTCGTGCATGAATGGGCCTATCTGCCCGACCTGGCCAAGACCTTCGTCGGGCTGGCTGACAATCTCGACAAGCTCGGCTCATACGAGGCGCTGAATTTTCCTGGCCATGCGGTGACCGATCTGGACATCAAGGCGGCCGCGGAGAAGGCGCTCGGGCACGCGCTGAAGCTGACGAAGATGCCGTGGTGGGTGCTGCGCGCCGGCAGCCCGTTCGTGGCGATGTGGCGCGAGATCGTTTCGATGTCCTATCTCCGCTTCGAGCCGCACCGGCTGGCTTCAGCCCGGCTGGAAGGCATTATCGGTACGATCCCGCACACGCCGCTGGAAGATGTAGTATCGGAAGCGCTTGAGGATATCGGCGTCGCCACAACCAAGCCGGTGCAGCAAGCTGCCCAATAAGGAAGTTGAAAAAGACGGATGGTCTGACGGTCATCCGCCGCTTGTCCGGACCAATGATTGCGCTCAGATCCGGCCCATCAACAGCAGCACCAAGACAACGATCAGGATGACGCCGACGATGCCCGATGGGCCGTAACCCCAGGACCGAGAATGCGGCCACGCCGGAACCGCGCCGATCAGGATAAGAATAAGAATAATGATGAGAATGGTGCTGATCGTCATCAGAAAATCCTCGCTTTGAGGTTGCAATGACGAAACAATGCAGAAGGCCGCCCATTGTTCCCGGGCGGCCTTTGCTTGATCAGGGCAGCAATCGGACTCTATTCGGCGGCCTTCGGGAAGGCGATCGCCGGCTCGGCGCCCAGATCGGCGTCCAGGCCTTTCGACGGGATGTCGGCCTTGCGACGCCCCAACAGGCTACTGAACCAGCCACGGCGCGCACCGGGTTTGACCTTGGCGCGCGTGAACACCATCAGCATCGACGGCGTCACCACCAGCGTCAGCACGGTGGCGAAGGACAGCCCGAAGACGATAGCCGAAGACAGCGAAATCCACCATTGCGTCGACGGCGCGTTGATCGTCGTCTCGTGGTGGAAGATTTCGAGGCCGAGGCCGAAAGCGATCGGCAGCACGCCGAGGATCGCCGACACTGCCGTCAGCACCACCGGGCGGGCACGTTCGCGGCAGGTCTGCAGAACGGCTTCGTATTTGTCCCAGCCCTCTTCGCGCAACCGGTCATAGGTGTCGATCAGCACGATGTTGTTGTTCACCACTACGCCGGCCAGCGCAATGACACCGATGCCCGACATGACGATGCCAAATGCCTCTCCCGTCAGCAGCAGCCCCAGGAACACGCCGATCGTCGCCATGACCACGCAGGACAGCACCAGCCAGACGCTGGTGAACTTGTTGAACTGCGCCAGAAGCACGATGAAGATCAGGAAGATCGCCGCACCGAAGGCTTTGCTGAGGAAGGCACCAGCCTCCGCACTGTCCTCATTCGAACCGGCAAGCTTCCAGCGAATGCCGCTGCCGAGGTTCATGTCGGCGACAGCTTTGGTGACCTCCTGCTGGACGGCAGCCACCTGGGCGCCGGCAGCGACGTTGGCCTGGACGACCACCGTGCGCGCGCCGTCGATGCGGT
The DNA here is from genome assembly GCF_040317995.1 of Mesorhizobium sp. M1334. Classification (NCBI taxonomy): domain Bacteria; kingdom Pseudomonadati; phylum Pseudomonadota; class Alphaproteobacteria; order Hyphomicrobiales; family Phyllobacteriaceae; genus Mesorhizobium; species Mesorhizobium sp. M1334. The sequence continues at coordinate 624,037 of NZ_JAMYLM010000002.1, forward strand.
TGAGGATACCGACCGTCGGCTCCGGCTTGCGCACGACGAAGTTCGAGATCGGCACCGAGCCTTGCGCGGTCTGCACCCTGAGTTCGTCGAGCGTCGACAGCGTGCGCCGATCCTCGGGCAGGCGCAGCCTGATGTCCACCGCATCGTCGGCGCCGGCGGGCCGGTACTCGCTGAGCTTCAGCCCGTTGGTCACCAATTGCACGACCGTCCCGACCGCGGTCGGACTGATGCCGTACTGCGCCGCCTTTGCGCGATCGACCTCGAGCGCCCAGTCGACCCCGGGCGGCGCCAGACCATCGGAAATATCGATGACGCCGGGCACCTTGGCAATGCGCGCGGCGACGGCGCGGGCCTTGTCGTCAAGGCCCTTCGGATCGACGGCCGAAAGCCTGATCTGGATCGGCTTGCCGGTGGGCGGGCCGGCTTCCGGCACGCGAACCTCGACGTCGACACCGGGAATGCCGGCCATCACGCCGCGCAGTTCGTCCAGAATTGAGTTCGCCGATTTGCGCTCGCGCCAGTCGACGAATTCGTACTGGATCACGCCGACCACGTCTTCCGGAACGTCCTGGCCGCCGCCCTGCGTCTTGCCTACACGCGTATAGACGGACTTCACGCCCGGCCAACCGAGCAGCCGATTTTCTGCCGTCTTGGTGGCCGCATCCATTTCGGCAAGCGAAAGATTGCCGCGGGCGTGGACATAGAGCAGGCCGTAGTCAGGTTCGACATTCGGGAAGAATTCGACGCCGGCGCCGAATTTCGAATAGGCGTAGCCGACGCCGAACAACAGCGCCACAGTGAGGACAAGCACGGTGATGGGATAGTGCACCGCCTGCTTGACCACGGCCATGTACCAGCCGTCGCGATTGTCGTCGGGGTGATGGGCCGGCGCCTTGGCAAATATCGCGCCCAGCGTCGGCGCGAAAACCAGCGCATAGAGCATCGAGGCCGAGAGCGTCACGATCAGCGTGATCGGCATATATTTCATGAAGTCGCCGATGATGCCCGGCCAGAACAACAGCGGCGAGAAGGCGGCAATGCGCGTCATCGTCGCCGCGATGACCGGGCCGGCCATGCGCTTGGCGGCAAGCGCGAACGCCTCTTGCTTCGGCATGCCCTCGCTCATGCGACGCTCGGCGAATTCTGTGACGATGATGGCGTCGTCGACCAGCATGCCGACCGCGAGGATGAGGCTGAACAGCACGATCATGTTGATCGTGTAGCCCATCATCGCCAACAACAGGATGCCGATCAGGAAGGACGAGGGGATGGCCAATCCGATCAGCAGCGAGGCACGGCCGGACAGCGCGTAGAGGATAACGATGAACACCAGGATGACGGCGATCATCACGTGGTTCTGCAGGTCGCCGAGCAACTGGTTCACGAAAACGGACTTGTCTTGCGTGTAGGTGACGTGCATGCCCTCCGGCATCGTCTTGATGAAGGCGTCGGACACCTCCCTGACCTTGCCAATCGTATCGATCAGGTTGGAGCCGATGCGCTTCTTCACCTCGATGGCAATCGCCGGCTTGCCGTCGAGGCGGGTAACCGTCTCGGCGTCCTTGAAGGTCGAGCGGATGGTGGCGATATCCTTGGCCTGCACCACGGCATTGGGTCCGGCGACGACCGGAAGCGCCGCCACATCCTCTGGCGTCTCGATAAGCGACGGCACCTTGACTGCGTATTTGCCCTCGGACCCTTCGATATTGCCGGCGGCGACAAGACTGTTGGAAGCGCCGACCGCACCGATCAACTGGTCGAGCTGCAGCCCGTAGGAAGACAGCTTCATCGGATCGATGACCACTTCGACGAGGTCGTCGCGCGCACCCTGCAGCGAGCCCTCGAGCACGCCAGGCACTTCCTCGATGCGGTCGCGCAACTCGCGCGCCGCCGCCGTCAGCACGCGCTCGGGCACCTCGCCCGACAGCGTCACGACCAGGACGGGGAACTCGGAGATGTTGACCTCTGAGACCACGGGCTCCTCGGCCGCTTGCGGCAGGTCGGCCTTGCCGTCCTGCACCTTGCTGCGCGTGTCCTGCAGCGCGGTGGCGAGATCCGTCTGTGGCTGGAATTCGACCAGCACATAACCGCCGCCCTGGAAGGCGGCCGAGCGCATCTCCTTGAGGCCCTTCAGGCTCTTCAGCTTGGCTTCCATCGGCCGCAGCAAGAGGCGCTCGGAATCTTCCGGCGAGATGCCCTGGTAGATCAGGCTGACATACATCATCGGAATCGGAACGTCCGGTTCCGCTTCCTTCGGCGTCGACTGGTAAGCAACCGCACCGGCAAGGATGAGAAAGACCAGGACCGAAATGGTCAGCCGGGCATTGCTGATTGCAAGTTTGACGATGTCCATGATTACTGCGTCCCGGTCGTCGCTTCGCCCAACAGCTTTTGGATGGTCGCCTGGTCCGCTTCGACCGGCTTGACCACTTCGCCTTCCTTCACCAGCTCCTGGCCGGCGACGATGATGCGGGCGTCGGCCGGAATGCCGCCGAGCACCAGGCCGGTCGGCGTGTCGTCGACCAGGTCGATCGGGAAGAACACGACCTTGTCGTCCTTGTCGACGGCGCGGATGCCGAGGTCGCCCTTGTCGCCGAGCGTCACCACCGAGCGCGGCAGCATGACGGCGTCGGTCGGCTGGGCGCTGAGCGCGATTTCGGCCGTCATGCCGGCCGGTACGGAACCATCTGCATTCGGGATGGCGACTTCGACCCGGAAGGTACGGGTTGCCGAAGATGCATCCCGGCTGATGTAGCGCACGATGCCCTCGACGTTCTGGCCGCTGACCAGACGCACATTCGCCTTGTCACCGATCTTCAGATAGCCGAGATCGCGTTCGCTGACCTCGCCGCGCGCAATCACCGGGTCGAGGCTGAGAATAGTAGCCACCTCGCCGCCCTGCATCACGGAACTGCCAAGCTCCACCGGCACCCGGTCGATAACGCCGTCGAAGGGCGCCTTCACCTCGTTGCGGTCGAGTTCGGCTTGCGCTGCGTCCAGTTGCGACTTGGCCAGCGTCAGGTTGGAGCGGGCTGTATCGAGCTGCAACTTGGGCAGATTGCCGGTTTTCATCAGCCGCAGGGCAGCAGCCAGCTCTGCCTCACGCTGCACGACAAGCTGCTTGGCATTGTCGACCGCCGAGATTTTTTCCTCGGCGGCAAGCATCAGGATCAGGTCGCCGGTCTTGACGTGCTGACCCTGCTTGACCGGCAGCTTGTCGATGACGCCGGCGACGCGTGTCGCCAGGACGGCGCGCTTGTCGGCTTCGGTCAGTCCGGAAATGCGGATAGCGCGTGCATAGGTGCGCCGCGGCGGGGTTATGACCGCGACCGTACGTAACGGCGCCTTGGGCTGTTCCGCCTCGGCAGTCCCCGGCTTGGCAGCCCCCTGTTCGCCAGTTTGGGGCTTGCCTGCGTCGGCTGTCTTGGGCTGCTCGACCTCTCCTGCCTTGGGCTTGTTGTCGGCGGACGCGCTGCCGACGGACGAGAACTCGCCTGTCGCCATCCAGCCGGCGAAACCGATGAGCACAACAATGGCTGCAAGCTTGTGAAACCTGAATTTCGGCATCGTTATTTTTCCAGTGCGCGGGGTTCGGCCAGGCCGCATCTTCTACTTGGGGCGCGTCGCCGATATGGGTGCGCGCGAGGCCGTATTCAAATTGCCGTGATCGGCGAAGCGCGCTTCTACCTCAAAGTTGCGGCGCAATATAGTCAGAAAAGTTGATGGATTGTTGCTTTGTCCGCAAAGATGCGGCTGCAGCATCGGCTGTTGATCGCCAAAACAGCGGTATGGCAGCAAGTGTCAGGATGATTGGACAGATTGCGATGTCATCTGCTTTGCGGAGGAGCAAGAGCAATTCCAGGAAAAGTGTGAAACGGTTTCCGTCCGGAATTGCGTCAAAACAAAAGAAAAAGATAGAGCGGTTCGGCGTTTCCGAAACGATTAACCGTTCTAGGCCGGACGGCGGGCGGCCTCGGGCTGCTTGTGCGCCGCAAGAAACTCCTTGACCCGCCGGCCCGGCGCGGGCCCGCGTACCGGCTTCAGGCCGTCATCGAGCTCGCCGGACAGATCGATCGTCGGCCGCTTGCCGACGGCGTCGTAGTTTTCTTCCAGCCAGTCACTGGCCGCGGTGCGGCCGAGGTCGCGCAGATAAGCAAGGAACGCCCATTCGGCATTGACCTTGGACGATGCCGACAAATCCTTGAACGCTTCGTCGGCATCGATGCGGTGCATGCGTATGTCGCGATATTCGCCGTGCGGCAGTCGGCCGGCGGCGATCAATTCCTTGACGAAGGCGATCGAGCGGAATTCGCGCAACAGCCCGGCATTGAAGGTGATCTCGTCGATGCGGTTTTGAATCTCATTGGCGCTCTTCGGCGTCCCCTCGCGGACCACCGGATTGATCTGAACCAAAAGCACGTCCTCGGTGGCCGCCGTCTTGAAGAACGGGAACAGTGCTGGGTTGCCGCCATAACCGCCATCCCAATAGGGCACGCCCTTGATCTCGACGGCACGGAACAATTGCGGCAAGCAGGCCGACGCCATCACCGTGTCGAGGTCGATCTCGCCGTCAGAGAAGACCCGCAACTGGCCGGTCTCGACATTGGTAGCGGAAATGAACAGTTCAATCGACTTGCAGGCGCGCACATTGTCGAAATCGATCTCACGTTCGACCACGTCGCGCAGCGGATTGATGGCGAGCGGATTGGCGACATAGGGCGAAAATACCCGAGACATCGTATCGAACAGGAAATAGCCGGGCGTGTTCTCGATCGACCAATTGCCCCAGGCGACGTCCCAAGGCATGCGCTGCACCGGGCTGAAGCGGCCCTTTGCCGCCACCGCACGCCAGAAATCGTCGAGCTTCCGCCGCGCACCCTCGACGCCGCCGCGGACAAAGCCGTCGGCCAGCGCCACGGCATTCATGGCGCCGGCGCTGGTGCCCGAAACCGCCGTTATATCGAGGCGCCCGTCCTCCAGCAGCCGATCGAGCACGCCCCAGGAAAACGCCCCGTGCGAGCCGCCGCCTTGCAGCGCGATGTTGATCTTCTTTGGCTCTTCCACCTTGCCGTTCTTCGGCATGGCGTGGCCCTTCACCGCTGGATGGCTCACTGAGCGGTCCAGCCGCCATCGACAGAGATGTGCGTGCCGTTGATCTGCGCCGCCGCATCCGAGCATAGGAACACTGCCGCCACCGCAACCTGCTCGACGGTAACGAACTCCTTGGTCGGCTGCTTTTCGAGCATGACCTCGCGGACCACCGTCTCGCGGTCCATCTTGTTGGCCTTCATCTGGTCGGGGATCTGCGCCTCGACCAGCGGCGTCAGCACATAACCCGGACAAATGGCATTGCAGGTGATCTTGTCGCGCGCCAGCTCCAGGGCGACAGTCTTGGTCAAGCCCATAATGCCATGCTTGGCCGAGACGTAGGCCGACTTGAACGGCGACGCGACCAAGCCGTGGGCCGAGGCGACGTTGACGATCCGGCCGCCACCGGCCTGTTTCATCAACGGGATGGCGGCGGCGATGGTATGGAAGGCCGACGACAGGTTGATGGCGATGATCGCATCCCACTTCTCGATCGGGAAGCTTTCCACCGGCGCGACATGCTGGATGCCGGCATTGTTGATCAGGATGTCGACCGAGCCGAATGCCTCGGCTGCCTTCGCCACCAAAGCCCGGCACTCGGCCGGCTTTGACATGTCGGCTTTGACATAGGCGGTCCTCACCTTGTGGTGCTTCGCGATCGCGTCTGCGATGGCGTGGTCGTCTGCGGTATCGGAAAAGGAATTGACGACGAGGTTGCAGCCTTCGGCCGCGAGCGCGTGGGCAATGGCCAGGCCGATGCCCGAGGTAGAACCCGTGACGATGGCGGTTTTTCTGGTAGTCAAGGCTGGCTATTCCTTTGAAGTGGGTTCCCGCGGAACCATGTTGCACTGCAGCATATAGGTTCTCTGCCATCCAAGAACAGCGGATGTGTGGAGCAATGACATGAAATTTTTGTCATGAGGACCTCTCTTATCTCGACGAGAGAGGTGTCCGGCACCGGCTATTGCGACCGGTTTCCGCAAGTATGCGAGGGAAAAATCCTCAGGCGACGAGGTCTGGGACCGGCCCGATATAGCGCGACTGCGGCCGGATCAGCCGTCCGCTCGTCTGCTGCTCGCGCGCATGGGCAATCCAGCCGGCGACGCGCCCGGCAGCAAAGACATTGGTGAACGCCTCTTTCGGAAAGCCCGCCGCTTCCAGCAGAAGTGCTGTGAAGAACTCGACATTGGTCTGGAGCGAGCGCGACGGCTTGGCGATGCGAAGCACTTCGAGCGCCGCTTGCTCCACGCTCTCGGCAAACGCCAGCCGGTGGCCGGCTTCGCCCTTGGCGCCGAGTTGCCGCACCACCGCTTTCAGCACGTCGGCACGCGGATCGCGCACGCGGTAGATGCGATGCCCGAAGCCCATGATGCGGCGGCCGCGCCCGATCTCGTCACGCAGCCAGCCGGCGGCGTCGCCATGCGCCTCGATCGCATCCAGCATCTCGATCACCGGACCTGGGGCGCCGCCATGCAGCGGCCCCTTGAGCGCTCCGAGCCCGGCCAGCACCGCCGAAGTAAGCCCGGCCTGCGTCGAAGCGACCACGCGCGCGGCGAAGGTCGATGCGTTGAGGCCATGGTCGCAAACCGTCACGAGATAGGCATCGAGTGCCTTCGCCAACTTCGGCGAGGCCGCAATGCCGGTCAGCATCCGCAGCATGTCGGCGGCATGATCGGCCTTGCTATCGGGCGCAATCGGGCTTTCGTCGCGCTGCAAGCGCAGCAAGGCCGGCGTCAGCACGGCAGGTGCTGCAACCAGCCGCAGCGCGTCCGGCAATTTGCCGCCGTCCGGCAGCAGCGCAATGCCGGCGCGCATCGCACTGAAGATATCGAGGGATGCGAGAAACGGCAGCAAGGGTTCGATCTGCTCGAACACTTCGCTGCGCGCCCGACCGATCGCGTTCGCCAGTTCCTTGTCGCCGGGAAAATCGTCGAAAAAGCCATCGAACAGCAGATGGACCACCTCGGCGTATTTCCAGCGGCCTGCCAGTTCAGGCAACGAATGGCCCCGGATGGTCAGGCGGCCGCCAAGACCGTCAACATCGGAGAGCACCGTTTCCGCCGCCACCACATCATCGAGCCCATTCGCCATTGGTTTTCTCCTTGACCCTTTCCGCGCGGTAGATAAGGGTTGGCGACTGGATCATCAATCTTGATCAACAGAATCAACATGACAGGACTGACATGACGGAGTGGCTGACGCGGGACGAGGCCCTGGAGCGTCTCAAGGTGCGCGCCCAGACGCTCTATGCCTATGTCAGCCGCGGGCGCATCGGCATGCGGCCGGACCGGGCGGATCCACGCCGTAGCCAGTATCGCGCCGACGACATCGCGGCGCTGGCGAGCCGCCGGGCGCGCGGCAGAAATCCCCAGGCCATCGCGGAAAGTGCAATTGCCTGGGGTGAGCCGGCGATAGCCACCACGATCTCGACCGTTTTGCACGGCCGCCTCGTCTATCGCGGCCAGGATGCGGTTGCACTCTGCGATGCTGCCACGCTGGAGCAGACGGCAAACCTGCTTTGGGCATCTGACGCACCAGTGTCGTTTGTCTCGGCGAGCCGCCATGGCAACGGCGCAACTGGCCGGCCGGCCGCCTTCGTGGAATTGGCCGCGTTGGCGGCCAAGGGCCGGCCTTCGCTCGGCCGCCGATCAGCTTCGCTCAACCACGATGCGGCCAGCGCCATCGCCGCCCTGGCCCAGGCGCTCGGCGCGATTCCCGGAACCGGTGCCGTGCACGAAAGGCTGGCGCGGGGATGGTCGCTCGATGCGGCCGGCGCGGACTTGATCCGCCGCTCGCTCGTACTGTTGGCCGATCACGAATTGAACGCATCGACGTTCGCCGCACGGGTCGCCGCGTCCACCGGCGCACCTGTTTCGGCCTGCCTGCTTGCCGGCCTCGCCACGCTCTCCGGTCCGCGCCATGGCGCCGCCGCGGAGGCCGTCATGATATTGGGTGAGGATGCGCAGAGATTGGGGCTGGATGCGGCCGTCGGACGCTGGCTCGGTCACGACATGCCACTGCCCGGATTTGGCCATCCGCTTTATCCCGAAGGCGATCCGCGCGCCGAACCTTTGCTGGCCGCTATCGATGTCGATGATGGGCTGCTGCGGCTTTGCGATGCGGCCTTTGCGGCAACGGGCATGCGCCCGAACGTCGATTTCGCCTTGGCTGCGCTGACGCGCAGCCTCCGCTTGCCGTCCGATGCGCCGTTCCGTCTGTTTGCGCTCGGCCGCAGCGTCGGCTGGGCCGCGCACGCGGTGGAACAGGTGACAAGCAACGGCCTGATCCGGCCACGCGCCCGCTACCAGGGACCGCTGCCGGAGTTCCATTAGCTGGCGGCGCAATCCCGGGCCCTTTTTTGGGTGCTGGCGGATTTAAGCTTTAGATGGAATGGTCATACGGTTCATGAAAAGTCGGAGAGCCCGCTGCGCGGCCAGGGCTGGCGGCTCGGACGGATGCCATTCCCGGAAATGATCATCGAGCGCCATGCGTGCCAACCCATACACGAGTGCACGCGCGGCAAGCACAAGATGATCAAAGTCGGTGTCGGGAGCAAGCCGACCGTGTTGTTGCGCTTGCGTCAGCAAGTCGATCATCCTCCGCCGAATAGCCTCATTCTGATGACGAAGGCTGTCCGACGCTTCAAAATCAATTAGGGTTCTGGAACTGATGATCTGGAAATGCGTGGGGTTGGTAATTGCCCATTCCAGATAGCCTTGTCCGATTGCTTCGAAAGCCTCAATGGGATCTGCGCTGCCGATTTTCGACTGCGCCTTGGCAACAGCCTCTGTCAGCCGATCCATGGCCTGTTCGGCGACCGCGGTTAGCAATGCTGTTTTCGATCGAAAATGCCGGAATGGTGCGCCGGGTGAAACGCCGGCACGTTTTGCGGCTTCGCGTACGGAGACATGCTCGGCTCCCCGTTCCTCGATGATCTCCACGGTTGCCGTGATCAAGGCCTCGACAAGATTGCCGTGATGGTATCGCTTGGCATGTCCGGCTTCGTCGGAATCAGTAGTCTTGGTCATCTCAGCCAAATAGCACGAGAGCGGAATGTAAACACTGATTATTTCCCTTGCGTTCGAGCTCTGCGTATGTAATCAATGTTTACATCGCAACGGAGGTTACCATGTTTCGCATTACCGCAACGACTGCCCTCGCTTTCTCCTTATTGTCGCTCGTGTCTGCCGAGGCCGAGGATCGGCCCACCCTGGAAATCGCCTGGCCGACCGCAGGTTCAGTTGTCGAACTGGGCAATGCTCCTGAGAAGGCGATAGGCGTCGTCGTCAGGAGCAACTTCAGGCTGCTCCCTGCGGGTGAGTGTGGGGAAATCAGCCAATGCGGCCACGTGCATATGAAGATCGATCCCGACGGAGACACCTGCAACATCCCCGGCAAGCCGTACAACAGCATGAACAGCGACTTTGGCGGTGACCTTATCAAGGCCCGTTTCGGCCATTGCCCGAATGCCGCCGGCAGACACGTAATCGGCGTGCTTCTTGCCGATGATCATCACCGGCCCATTCTAGTAGACGGCAAACCTGTTACCGCTCTGGTGACGGTGACCACGAAATAGAGCATGCCACGAAGCATAGCATGGATGACATCTCCGCCTTTCGAGACGAAGATGTTTTATCACACGGTCTGCTGAAGGAAGTTTCGGCCGGCACTTCGCCAGCCGGCAGTCAGGACATCGTGTCGAGCTTGCGCTGCATCGCGGCGATCTGCTCCTTCAGTTCCTGAAGGTCGTCGGGTTTTTCCGGTGTTTCCTTCCTGGCCGGTTCGGCCGGCGCTGCTGCCGGCGCAGAGCCCGCAGGCGGGAACGGTGTGAACAGCCGCATGGCGTTCTGGAACATTTCCATGTTGCGCCGCGTCTGCTCCTCCAGCACCTTGATCGGCGTGGCGATCTTCATCATGTCCATCGGCGACTTGCCGAGCGCATCTTTCATCTGTTCGCGAAAGCGTTCCTGCTCCTTAGAGAAGGCCAGCATCGACTGCTCGAGAAAGCTCGGCACGATCATCTGCATCTGGTCGCCGTAATAGGCGATGAGCTGACGCAGGAACGGGATCGGCAGCATGTTCTGCCCGTCCTTGTTCTCGAGCTCGAAGATGATCTGGGTCAGCACCGGATGCGTGATGTCGTCACCGGTCTTGGCGTCCTGGACAGTAAAGTCCTCGCCTTTTTTGACCATTTCAGCGAGATCCTCGAGCGTCACATAGGTGCTGGTGCCCGTATTGTAGAGACGGCGATTGGCATATTTCTTGATAACAATAGGTTCGTCTTTTGCGGCCATCTGCATCCTCCCCGGACACCGGCCAGCTTAAGTAAGCCGCCGGTAACGATTGCGCCTTTTTAAAGGATATGCGCAAAAGCGTCATGAATCCAAGCGGTTTGTGCAGTGCGGGAACATTTTATGCTGCGCAGCACGGACGAGCCGCCGTTGCAGCGACGGGCGGCATGCTTGCGGCAGTGGGACGCCATGCCCATTTCGGGTTTGACTCGGGTTGTGGAAAGGGCAAGAAAAGTCCCAGACGGCACCCGAAATCGTTCCCCGAAAGCCTGGAGAAGAACATGTCCGCTTCCAACGCCATCGTTGTCGCCAGTGCAGCGCGCACGCCTGTCGGCTCCTTCAACGGCGCCTTCGCCAACACGCCAGCCCATGAATTGGGTGCGGTCGCCGTCAGGGAAGCGCTTGTCCGTGCCGGCGTCGAGGGCAAGGAGGTGGACGAGGTCATTCTCGGCCAGATCCTGACCGCGGCCCAAGGGCAGAACCCGGCGCGGCAGGCGGCTATGGCCGCCGGCGTGCCGCAGGAGACTACCTCCTGGGGCCTGAACCAGCTCTGCGGCTCGGGCTTGCGCGCCATCGCGCTCGGCATGCAACAGATCGCCCAGGGCGACGCGAGGATCATCGTTGCCGGCGGCCAGGAATCGATGTCGATGGCTCCGCATGCGCAACATCTGCGCGGTGGCGTCAAGATGGGCGACTTCAAGCTGATCGACACCATGATCAAGGACGGCCTGACCGATGCCTTCTACGGCTATCATATGGGCAACACCGCGGAGAACGTCGCTCGCCAGTTCCAGATCACCCGCGACGACCAGGACCAGTTCGCACTGGCTTCCCAGAACAAGGCCGAGGCCGCGCAGAAAGCCGGAAAATTCAAGGACGAGATAATTGCCTTCACAGTCAAGGGCAGGAAGGGCGACACCGTAGTCGACCAGGATGAATACATCCGCCACGGCGCGACAATCGATGCCATGACCAAACTCAAGCCGGCATTCGACAAGGAAGGCACGGTGACGGCAGCCAATGCCTCCGGCATCAACGACGGCGCCGCAGCCGTGGTGCTGATGACCGAAGCGGAAGCCGCAAGGCGCGGCATCACACCTCTGGTGCGTATCGTTTCCTGGGCGACCGCCGGCGTCGACCCGCAAATCATGGGGACGGGACCGATCCCCTCCTCGCGCAAGGCGCTGGCCAAGGCCGGCTGGTCGGTCGGCGACCTCGATCTGGTCGAGGCCAACGAGGCCTTCGCCGCGCAGGCCTGCGCCGTCAACAAGGACATGGGCTGGGACCCGGCGATCGTCAACGTCAATGGCGGCGCCATCGCCATCGGCCATCCGGTCGGTGCCTCGGGCGCCCGCATCTTCAACACGCTGGTCTACGAGATGCGCCGCAGAGGTGCCAAGAAAGGTCTTGCCACGCTGTGCATCGGCGGCGGTATGGGCGTTGCTATGTGCGTGGAAGCATTGTGATGAGATAAGCGATACGAGTAAGATACTGGCGCAAAGCGAGTAGGGAATAGAGGGCAAACCCCACCGCTTCAACGCGCAGTCATCTGCATTTCCCGGGAGGACACATGACAAAAGTTGCAATCGTCACAGGCGGGTCGCGCGGCATCGGCGCGGCGATATCGGTCGCCTTGAAAAGCGCCGGCTATTCGGTGGCCGCAAACTACGCGGGCAATGAGGATGCGGCGGCAAAGTTCAAGGCAGCGACCGGCATCCCGGTCTATAAATGGTCGGTCGCCGACTATGAAGCCTGCACTGCCGGCATCAAACAGATAGAGGCCGATCTCGGTCCCGTCTCGGTGCTGGTCAACAATGCCGGCATCACCCGCGACGCGATGTTCCACAAGATGACGCGCGAGCAATGGAAAGAGGTCCTCGACACTAATCTTTCCGGCGTCTTCAACATGACGCATCCGTTGTGGGGTGGAATGCGCGACCGCAAGTTCGGCCGCATCATCACCATCTCCTCGATCAATGGCCAGAAAGGCCAGGTCGGCCAGGTCAATTATTCGGCTTCGAAGGCCGGCGACATCGGCTTCACCAAGGCACTGGCCCAGGAAGGCGCGCGCGCCGGCATCACGGTCAACGTCATCTGTCCCGGCTATATCGCCACCGAGATGGTCAAGGCGATGGACGAGAAGGTGCTCAACGAGCGTGTCATCCCGCAGATCCCGGTCGGCCGTCTCGGCGAGCCGGAGGAGATCGCGCGCTGCGTCGTCTTTCTCGCATCCGACGACGCCGGTTTCATCACCGGCTCGACCATATCAGCCAATGGCGGCCAGTACATCAGCTGAGGCTTGGGATGTCGCGGATGCCCCCGTACCGGCCCGACGGCAGGTACGGGCAGATAACCGGGCTGTCACGCGGCAAGCTTCAGCGCTGGGCTGGCTTCAGGCTGGGTTCGGGTAATTGAACCTGCCTCGCACGCGGGTGCCGGCAGACGGGCAAGCGGCGCCCGACTGAGGCCCGACAGCTTCAAGGCGATGCGGCGCTTCAGGAATGGTGTGAGGTTCAGCACCGATAGTACGAGGTTGCGAACGAACCGCTTCACCGGACTGCGGGTAAGTGCCATGCCGGTCATCATGCCAGCCAGGTCAAGCACCTCTTGGGCTGCCGGGCGTCGCAGCGTTTCATAGAGTTCGAGCTCCGCTTCGGGGCGCACGCCGTTCACCACGTCGCCAAGCAATTGGCCAAGCACGACCGCGTCGACGATGCCGGTATTCATGCCTTGCCCTCCCGCCGGACTGTGCACGTGCGCGGCATCGCCCATCAGGAACAACCGGCCCTTGCGGTATGACCGGACCAAGCGGTGATGCACGCGAAACCGCGAGCTCCACGACAGGTCGAGCACGCGGGTTCTTTCCTTGGTCGGCCCACGGCTGTCGAGCAGCACCTGTATGTCTGCGACTGCGGGTTTTTCCGGTGCATCGTCCATTGTCGCGACGACGCGGTACGATCCGTCTGGGAGCGGCGCCACCACCACCAGTCCGGCTGGCGCAAAGAACAGCGACACTTCGGTTGGCCCAACCGGCCAGTCGAGACGAACGTCGGCGAGAACGAACGACGCCTCATAGGCCGCGCCGTCGAACTCTATGCTGGCCGAGTTGCGCACTAGGCTGTGCATGCCGTCGCCGCCAACGACGTAACGTGTCGATATGATCTTCTCGCGGCCGTTTTCGACCACCGTCACGCGCGCACCGTCAGTGTCCTGAACCACCGCTTTGGCCTCGACCATGCGGTGGATCACGCCGCCCAGGGCCGTAATCCGCTCGGCAAACACCTGCTCGGTGAGATTCTGAGGCAGCATCATCAGATAGGGATGCCTCGACGGAAGCTTTCCGAAATCGAGCTTGAGCAGTGCCCGGCTGCGATCTCGGATGGCGAAATTCTGCAGCTTCAGGGCAAGTTCGCTCAGCCGCTGCGTGACGCCCAGCGGCTCCAACGCTTCCAGCGTCTGAGCGTGGATGACGCCGGCCCGCGAGGTTTGAAGGCCCTCCCCAAGCCTGTCGATCAGAACATGGTCGATCCCGGCCTGGTGCAGCACGATGGACAGCGCCAAGCCGGTCGGGCCTGCGCCAATAATCAGGACTTCCGTTTTATCTGGCAACATTTTCTCTCTCCATTTATCAACACATGTTGACTTTCTAGCCGAAGCCATTGCATTTGTCAACAGCCGTTGGCATATGGATTTCATGAGCGAGAATCAGCAGAAGAAAACCAGCAAGTCGGACCGCACCCGCGCCCAGATCCTCGAAGCCGCGAGGCTGCTGTTCGCCAAGCACGGCTATGACGGCGCCTCCATCCGCAACGTCGCCGCCCATGCCTCGATCGATCCGGCCATGGTGATCCGCTATTTCCGCAGCAAGGACGAGCTATTCGCCAGAGCGGCGGTCGTCGACCTGAAATTGCCGGCACTGCGCGTGATCGATCGAACCGCCATCGGCAAGACACTGATCAGGCGATTTCTCGAAATCTGGGAAGATCCGGCCAACGGTACCGGCATGGCAATTCTGCTGCGGTCGGCGACGTCGAACGAATTCGCCGCCGAAAAGTTGCGCGATGTATTTGCCAACCAGGTAAGGACACTGGTTGCGGCGGTCGCTGATCCCGCCGATGCGGGCCGGCGGGCCGGGCTCATTTCCAGCCAGCTGCTGGGTTTGGCGATGTGCCGTTACCTGCTGCGCCTACCACCGGTCGTCGCCCTGTCTCACGACGAAATCATCCAGACCGTCGGCCCTACATTGCAGCGCTATGCCGTCGGAGAGGATGTGCCTTGAACAAGCCGTTCAGCGTGGGGCCGAGTCTGAGCCTCATGCGGCAAGTGCGCCGACCGATGGCCATGACGGCGGTGTGTGCCGAACCAGCACGCAAAGGTTAATGGCCGCTGCGCAGCCTGTGCAAAAACCGCCCGGCAGCCTGTGGATTCTCGGTGGAAAAGATGTTCACAACACAACATGTTGCGGTGAACAAACCAAGAAACTTCGGCTATCTCTGATTCGTCGCCGATTCGTTCCGGCTTTGAGCGGAACGTTAACGACGACAGCTGAAAACACCTCAGAATGATTAAAGCGCGTTAGGAAACATCAATAATTTCATAATGTTGTGCGAAGCAGATTGGCCAGCCACGACCATTCACCGGCAAAGGTTAACCGTGGTGCTCGCCTGGATGCCGCCTGCATGAATCGGGCCAGTTTCCGTGATTCAGCATGTGGTGAGGTACGCCGGCAGAAAACCCAGATGTAGCCGTGAACAAACCCTGAATCAGCGCGAGTCAGTGATTCGTCGCTGATTCGTTCCAGACTCGTTCCAACTGTTAATCGGAAACAGATTTTGCTTTGAAGCGACCAATCGGCCTGCCCTCGGCACATTCCGCTTTCGCTTCGCGCCCGAAATCCCTATGTGTCGCCTGTCATACGCGGCCAATATGGGCGCGCTCCCGACAATGCGAGGCGGAGAGCCTTATTTCCAGGCCGATGAACATCCATCCGAAACACACTGAACCGCTGATCCTGACCGGCCGAGACGTGACGGCCGTGCTCGGCCCGACCAACACCGGCAAGACCCATCTCGCTATCGAACGCATGGTGGCGCATGAAAGCGGCGTCATCGGCCTGCCGCTCAGGCTGCTTGCCCGCGAGGTCTATGCGCGCGTCTGCGAGAAGGTCGGCGCCCATAAGGTTGCGCTCATCACCGGCGAGGAAAAGATCCAGCCGGCTGGCGCGAAATACTCGGTCTGCACCGTGGAAGCGATGCCGCGCGAGACCGACGCCGCCTTCGTTGCCATCGACGAGGTCCAGCTCGCCGGCGATCTCGAACGCGGCCACATCTTTACCGATCGCATCCTGCATCTGCGCGGCCGCCAGGAGACGCTGCTGCTTGGCGCGGCCACCATGCACGGCATCCTGCAGCGCCTGCTGCGGGGCGTGTCGGTGGTGACCCGGCCACGGCTATCGCATCTTGCTTATGCCGGCTCGAAGAAGCTGACCCGCCTGCCACGGCGCACCGCGATCGTCGCCTTCTCGGCCGACGAGGTCTATGCCATTGCCGAGCTGATCCGCCGCCAGCAAGGCGGTGCCGCCGTCGTGCTCGGCGCACTCAGCCCGCGCACCCGCAACGCCCAGGTGGCGCTGTTCCAGTCGGGCGACGTCGACTACCTCGTCGCAACCGACGCCATCGGCATGGGCCTCAACCTCGACCTCGACCACGTCGCCTTCGCCCAGAACCGCAAATTCGACGGCTACCAGTACCGCAACCTGACGGCGGCCGAACTCGGCCAGATTGCCGGCCGCGCCGGCCGGCACCTGCGCGACGGCACCTTTGGCGTCACCGGCCAGGTCGATCCGCTGGATGAGGAACTGATCCAGAAAATCGAGGCGCATGATTTCGACCCGGTGAAAGTGCTGCAGTGGCGCACCGCGCATTTCGATTTCGCCAACCTCGATGCGCTGAAACGCTCGATCGAGACCAACGCCCCGGTCGAAGGCCTGACGCGCGCACTGCCGGCCGTGGACGCGCAGGCGCTCGAGCATCTGTCGCGCGACGAGGACGTCCGGGCACTCACCACCGATGCCAGACGCGTGGCGCTGCTGTGGGAAGCCTGCGCGCTGCCCGACTACAGGAAGATCGCGCCGGCCCAGCACGCCGACTTGATCGCCTCCATCTACATGGACCTTGCCAGGCATGGCCATGTCGACGAGAACTACATGGCCGAGCAGGTGCGCCGTGCCGACACCACCGAAGGCGACATCGACACGCTGTCGCACAGGATTGCCCAGATCCGCACATGGACCTTCGTTTCCAACCGGCCCGGCTGGCTGGCCGATCGGGCACACTGGCAGGAAAAGACGCGCGAAATCGAAGACAGATTGTCGGATGCGCTGCATGAGCGGTTGACGAAACGTTTTGTAGACCGCAGGACTTCCGTCCTCATGCGGCGCCTTAGAGAAAACACGATGCCTGAAGCCGAAATCAGCCCAACCGGAACCGTCCTCGTCGAAGGCCATCATGTCGGCGAGCTGCAGGGTTTCCGCTTTACCGCCGACCAGAGCGCCGGCGGCGAGGACGCCAAGGCGGTGCGGGCGGCGGCGCAGAAGGCGCTTGCCGCCGAGTTCGAGGCGCGGGCCGAGCGCTTCGGCGCCTCTGCCAATGGCGACATCGCCCTGGGTTCGGATGGCACGCTGCGCTGGATCGGCGCGCCGATCGGCACGCTGGTCGCCGGCGAAGACGCTTTGAAGCCGCGTCTTGTCCTGCTGGCCGACGAGCAGCTCACCGGTCCGGCCCGCGACAAGGTTGCGGCGCGCGCCGAGCGCTTCGTCAATTTCCAGATCGAATCCCTGCTGAAGCCGCTGGTCGACCTCAAGAATGCCGAGCAGATCACCGGCATCGGCCGCGGCATCGCTTTCCAGCTTGTCGAGCATTTCGGCCTCATCAACCGTCGCGACATCGCCGACGAGATGAAGTCGCTCGACCAGGAAGGCCGCGCGGCGCTTCGCCGCCTCGGCGTGCGCTTCGGCGCCTACCATGTCTTTGTGCCGGCGCTGATCAAGCCGGCGCCGGCCGGGTTGATCACGCTGCTGTGGGCGCTGAGAAACGACGGCAAGGACAAGCCCGGCTTCGGCGATGTCGTTCACGCACTGGCCTCCGGCCGCACCTCGGTGGTCATCGATCCGACGTTCGACAAGACCTTCTACAAGCTTGCCGGCTACCGCAATCTTGGCCGGCGTGCTGTACGCGTCGATATTCTCGAGCGGCTGGCCGACCTGATCCGGCCGGCGACCAACTGGAAGCCGGGCCTCGGGCCTCGCCCCGACGGCGCCTATGACGGCCAGTCCTTCATGGTGACGCCGCCGATGATGTCGATCCTCGGCGCCACCGCCGACGACATGGAAGAAATCCTGAAGGGGCTCGGCTATCGCGCCGATGCCAAACCGGCAGCCGAGGTCAAGGCGCGGCTCGAAGCACAGGACAGTGCCGCGCGTGAAGCGGCTGCTGCAAAGCTGGCGGCGGAAGAGGCTGCGCGAGTCGAGCAGGCGAGGATGGCGGAAGCATCTGCCGCGGCAGAGCCGCCGGCGGAGGCTTCGGAACCCGTGTCGAATGCGGCTCCCGTTGCGGAGGCGGCGGCTGAAGCTGTGACCGAAGCGGCGGCACAGCCTGTCGCGGAAGCTCCAGCCCCTGAAGCTGCGGCAGAAGTCACGCAAGAGACCCTGCCCGCCGCCGAAGCGGCTGCAGAACCAGCGGCTGAGCCAAGGGCGGCGGAACTTGGGGCGGAAACTGAGGCTACGGCACCGGCAGAGCCGCCGATCTTCGAAACGACGGAAGCATCGCCGGCCGAACCTGCAGCGACGGCGGAAGCAGTCGCCGACGACGCTGCCCCGGAGGCGGAGGAGCCAAAACCTATCCTATTGTGGCGGCAGGGTCGTTTCGACCAGCGCCCGCGTCATCGCCAGCATGACAACCGCCCACGGGACAATCAACGGGGCAATCGCGCGCGCAATGGTCAAGCTGCGCCGGACAGCCGCAGCGATGCGCCGGTAGATGCCGGCGGGCAACCGACGCCAGGCGACCGGCCCGCCCGTCAGGGGCGCCACGACCCGCGTGTCGGCGCCGGCAAACCGCGCTTCGACCGCAGCAAGTTCAAGCCTAAACCGCAAGGCGAGGCTGGAGAGCAGCACGCCGGCAAGCCGCAAGGTGAACGCCCCGACCGGCGCGAAAACCGGCCCGACTGGAAGGCTGGCCGGCAGGACGGCAAAGGCAGCGCCCAAGGCGCAAAGCCCGCCTTCCAGCCGAAACCGCGTGAGGAACGCCCGGTCCGCTTCGACCCGGACTCGCCCTTCGCCAAGCTCGCCGCGTTGCGCGACCAGCTGAAGAAGTAAGCTGCTCGTCCAATGGTCACTGATGCCCGCCAGCGCATCGACAAGTGGCTGTTCTTCTCGCGCGCGGTAAAATCGCGCACGCTGGCAGCCAGGCTGGTCCTCGCCGGACGCGTCCGCATCAATCGCGACAAAGCAGCGCAGGCCTCCGATACGGTCCGGCCGGGCGACGTTTTGACCATCACGCTGGAGCGGCGGATCTTCGTCTGGAAAGTCCTTGGCACCGGCGTACGGCGTGGCCCGGCAGAAGAGGCCCGCCTGCTCTACGAGGACATGTCGCCGCCCGCCGCGCCCAAGGGCGAGGGGCTTCCGGATGCGGTGCCGCCGTTGCGCGAGGCCGGCAGCGGTCGCCCGACGAAGAAGGAGCGCCGCCGGACCGACCACCTGCTCGGCGACGATTGAGCAAGGTCGAACGCCCGCTTTGCCGGCCTTCCGGAATTTCATTCCGGAAACCGCGGCACCGCTGGCAGGGGCCGCCCTTGCCACCAGCGGACAAAGGCGTTACCTCACCAAAAAAGCCCAACAAAATGGGACGTCCCGGAGCCGACCAATGACCTATGTCGTGACCGACAATTGCATAAAATGCAAATACATGGACTGCATCGAGGTCTGTCCGGTCGACTGCTTCTACGAAGGTGAGAACATGCTCGTCATCCACCCGGACGAGTGCATCGATTGCGGCGTCTGCGAACCGGAATGCCCGGCCGACGCGATCAAGCCCGATACCGAATCGGGCCTCGACAAATGGCTGCAGATCAACACCGAATATGCCGAGAAATGGCCCAACATCACCGCCAAGAAGGAGCCGCCGGCCGACGCTAAAACTTTCGATGGCGAAACTGGCAAGTTCGAGAAATATTTCTCCCCCGAGCCCGGCGAAGGCGACTGACGAGCCGGCCAGCTGCGGCGGCCTGACGCCGCTTAACAGACGTGATACATTAACTGCCTTGACAGGCGGCGACGGCGCGTGGCCTTCGCGCGTGCAGCAAAACCTTGATTCTTCCGACTTTTTGTGTTATATCAGCCAAACATGCCGGTGACACAACGTCGATTTATGGCGCAAACGCCCCAAATCACTGAAAGGTGAATTTCTCAATCCGGACCAGAGCGATCTGGGGCAGGCGGTCGCAATGTTGCGATTTGCCGATCCTGGCCTTTCCGGTGAGTTCATCGTTGTGTGGCTAAGGACCGGTCACCCCGGTCGCACGAGTTCGGGCCGGCACGATGCCGGTACCACAACAAGGAGTTCAGGGCGTAATGGCAACGATCACCCCGCAGAAGAAGTCCACCGCAGCGCGCCACGGTTTCAAGACCGGCGAGTACATCGTCTATCCGGCGCATGGTGTCGGCCAGATCGTCTCGATCGATGAGCAGGAAGTCGCGGGCCACAAGCTGGAGCTGTTCGTCATCGACTTCCAGAAGGACAAGATGCGCCTCAAGGTGCCGGTCGCCAAGGCGACCTCGATCGGCATGCGCAAGCTGTCGGAAGAGGATTATGTCGAGCGCGCGCTGAAGGTCGTGCAGGGCCGCGCCCGCGTCAAGCGCACCATGTGGTCGCGCCGCGCCCAGGAATATGACGCCAAGATCAACTCCGGCGATCTGATCTCGATCTCGGAAGTGGTGCGCGACCTCTATCGCGCCGACAACCAGCCGGAGCAGTCCTATTCCGAGCGCCAGCTCTACGAGGCGGCCCTCGACCGCATGGCCCGGGAGATCGCGGCCGTCAACCGCATGTCGGAGACCGAAGCGGTTCGCCTCATCGAGGTGAACCTCAACAAAGGCCCCAAGCGCGGCGCCAAGGCCGACAATGAGGAAGCCGAGCAGGAAGAAGCTGCCTGAGCCTTTTCGCCTTCGAATTCAGAAAAACCCGGCCTCGCGCCGGGTTTTTTGTTTTGGCGGACCGGTAATGGCCATTCTAGCTCTTGCCGCCGCCTTCCCTTTCCGCCTCCTGCTTCAGCGTGGCAATGAACCGCTTGGTCCGCTGGCGCTCGGGGTTGCTGAACAACACCGCGGCCGGCCCTTGTTCGACGATGTTGCCGGCATCGAGGAACACCACTTCCCGCGCGATCTTCGAGGCGAGCCGCAGATCATGCGTCGCCATCACCATGGTCGTGCCCTCGCTGGCGAGCTTGCCGAGCACGTCGACCACCTCCTGCGCCAGTTCCGGATCAAGTGCAGAGGTCGGCTCGTCGCAGAGCAGGACTTTCGGCGAAGGCGCCAGAGCCCGGGCAATCGCTACGCGCTGCTGCTGGCCGCCTGACAGCGTCGCCGGCCAGGCATCGGCCTTGTGCGCCATGCCGACCTTTTCGAGCAGGGCCAGCGCCCGTTCGCGCGCCCTCTCCTTGGGCCATTTCAGCACCGTCACCAGCCCCTCCATGATGTTCTCGATCGCAGTACGATGCGGAAACAGCTGGAAATTCTGGAACACCATGCCGGTCTGCAGCCGCAGCCGCTGGATATCCCTGGTCGAGACCCTGCCGCCGGGGTGGAACTCGAGTGCATCGTCGCCGATCCGCACCGTGCCTGAAGTCGGCAGCTCGAGCAGGTTGATGCAGCGCAAAAGCGTGCTCTTCCCTCCGCCCGAGGGCCCGACAAGCGCCGTAACGCTGCCTTCCTCGATGGTGACGGTCACGCCCTTCAGCACCAAATTGTCGCCGAAACGCTTTTCGATGTTGGTGAGGCCGATCATGCGCGCGCCTCCAGGAAGCCGCCATAACGGTTGAGCCGCGTTTCCAGCCGCGCCTGCAAGGCCGACAGCACGGAGCTCATGACCAGATAGAGAGCCGCTGCCTCGACATAGAGGATCAGCGGCTCATAGGTGGTGGCGACGATGCGCTGGGCCGCCTGGAACATCTCCGGCACGGTGATGGCGGCGGCGAGCGAAGTGTCCTTGACCAGCGAGATGAAGGTGTTGGACAGCGGCGGCACGGCGACGCGCCCCGCCTGTGGAAGAATGGTGCGCCGCATTGCCTGGGCCCAGGTCATGCCGATCGAATAGGCCGCTTCCCACTGACCCTTGGGCACCGAACCGATGACGGCGCGGATGATTTCCGACGAATATGCGCCGATGTTCAAGGTAAAGCCGATCAGTGCTGCCGGAAAGGCGTCGAGCAGGATGCCGACCGATGGCAGGCCGTAGAAGATCAGGAACAGTTGCACGAGAAGCGGCGTGCCGCGGAATATCCAGACGTAGAAGCGGACCACGGCGACCAGCGGTTTGGGACCGAACAGCCGGACAAGCGCCACAACCAGGCCTAGGACAAGACCGAATGCAAACGACAGCAGCGTCAACGGCACGGTGAAGATCAGTGCGGCCCACAGCAGCGTAGGCAGGGATTCCAGCATCAGTTGCAGCCAGTGCGGCACGAAGGCTCCTCCTTGCCAGATTGCCGTCGCTCACATCACGCGAAAGCGGCGGGCCGTCAAAAGACAGCTCGCCGCGGTATGAACGACGCGGGCCGGCGTTCGGCCCACACGAGAAAGCCGTTTTACTTCGAAACGTCCTGGCCGAAATAGGTGTCGGCGATTTTCTTGTAGGTGCCGTCGGCCTTGATGTCGGCCAGCGCCTTATTGATGGCGGCCACCAGTTCCGGATCGCCCTTGCGCACGATGACGCCGGAATAGTCGGCGTTTTCCTCCTGCGCAGCAATCTTCACATTGGCGTCGGGCTTGTGCTTCTTGAAGTCGAGGAAGGACAGACTGTCATTGATGGTGGCGTCGGCGCGGCCGGTAAGAAGAAGCTGGATCGACTGGTCGAAGCCGTCGGTGCCGACGAGTTCGGCGCCGTTGGTTTCAGCCAGCTTGCCGAAGTTCGAAGTCAGCGACTGCGCCGCCTTCTTGCCCTTGAGATCGGCGAAGCTCTTGATATCGGTGTTGTCGCCACGCACGATCAGCACCGCCTTGGAGGCGATGTAGGGATCAGAAAAGTCATATTTGGCCTTGCGCGCCTCGGTGATGCCGACCTCGTTGATGACGGCATCGTAGCGGTTGGCGTCGAGACCGGCGATCAGCCCGTCCCATTTGCCTTCGAGGAACTGGGCTTTGACGCCGAGGCGCTCGGCGATGGCCCGCGCGATCTCGACGTCGAAGCCGACGAGCGCGCCGGAAGCATCATGATAGGTGAAGGGCGCATAGGTTCCTTCCGTGCCGACCTTGAAGACGCCGGACTGCTTGATCTGGTCGAGATTGGCGCCGGCATGACCGGCAGCGATGGCCAGAACCTGCAGCGTTCCGGCGATGATGAGCGATTTGAGCCATTTCATTTTTCTGTGATCCCGTCCTTGGCCGATGTCCGGCGTCATTGCGAGTGCCGGAAAATGACAGATGCGCGATGCCGGAATAAGAAACTAAATTTCAAAAATCTCGCGCCCTTGAAATCCAATTCTCAACCAGCAGTTCCCGGGGCCATCCGGCTGAGTCAAGGCCGGTGGCGAATCGCCTGGAACAGCGCAATCGACATGACAGTCCGGGGGAACATTCCCCCGCATGGCACGTTCTTCGCTGTTGTAGGGCGCGGCGCCGCCATTTCAACCATCGGCGCCAACTCACGATTCGATCGCACCGCAACGCCTGAAGCAGGAGCGCGGCATGATGGAAGACAGTGCAGGACGGACCATGGTTCGCGCGGCGATGAAAGCCCCTTATCTGGAACGTGACGAAGAGCATCTCCTGGCGCTGCGCTGGAAGGAAAACAATGACCAGCACGCGCTGCACCGCATCACCGTCGCGCATATGCGGCTGGTCATTTCCATGGCGTCGCGGTTTCGCCACTACGGCCTTCCGCTGGGCGACCTGATCCAGGAAGGCCATGTCGGGCTGCTGGAGGCCGCGGCCCGTTTCGAGCCCGAGCGAGAGGTGCGGTTCTCGACCTATGCGACATGGTGGATCCGCGCCTCGATGCAGGACTATATCCTGCGCAACTGGTCGATCGTGCGCGGCGGCACCAGCTCCGCGCAAAAGGCGCTGTTCTTCAACCTGCGGCGTCTGCGCGCCCGCCTGGCAAACGGCGCCGAGCAGACGTCGAATGCCACGCTCTACCGCGAAGTGTCGGCGGCTCTCGGGGTATCGGAGGCCGATGTGGCGATGATGGATTCCCGCCTTTCGGCGCCGGACAGCTCGCTCAACACGCCGCTTGCCGACGATGCGGGCGCAACCGAGCGGATGGAGTTCCTGGTTTCGGATGACCCGCTGCCCGATGAGGTGGTCGGCGACACGATCGACGTCGAACGCCGCTCGGTGTGGCTGAAGACGGCGCTCGGCGCTCTCAATGCGCGAGAACTCAGGATTATCGAGGAACGCCGGCTGAGCGACGAGGGCGCGACGCTCGAAGCGCTTGGCGAAACGCTCGGCATCTCCAAGGAACGTGTCCGGCAGATCGAGGCGCGCGCCATGGAAAAGCTCAAGGCGGCGCTGGTAAAGCAGAATCCGGAATTTCTCGCGGCCTGAATCGCGTCGGCTGCTATTTGTCGGTGACGATCTTAACCTTGTCGCCGGCCGAAACCGCAGCACCCGGCGAGAGCGCGTTGAGCACCCTGAACAAATCCAGCTTGCGGTCGACGCCGACCATCTGTGCGGCCAGGGAGCCCATTGTCTGGCCGGGCCGCACCGTGACGATGCGGATACGCAGTGGCTTCAGTGCTGCCTTCTCGGCAGCACTCAGGATGCGGAATGAGCCGCTGACCGAGCGCGCGACCGTGCCCAGCGAGGTGCTGGCAGACGGTGCAGCAGTCAGCAAGCGGTAGACCTGGCCGCCGGCGCGGATCACCGCAATATCGAATTGCCAGCCATCGGCGCCGGCATGCGCGGTTGCCGCTTCGTTGCCGTTGATCGTTTCCTGGCGCACGCTGCTGTCGTCGAGCCCGGCAACCCAGCCGCTGCGGATGTAGTCGGTCAGCGAGCGGTCCTTGTCGATCGAAACGCCGTCGAAGCGGATTGCCATGTCGCCCGGGCCTGTGGCCGTCACCGCCGCCGCCGAATTGTCGATGATGAAGCCGTTGGGCACCGAGAACGACACGCCGAGGCCAGGATGCAGGAAGGTTTCGCCGCGCACATAGCCTTCCTCCGGCGTGTCGCCGTAGAGCAGCCCGTCTATGCCGGCAAGGAATGAATCGCGGTCGCGCGACCCGACACCGGGCGCGCCGAACTGGCGGGCGTGGCGCTGCGCGAGATCGATACGCTGCGGCGTGTTGGGGTGCGTCGCCAGGAAGTCGAGGCTGGCGTCGGTGGCGCCGCTGATCGAGCGGAAATCGGTATAGGCCGACATCGACTGCAGGAAGCGGCCGGCGGCGTAGGGGTCGAAACCGGCTTCGCCGATCGACTTGATGCCGATGGCATCGGCCTCCAGCTCCTGATTGCGCGAGAACTGGGCCAGCCTCAGCTTGCCGCGGATCAGCGCCGCCTTGGCCGTCGGGTTGTCGCCGAGCACGTCCGAAACGACCTTGGTCGCCAACCCCTCTTCGGCTTCCAGCTGCTGGCGCTGCAGACCATGATTGGCCGTAACGTGGCCCATCTCATGCGCAATGACGGCGGCAAGCTCGGCCGAATCGTTGGCCAGCGCCAGCAGGCCGCGGGTGATGTAGAGATAGCCGCCCGGCAGCGCGAAGGCATTGACGTTGGGCGAGTTGAGGATGGTGATGCGGTAGGTCTGGGTCGGGTTGGCCGACACCACGGTCAGTCTGCCGACGACCTTGGCCACCATGCGCTCGAGCTTGGGGTCGGAATACTCGCCGCCATAGGTGGCGAGGATGCGCGGGTGCTGCGCCTTCGCCAGTTCGGCGAGCCTGCTGTTAGCGGCGACATTGTCGACCGTAATCGGCTTGTCGGAGGGCTGGAAGCCCGATTCCTGCACGTCGGGAGGCGTGAACATCTGGCAGCTTGCCAGCGCCACGGCAAGACCGGCCAGCGCCAGAAAGCGCGCCAGCGGTTTCACCCTCCGATTGTCGATGCCGGTCGGCAGGTCGGCTTCCTTTCAAGTCCTGGGACGTGACCGCGAAAATCGGGCGCGATTTCCGGAAAGCATCACGCGCAAAATCAAGTTCTACGGCGTCCTTCGTGCGTCCGACAGATACGAGGCAGCAAGGGCAAATCACGGTCTAAGCCGGACCAGTTCCTGGCGGACCTAGCCACACTACCTCGACCATGGCAAGCAAGCGCCGCTTCGCCTTCCGCCGGTTTGACCATAAATTATGTCCGCTTCCGGGCAACATCTCGTGATCCAGCCGCAAACGGACCCGAGCCGATATAGCGTCGGAATGCCTCCGGTCCAGCCCCAACGAAAAAATCGGCGGCGGTGCCGGTCGCGGCAACCGTGCCACCGTCCAGGAAAACCATGTTTTGGCCGATACGGCGCGCATCGTCCGGCTGGTGCGTGACGAATAGCACCGTCATGCGCTGCTCCGAATGGACGTCGGCCACCAGGTCGAGCATGTCGTCGCGCAGTGCCGGTCCGAGCGAAGCGAACGGCTCGTCGAGCAACAGCACCGGCCGGTCGCGCACTAAAACCCGGGCGAGCGCGACGCGCTGCCGCTCGCCGCCGGAGAGTTCGCGCGGCAGTCGGCTTTCCTTGCCGGCAAGGCCGACGCGCTTCAGCGCTGCGGCGATTGCGGCGCGGTCAGCCTCGCCCAGCCTGAGCGAAGGCGAGCGGCCGAGCCCGACATTCTGCTCGAGGGACAGATGGGCAAACAGGTTGTTTTCCTGGAACACCATCGATACCGGCCGCGCTGATGGCGGCGCAGTGCTGACGTCGGCGCCGCCGATGAGCACGCGGCCTGACCGTGGCGCCTCGAAACCGGCCACCAGATTAAGCAGTGTCGACTTTCCCGAACCGCTCGGCCCCATGATGGCGGTGATTTCCGATGCCGGGAAATCGACATCGAACATAAGCGGCGTTTCACCATAGCTGAACGAGACATTATCGAGCCGCACGGCCGCGCCTTTTTCCACCGAAATGGAGCGTTCCGGGCCGATCGGCATCATGATTTCTCCCTCCTTCCCATCCAGTCCGCGGTCAGCACCAGCGCCAGGCAGACAAGGCCGAGCAGCAGCGCCAGCCCGGCCGCATCCTCGGTGCGGTAACTGCCCATGCGGGCCAGCAGCAGGTAGGGCAAGGTTTGCACGGAATCGCTGCCGAACAGCGCAATGACGCCAAGATCGCCGAGCGACAGCGCCATGGCGAAAGCGAAGCCGGTGGCGAGCGGCCGCCGCAGCGACGGCCAGTCGATCAGCCGCAACCGGTTCCAGCCCGAGATGCCAAGCTGTGCGCAAAGCCGTTCGTGGCGTTCGCTCGCCGCGTCATAGGCAGGGCGGATGGCGCGGATGGCGAACGGCATCGCCATCACCGCATTGACCGCAACGACCATGACAGGGGCGATCGCAAAGACATCGCTGACAGTGCGCAGGAGGAGGAACCAGCCGGCGCCGATGACGATGGGCGGCACCACCAGGACGAACCCCGCACCGGTGTCGGCCAGATGTTCGAGCACCGTCCGTCGGCCTGTCCGCCGGGTGAGCGCCAGCGCCCGGCGTGCCATGACCAGCGACAGCGACAGCGCCAGGGAGAGCAGCGCCGATAAGACGGACAGCACGGCACTGGTCGCCGTCGCTTGCCGCACCGCGCTCTCGCCGGCCAGGCGGCCGAGATCGGCGCCAAGCCCGGCCGCCAGCGTGGCCGCCATCGGCCCGGCGACAAATAGCAGTGCCAGCCCGATCACCAGCGCGTTCAGGACGGTCTCGGCCGCACCGGCTGAAAAATACCGGCGCGGCGCCACCGGCAGATTGGCGTCGCCGGTCATATTGGCGCCAAGCCGCGTCAAGGCCAGCACGACCACGAAGGTTAGGGCAATCTGCAGCAGGGTCAGCGTCACAGCCCGCGCCGGGTCGAAGTCGAAACGCAGCGCCTGGTAGATGGCAACCTCCAGCGTCGTCGCGCTGGGTCCGCCGCCGAGCGTAAGCACGATGGTGAAGGAGGTGATGCACAGCATGAAAACGAGCCCGGCAACGCCCGGCAAGGCCGCACGCAGCGGCGGCCATTCGATCAGCCGGAAGGCCGGCGCAGCACCCATGCCAAGCTGGCTCGCCAGCCGCCATTGGTCGGCCGGCACGGTCTGCAACGCCTCCAGGAACAGCCGCGTCGCCAGCGGCAGGTTGAAGAAGACATGGGCGACGAGTATGCCCGACAGGCCATAGATGCCGGGCCAGCTCTGGCCGCCTAGCGCGCCCAGCGTGCCGGCAAAATAGCCGGCGCGGCCATAGAGCGCCAAGACACCGAGTGCAGCAACAATGGCCGGCAGCGCCAGTGGCACGGCGAAAAGCTGCAGGATAAAGCCTCGCCCGAAAAACTGTGGATGCCGCGACAGGGCACGCGCGGCGAACAGCGCTGGCGCGACGGAGAGCAGGGTCGACAGCAGAGCCTGCCAGAGCGTGAAACGGACGATACGCAAGAGATACGAATCGAAGGCGGAGGCGACACCGGACGGGTCGCGTGTGGCTTCGATGATCAGCCCTGCAAATGCTCCGCCGAGCAGAAGTGCTATTGCCGCAAGCGCGAGGATGCCGGCGGTGATGCGGGAGTCAGATGATGGTGCGCGTTGCACGCTAGACCACCAGATTCGAGATTCTTAGTGAGGATTGCGTTCCTTCGCGCCCCCCTCTGTCCTGCCGGACATCTCCCCCACAAGGGGTGAGATTGGCAGTTTCAGCGCTCTGCTCATTCCAGCAACATCGGCGACTGGCGAAAGCCGCCGTGCCGTCCGATCTCCCCCCTTGTGGGGGAGATGTCCGGCAGGACAGAGGGGGGCGCCGTAGAGCGATCATCTTCGATCAATCGGCCAAAGCTACTTGCTCATCACCGCAAGCCACTCATCGACCCAGGCCTTGCGGTGGGCCGCGACTTCCTCCGGGCTGAACAGCAAGGTCTTGGTCGGTTTGACCAGCTTGTCGAACGCCGGATTGAGCGGCTTGTCGGTCTTGCCGGCCGGGAACATCCAGTTGGTTTCGGGAATGACATCCTGGAATTTCGGTCCGGTCATGAAGGCGATGAACTTTTCCGCCAGGGGGTTCTTCGCGCCCTTGGTGGTGATCCCCGCAACTTCGATCTGCAGGTATTCGCCTTCCTCGAAGGACGCCGCCTGGTAGCGCTCGGTGTTTTCGGCGACCATGTGGTAGGCCGGCGACGTGGTATACGACAGCACCATCGGCGCCTCGCCCTTGGTGAACAGGCCGTAAGCCTCGCTCCAGCCTGGCGTCACCGTCAGCACCTTTGCTTTGAGCTTGGCCCAGGCTTCGGGCGCCTTGTCGCCATAGACCGACTTGACCCACAACAGCAGGCCAAGACCCGGCGTCGAGGTGCGCGGGTCCTGGATGACGATCTTCTCTCCGGCATCGCCCTCGACCAGTTCCCTGAGGCTCTTCGGCGGGTTCTTCAGTTTTTCGGTATTGTAGACGACGGCGAAATAGCCATAGTCGAACGGCACGAAAATATCGTCGCGCCAGCCGCCCGGCACGCTGACATCCGATATGGCGCCATGCGGCGAAAACAGGCCGGTTGCCTTGGCGTCCGCCGTCAAATTGGTATCGAGGCCAAGCACGATATCGGCCTTGGTGGCGGCCCCTTCCAGCTTCACACGGTTGAGCAGCGCCACGCCGTCAGCGACCGAGACGAATTCGATGACGCAACTGCACTCGGCCTCGAAGGCCTTCTTCACTGCCGGTCCCGGACCCCAATCGGCGGTGAAGCTTTCATAGGTATAGACGGTCAGTCTATCCTGTGCCGATGCCTGCCCTGGCAGGGCGAGCGCGGATGCCGCAAGCAGGACAATCGGGACAAGAGAGTGGAAAAAACTGCGCATCGGCGCCTCCTTCGTTCGCGTTGAAAGGAATTGAGGCGTCGGGCTGTCCGAAACGTCTAATCCCTCCGCCGGTACAAACCGGATCAGGTTCAGCGGGTTGGCAGTCTTGCCTCTCAGCCGGTCCGCGAAGATCGCGTCCGGCACCCCGTTAGAGCGTTTCGACACATAGGCCCGGCCGAAGTGCTGCGCAAGCGGAAGTTTGCCGGGCATCCAAAGCCCAGCCTTCCGTTTCGTCTGCCGTTTCATCTTCCGTTTCATTCTTCCGTTTCTGGGGCAGGGCTGGTAAGGGCCACGAGATATGAGCAAATTCACCATCCTGCTTGGCGGCGATCTCATCCGCACGCCGCTGCTCGACCGCCAGGTCGAAGGCTCGCGCGTCATCGCTGCCGATGCCGGCATCGGCCATGCCCGTATGCTGGGCCTGAGGCCGGAACTCTGGGTCGGCGATTTCGATTCCGTGCCTGCCGAGTTGCCGGAGGATCTGGCCGCCGTACCACGGCAGGTGTTTCCCGCCGAAAAGGACAAGACCGACGGTGAACTCGCTATCGCTGCCGCGCTCGAACGCGGTGCGACCAGCCTTGTGCTCGCAGGCGCTTTCGGCGGCAAACGCACCGACCACATCTTCCTGCATATGGCGCTGAGCGTCCGGCTGGCGGAAGGCGGGACGGAAGTGCTTTTGACCAGCGGCGCACAGGAAGGCATTCCCTTGCTGCCCGGAAAGGCTGGCTTCGACTATGCCGACGGCACGCTGTTTTCGGTGCTCGGCTTCTCCGATCTCGCCGGCCTGAGCGTCACCGGTGCCAAATGGCCGCTCGACCACGTCGAGGTTGCGTTCGGCTCGTCGCTGACCATTTCCAACGAGGTCAGGGGCCGGTTGGAAATCGCGCTGGCCAGCGGCCGCGCGCTGCTGCTCGCGCATCCTTTTCCCTTACCTGAAAGCTGACATGGCACCGCCGCTTCTCAATCTCGACGGGATAAAGCTGACCTTTGGCGGCACGCCGCTGCTCGACGGTGCCGCCCTGACGGCCTCAGTTGGCGACAAGATCGCCCTGGTCGGCCGCAACGGTTCGGGCAAGTCGACGCTGCTCAAGATCGCCGCCGGGCTGATCGAGCCGCAGGACGGCGAAGTCTTCCGCCAGCCTTCGGCAACCGTGCGCTACTTGCCGCAAATGCCCGACATGGACGGTTTTGCGACCGTCCGCGCCTATGTCGAGGCGGGGCTCGGGCCCGCCGACGATCCCTATCGCGCCACCTATCTGATGGAGCATCTCGGCCTGACCGGCGAAGAACGGCCGAACGACCTCTCCGGCGGCGAGGCGAGGCGTGCGGCACTCGCCCGCGTCATGGCGCCGGAGCCCGACATTCTCCTCCTCGATGAGCCGACAAACCATCTTGACCTGTCGGTCATCGAATGGCTGGAGGAGGAGCTTGCCCGCACCTCCTCGGCACTGGTCGTCATCTCGCATGACCGCCGTTTTCTCGAGCGCGTGTCACGCGCCACAATCTGGCTCGACCGCGGCCAGACCCGCCGTCTCGACAAGGGCTTTGGCTATTTCGAGGAATGGCGCGACACGGTGCTGGAGGAGGAAGAGCGCGAGCAGCACAAGCTCGGTCGCCAGATCGTGCGCGAGGAGCACTGGCTGCGCTATGGCGTGACAGCGCGGCGCAAGCGCAACATGCGCCGACTCGGTGAGTTGCAGACCATGCGCCAGCGCTTTCGCGGTCATCGCGGCGCCGAGGGTGCGGCGACGATGACAGCCAGCGACGCCGCCGAATCCGGCAAGCTGGTGATTGAAGCCAAGAACATCGAGAAGAGCTTTGGCGATCTGACCGTGGTCAAGGGATTTTCGACCCGCATCCAGCGCGGCGATCGCGTTGGCTTGGTCGGGCCGAACGGCGCTGGCAAGACGACACTGTTGAAGATGCTGACCGGCGAATTGAAGCCGGACGCAGGCACGGTGCGGCTCGGCACCAATCTGGAGATCGCCACGCTCGACCAGAAGCGCGAGGCCGTCGATCCACAGGAGACACTGGCGCAGTATCTCACCGACGGGCGCGGCGAGAACCTCGTCATCAATGGCGAACAGCGCCACGTCGTCTCTTACATGAAAGACTTCCTGTTCAAGCCGGAACAGGCGCGCACGCCGGTGCGCGAGCTTTCGGGCGGCGAGCGGGCACGGCTGATTCTCGCCCGCGTTTTGGCACGGCCGGCAAACCTGCTTGTGCTCGACGAGCCGACCAACGACCTCGACATGGAGACGCTGGAGCTGCTGCAGGAATTGGTCGCCGGCTTTGCCGGCACGGTGATCCTGGTCAGCCACGATCGCGATTTCCTCGACCGCACCGTGACGAGCATCATCGCGCCGGACGGCGACGGCCGCTGGATCGAATATGCCGGCGGCTATTCCGACATGCTGGCGCAGCGCGGCGGCACCAGGCTGGACGACCGCAAGGCGCGGCCGAAGGCAGAGACCAGCGAGGCGACGGCTGCAAGCAGGAGCGACGCGGCCGCTGCCAAGGGCCCGGCCAGGAAACTGTCGTTCAAGCAGAAATTCGCGCTGGAAACCTTACCCAAGAAGATCGAGGCGGTGTCGGCCTCGATCTCGCGGCTGGAGAACAATATCGCCGATCCGGCCTATTACGAGCGCGACCCGGCCTCGTTCCAGAAGACGATTGCCGCGCTCGACAAGGAGCGCGTCACACTGGCAGCGCTCGAGGAGGAATGGCTGGAACTCGAGATGCTGCGCGAGGAGATGGAGGGGTAATTCGCGAGTTCAAGCACCGTGTCATTGCGGCTAGACAGGAGTGCGCATATATTATGCGCATGCTGCGGAGTGATCATGCGCAAGATAGCTGTGAATGCGGTTCGTCAGCCGGCAAATCTGTCGATCGACTCAAAGCTCATGAAGGAAGCCAAGGGGCTCGATGTGAATGTCTCGCGCGCCGCTGAAGCCGGCATCGCTGAGGCAGTGGCCGCCGAGAAGACGCGGCTGTGGAAGCTTGAGAACCGCGCGACGATAGATGCGTGGAACGAATATGTCGAAAAACACGGTATTCCGCTGGCAGAACATCGGCAATTCTGATGGCGCGCTACGACGTCTTCGCGAGTAGCATCGAAGGCGGCTATCTTCTCGACGTCCAGGCCGATCTGCTCGACCACTTCAAGACCCGGGTGGTCGTCCCGCTGCTGCCGGTTGCGATGGCGCCATCACCAATGCGAAGGCTCCATCCCATTTTCGAGATCAATGGTCGGAAATTGGTCATGGCCACCCATTTGATCGCCACGGTTGCGGCGACGGAACTGGGCGAGAGCCGACTGAATCTGACCAGGCATCACGAAGACATCGTGAGTGCGCTCGACATGCTGTTCCAAGGCTTCTGAGCCAAGGAGGCGTTGGGCTGGTGAGCCGGCCTCACCCCGCCGTCTTTGTCTGCCAGGCTTTCAGCGCCTCGTCGAACACCTTCTCGCCGGGAATTCCCTTTTCCATGGTGAGCAGCGCCCGCCGCCCGGTCTTGTAGACGACCGGCACGTCAATCCAGTCCTGACCTCTGAGCAAGGTCAGATTGGCGTCTTCATCCGCCTTGGTGTCGTTGAGCGCAACCAGGAAGAAGCCATCGGCGATCTTGGCCGGGATGCCGATCAGCGGGCTGCCGGCATCCTGCTCGGAGCCCTTCATGGCGACACGCAAGATGTTGTCGACACCGCCGCCCTCGAAGCCATTAGGCGTCAGGAAGATCATCTCGATGATGTGGCTGGCCGGCAGCGTCTGGTCGGTGTTGCGACGGATCGTCATGCGCAACTGGATATCCTTGCCTGGAATGGTCGCCTCGGCACGGATCGCCGGCTCGGGCGGCAGGTCGCCGCCGGGCGATTCCTGCACCAGCGACCAGACGATGTTGCCGGGCTCGGCCGAGCCTTGAGCGGTGCTGGTGCGCTCCTCGTAGAAGATCGCCTTCTGGCCAACGGCCAACGCGGCTTGCGGCGGAACTACCGTCGGTGCCGCTGCCGTCGCGGGCGGTGGGGCGGCCGTTGCAGGGGCTGGCGGAGCAGCTGCAGCATCGGGCGGCGTTGCGGGCGTTGGCGCAGCCGACCCATCGACTGCTGGAGCATTGGCCGTGGCTTGCGTGTCGGCGGGTGCCGCCGGTGCCGGCGCGGCGGGTGCCGGGGTGGTCGGCGCTTGAGCGGCCGATGGCGGCGTGGTCAGTGCGGCGACGGATTCGCCTTCGCCGATGCCCGCCTGCCCGGCCGCGGGGCCGGGATCGACTTCGTGGCCCTCGGGCGTCAGGCGCTGCGTAAACTTCGCGCCCTCGCCGGCCTCCGTCGGAGGCGCGGCGGCCGGTACGGCCGCATCGGCCACCGGCTTGGCCGGGGCTGGTTTTACCAGCGGTTCGGTGGCGACGGCTTTGGTCTCGTCGAGGCCGAGCATGCTGCCGAACGCATCCTTGTTCAGCCAGATGCCATAACCGCCACCGGCAATGACCAGCAGGGCAATGGCGGCGGCGATCACGCCGCCATAGCTGCGCCTGCGCTCGGCAGGATGGAGTCGCTGGAACCTGTCCTCCGCGGGGCCGCCGTCGTTGGAAAAGTCGTCGCCCCGAAAAACGCTGTCTTGGTCATCGGCCGTCGGAAGATCCATATCGGACGGCGGCGGACCAGCGCGCTCTTGAGGAAGAGCGACGGGCTGCGGCTTTTGCCAGTTCGGCACCGCCTTGGCGGGCGTGGACTGCCATGCCGGCCCAGTCTGGGCCGGCCCGGTCTTTGCTGGCCCGGTCGTTGCTGGCTCGGTCTTTGCCGGCTGCCGGACATGGCTGGGCTGGTTCTTGTTGCGGTCGATGGAGGAGAAGATGTCCTCCAGTTCCGCCAGCGGATCGGATGCCGGTGCCGGTTTAGCATATTCTCGCTCAACGCTTGCGATGGCGTCTTCGAGTGCGCGCTTCTGCCTGGCGACATCCGACGGCGCAAACGGCGGATCGCGTTCGGCAATTTTCTTCGCGATCGTCGAACGCGCCATGTCATAAACTTTGGCGCGCACTTCCGCCGACGGCTTATCAAGCTTGTCTAGCGTCTTTTTCAGGGCACCAACAAAATCTACCATGCTTCAGTCGACCTGCATTTGTTTCTGGGCCGGCCCCCGCAAATCAGCCGCAATGCCCGGAAAGGCTGAGAAACTAGTCTTGAAACGGATCGGTCACAAGTATCGTGTCGTCCCGTTCAGGGCTGGTGGAAAGGAGTGCGACCGGCGCGCCGATCAGCTCTTCGATGTGGCGGACGTACTTCACCGCCTGGGCCGGCAGATCGTTCCAGCTACGCGCGCCGGCGGTGGTACCTTTCCACCCCTCCAACGTTTCGTAGACCGGTTCGACGCGGGCCTGCGCACCCTGGCTGGCCGGCAGGTAATCTATCGCCTCGCCGTCGAGGCGGTAGCCGGTACAGACCTTGATCTCGTCCAGCCCATCGAGCACATCGAGCTTGGTCAGCGCAATGCCCTTGATGCCGTTGACGGCGACGGCCTGGCGGACCAGCACGGCATCGAACCAGCCGCAGCGGCGCTTGCGACCGGTGACGACGCCGAATTCATGGCCACGCGTGCCCAGGAACTCGCCGATCTCGTTCTTCTGCTCGGTCGGAAACGGGCCTTCGCCAACACGCGTGGTATAGGCCTTGGTGATGCCGAGCACATAGCCGATGGCGCCGGGGCCGACACCGGAGCCGGCAGCGGCCTGGCCGGCAACGGTATTTGACGAGGTGACGAACGGATAGGTACCATGATCGATGTCGAGCAACGTGCCTTGCGCGCCCTCGAACAGGATGCGCTCGCCGGCGCGGCGCTTGTCGTCGAGGATTTTCCAGACGCGGTCCATATAGGGCAGGATCTCGTCGGCGACGGAAATCAGCTCGCTCATGATCGCCTCATGCGTGACTTCGCCATGGCCAAGCCCGCGCCGCAGCGCATTGTGGTGCGTCAGCAGCCTGTCGACCTTCAAGGGTAGCGTTTCCAAATCCGCCAAATCCATCACCCTGACCGCGCGCCGGCCCACCTTGTCTTCGTAGGCGGGACCGATACCGCGGCGGGTCGTGCCGATCTTCGTTCCGGAATTGGACGCGGCGTCCTCGCGGAATCCGTCCAGCTCCCGGTGCAAGGACAGGATAAGCGCGGTGTTTTCGGCTATTTTCAGGCGGTCTGGCGTCACCTCGACGCCCTGCGCCTTCAATTTCGCAACCTCCGCGACGAAAGCGTGCGGATCGAAGACGACGCCATTGCCGATGATGGACAGCTTGCCTTGCCGCACCACGCCGGACGGCAGCAGCGACAGCTTGTAGACCTTGCCGTCGACGACCAGCGTGTGGCCGGCATTGTGGCCGCCTTGGAAGCGCACGACAACGTCGGCGCGCTCCGACAGCCAGTCTACGATCTTGCCTTTGCCCTCATCGCCCCATTGCGAGCCGACGACCACCACATTGGCCATATTTCTTTTCCCTTGAGACGCCGCACGAGCAGCTTGAAAACAGTTCGAAACGACAGGCCTCTATCGCATCGGCCCCCAAAAACGGAATCGATTTTCGGAGAGCACGACGCGAGGATTAAAGCCTCCCGACGCGTAACTTGTAGCGTCCAATTGCACGCACGTCGCTCTATAGCGTCAAGACCCGGCGAGCGCGACCACTCTTTGCCACCCAAAACGCTCCGAGGCACAACAATTTTCGCCTTTGACATCATTTACTTGGGCTAGCGGTCGCAATAGTCCCACACCGACGTCAAATTGCCTCTGCCTGGCCGGAATGTCACGATGCATCGAGCCGCCTACCTATTCCTGCTGTTCACCACCTTGCTGTGGGGCGGCAACTCCGTGGCCGGCAAGCTGGCCGTCGACCACATTTCGCCAATGACGCTGGTCTTCCTGCGCTGGATTCTGGCCGTTCTGATCCTGCTGCCGATCGGCTGGCGAACGCTGCATGAGGACTGGCCAGTGGTGCGCCGGCACTGGTTGCTGCTTGGCGGGCTCGGCGCTTGCGGCTTCGCCTTTTTCAATGCGATCTTCTACACGGCACTCAACTACACGACGGCGATCAACGTCTCGATCGAGCAGGCGGCGATACCGATCGTGATCATCATCGCCAATTTCGTGCTGTTTCGCCTGCGGGTGAACCGGGTGCAGATCGCTGGCGTCGTGCTGACCATCATCGGCGTCGCGGTGACAGCGAGCCATGGCGACCTGCGCCAGCTTCTCAAGCTGGATCTCAACTTCGGCGACGCGATCATGCTGGTCGCCGTGCTTTGCTACTCCTTCTATTCGGTGGGGTTGCGGCTGAAGCCGGTCATCCGTTGGCAGAGCCTGATGCTGGCGCTGTCGGTTGCCGCACTCATCACATCGCTGCCTTTCTTCCTGTGGGAGATTGCCGCCGGCAAGGTCATCGTCCCCGACGCCCGCGGCTGGGCTGTCGCGTTCTATACCGCCATCGGTGCTTCGGTCATCTCGCAGATCTTCTATATCAGGGGCAACGAGCTGATCGGCGCCAACCGGGCCGGCCTGTTCATCAATCTGGTGCCGATCTTCGGTACGCTGCTGTCGGTGCTGATTGTCGGTGAGACATTCCAGCTCTATCAGGCGCTGGCTCTCGCACTGGTGCTGGGCGGCATCAGCCTCGCCGAATACAGCGGACGGAAGATGGCGGTATCCGCTGCTGAATGAAGTCGCTTGCCGCGACGGTTCACTGCAGTCCGTCAACGACCATGGAAGCGCCCCGCGTGCTGCTGCACACGGGGCGATCGAATTTCAGGCCGCGCCGACGTCGAAATGCAGCCGCTTGGCCGAGTCGATCGATTTGTGCGAGCGCACCTGCGCCAACACGTCTTCCGGGAACGGCGCATCGAGATAGAGCAACGCAATGGCATCGCCGCCCGGCCGGTTGCGGCCGAGCTGGAAATTGGCGATGTTGACGCCGTTCTCGCCGCACACCGTGCCGAGCAGGCCGATGATGCCGGGCGCGTCGGCATTGGTCGTGTAGAGCATGTGCTGACCGACCTCGGCGTCGAGATTGATGCCCTTGATCTGGATGAAGCGCGGCTTGCCGTCCGAAAAACAGGTGCCGGCGATCGAGCGCGTCCTGTGCTCGGTCTTAACAGTTAGCTTGATATAGCCGTCGAACACTCCCGACTTGTCGCGCTTGACCTCGGCGACGATGATGCCGCGCTCCTTCACCATGATCG
The DNA here is from genome assembly GCF_040317995.1 of Mesorhizobium sp. M1334. Classification (NCBI taxonomy): domain Bacteria; kingdom Pseudomonadati; phylum Pseudomonadota; class Alphaproteobacteria; order Hyphomicrobiales; family Phyllobacteriaceae; genus Mesorhizobium; species Mesorhizobium sp. M1334. The sequence goes on from NZ_JAMYLM010000002.1 coordinate 661,841, forward strand.
GCGCCGACACCATGTTGACGTCGGCGACCTGCGGCCGGATCAGCCCGGCAAGAGTAGCGCTGATCAGCGCCCGCGTATTCATCGTCGCGGTCGAGCCATCGAACAGGATCTCGACCTCCTTGATCGGATCCTCGGTGACCTGTCCGACAAAGGCGCCGAGCACTTCGGCGAGCTTGACGAAAGGTTTCAGCCGCGGCGCTTCCTCGGCAGTGATCGACGGCATGTTGATGGCATTGGAGACGGCGCCTTTGATCAGATAGTCCGACATCTGCTCGGCGACCTGCAGCGCGACGTTCTCCTGCGCCTCCATCGTCGAGGCACCGAGATGTGGCGTCGCCACCACATTCTCCATGCCGAACAGCGCGTTGTTCTCCGCCGGTTCGACCTCGAACACGTCAATGCCGGCGCCGGCCACCTTGCCGCTCTTCAAGGCCGCGATCAGGTCGGCCTCGACGATCAGCCCGCCACGCGCGCAGTTGATGATACGCACGCCGGTCTTCATCTTTGCGATCGCCGCGGCGTCGATGATGTTGCGCGTCTTGTCGGTAAGCGGTGTGTGCAGCGTGATGAAGTCGGCACGGGCGAACAGCTCGTCGAGCTCGACCTTTTCGACACCGAGTTCCTCGGCGCGGCTGTCCGACAGGAACGGATCGAAGGCGACGACGTGCATCTTCAGGCCGACGCCGCGCGTAGCGACGATCGAGCCGATATTGCCGCAACCGATGATGCCGAGCGTCTTGCCGGTGATCTCGACGCCCATGAAGCGGTTCTTTTCCCATTTGCCGGCATGGGTCGAGGCGTTGGCCTCCGGTATCTGGCGGGCCAGCGCGAAGATCATGGCGACGGCATGCTCGGCGGTGGTGATCGAATTGCCGAAAGGCGTGTTCATCACGATGATGCCCTTGCGGCTCGCCGCCGGGATGTCGACATTGTCGACGCCGATGCCGGCGCGGCCCACGACCTTCAGCCTGGTCGCGGCGTTGATCAGCTTCTCCGTCACCTTTGTCGCCGAGCGGATGGCCAGCCCATCATACTGGCCGATCACTTCGAGCAGTTTTTCCTTGTCCTTGCCGAGATCCGGCAAATAGTCGACCTCGATGCCGCGATCCCTGAAGATCTGCACGGCGGTGGTGGAAAGTTTGTCTGAGACGAGAACGCGGGGCATTGGCTTGGTCCTTTGCGATTGGCGTCCCTCCCCCTTGAGGGGAGGGTCGGCGCGAAGCGCCGGGGTGGGTCATTGCGGCCGGATGCGGCCAAATCTTTTTTCTTTCTGGATGGCGGATCGGTGAGCGGTTGGAGGCGACCCCACCCGGCCCTTTGGGCCACCCTCTCTTCGAGGGAGAGGGAGTTAGGCGGCTGCCTTCAGCGACGCCTTTTGTGCGGCAAAAGCCCAGTCGAGCCAGGGCAGCAGCGCTTCGAGATCGGAGGTCTCGACTGTCGCGCCGCACCAGATGCGCAGGCCGGGCGGTGCATCGCGGTAGGCGCCGATGTCGTAGGCGACGCCTTCCTTGTCGAGCGCCGAGACGATTGCCTTGGCGAACGCAGCCTGTCCATCGGCGTCGAGTGCAGCGACATCCGGATCGGTGAAGGAAAGGCAGACCGATGTGTTCGAGCGCGTCGCCGGATCGACGGCAAGATGGCCGAGCCAGGAAGATCTTCCGACAAAGCGATCGAGAACAGCGGCGTTGGCATCCGCTCTGGTGACCAGCGCGTCGAGGCCGCCGATCGACTGCGCCCAACGCAGCGCGTCGAGATAGTCCTCGACGCACAGCATTGACGGCGTGTTGATCGTCTCGCCCTTGAAGATGCCTTCGATCAGCTTGCCGCCCGAGGTGAGACGGAAGACCTTCGGCAGCGGCCAGGCCGGCTTGTAGCTTTCCAGCCGTTCGACGGCGCGCGGGCTGAGGATCAGCATACCGTGCGCGCCTTCACCGCCCAAGACCTTCTGCCAGGAGAAGGTGACGACGTCGAGTTTCTGAAAATCGAGCTTTTGCGCAAAGGCCGCCGAAGTGGCGTCGCAGATGGTCAGGCCCTTGCGGGTGGCCGGGATGAAATCGCCGTTCGGCACGCGCACGCCCGACGTCGTGCCGTTCCAGGTGAAGACCACGTCGCGGTCGAAATTTATTTTGGACAGGTCGGGCAGTACGCCGTAGTCAGCCTCTAACCTGCGCACATCGGCGAGCCTCAGCTGCTTGACCACATCGGTGACCCAGCCGGAGCCGAAGCTCTCCCAGGCGACCATGTCGACGCCGCGTTCGCCGAGCAGCGACCACAGCGCCATTTCGACCGCGCCGGTATCCGAGGCCGGCACGATGCCGATGCGGTAATCCGCCGGAACCTGGAGGATTTCCCGCGTCAGCTCGATCGCTTGTTCGAGCTTGGTCTTGCCGATCTTGGCACGGTGCGAGCGCCCGAGCGCGGCATTTTTGAGCGCCTCGACCGACCAGCCGGGACGTTTTGCACAGGGACCTGAGGAAAAATTGGGATTTGCCGGACGGAATCCGGGCTTCGTTTGCGTCGTCATTGTGGTCTATCCTTCCAGATAGTGGCCCCTCGTTGGGGAGGGGTGGCCCAATCCGGGAGATACCGGAAGCCCCGGAAAACCGCAAGCCCCATAAGCATTTGCCATGCAGGTTCTTGCGGCATCGTGCAGAACGGACGTGGAACGCCCGGCAAGAAGTGGCACAAATCTGACACAGGCAGTTCGCCGTCTGTTCGTGCAGCTCCGGCGACGGCGCAAACGAAAACCGCCGCTCAGGCTGGACCCCTGAACGGCGGCGCTTCGGAATACGAAAGCATTGCAGATGCAACATCGGCCTACCACAACGGCGCTTCCGCTGCAACGTGCGCGGCCCGCTGGCTAGCGGAAAACCGTGACAATTGCCCGCGTCCGATTGTGCCCGTGCTCCGGGCGATGTTCAGCCTGTCGGCGCTTGAAGCCGTCCAGGCGATCCGTGAAGCGAACGCGGTGCAGCGATGACTGCGCCCCTGCACGTCAGCGCCGCTCTGGTCAACTCGCGGCTGGTCAAGGCCGGCGCTCCCGATCCGGAGCTGGTCGAGGCCTACATGTCGGGCGCGATCCGCACGAAGGGGGCGAGCCGCGCACCCGGTCCCCTCAATCGCCATTCCCGCCGCCTGACAGCCCGGTTCAATCGCAAGTGGCAACGCTCGCCCGATCGCGCCGCGTCCGTCAAGCGCCGCCGCGTGCTGGGCGGCTCAAGCGGCCTGCCCGACACGATCCGGCATCACTACACCGAGGGCGAGCGCGCCGCCTTGGCCGTCGTCGCAGGCGAGGTGAAGCATCATGGCGTCTGCGATCTGCCCCTTGACCGGATCGCGGCCGTTGCCGGCGTCAGCCGCACGACCGTGCAGAACGCGCTTCGTGAGGCACAGGCGCACGGCCACGTGACGGTCGAGGCGCGACCGCGCAAGAGAGAGAAGAACCTCACCAACCTCGTGCGCGTCCTCTCAAAGGAATGGCTCGCCTGGCTGAAGCGAGGGCCTTCGCTGGCGCGATCTATAGGGTTCAAATCGTTCCACCCCACGAAGAACCAAGATCAAACAACAACCATCTCCGCTGGTCATAGAGCCGAGCACGGGCACGGTAGTGCCAGCGGAAGCGGCGCAAAGGGGCTTGGGAATAGGAAGCGAGCGGGACCGCTGCGGCCACCTTGCCAGCGAGGGCACACCTGATGCCTGGCGACCCGTACTACAAGAGCCGCCATTGGCGTCAACTGCGGGCCGCGCGGCTGAAGCTCGACCGTGACACGTGCGTCGTGCCTGGCTGCGGCAAGCGGGCCACGACGGTCGATCACATCAAGCGACGGCGAGACGGCGGCGCTGACACGATCGCGAACACGCGGTCGCTGTGCCGCGAGCATGACGACGCGGTGAAGGAGCTGCCCGACGGCCGACGACGCAACGGCGGCAAGCTCGTGGTGAAGGGCTGCTTCGCCGACGGATCTCCGCGCGACCCCTCGCACCCCTGGTTTACAGGCGGGCCGAGGGGGGTTCGATCCTCCTAGTTCGGCTGGGGATTGGACCGCTGGGGGCAGTCGCGCACACTTACTTTTGTTTAAGGAAATCAATATCATGGGCAAGCGAGGCATAGGGGCGAAGCCGGTCAAGGCCGTCGCCGATATGAAGAAAACGAGGCGACGTTCCAAGCCGTGGGAGAAGCGCGGCCTTTCCCGAGCCGGCCGCGTGATCGCGTTCATCGAGACGCTGAAAATCACGAGCGGCATGCACGCCGGCAAGCCCTTCCTGCTGCGCCCGTGGCAACGAACGATCGTCGATGCGATCTATGCGACGGACGCCGGCGGCAATCGCATCAAGCGCCAGGTGCTTCTCACGATCCCGCGAAAAAACGGCAAGACGCAGATCGCCGCGGCGCTCGCCTTGTGTCACCTGGTCGGGCCGGAAGCCGAGCAGCGCGGGCAGGTCTATTCGGCAGCGGCCGATCGCAAGCAAGCGGCCCTGATTTTGCGCGAGCTGGTCGCCTTCGTGCGGGCCGACGCCGAGCTGTCCGACCGGATCATCATCCGCGAGCATTCCAAGACCTTGGAGGATGTGATTACCGGCTCGACCTATGAGGCGCTTTCGTCCGACGCAAAGAAGGCGCACGGCCTGAATGTCAGCTTCGCCGTCCTCGACGAGCTCGCCCAGTGGCCGAAGCGCGACCTTTACGACGCTCTGACGACCGGCGGCGCCGCGCGCGCCGAGCCGCTATTCGTTGTGATCTCGACGCAAAGCCACGACAAAAATCACGTGATGTCTGAGCTGGTCCAGTATGGGCAGCGGGTGCTCGACGGCGTGATCGTCGACGAAACATTTTTGCCGGTGATCTTCGCCGCGCCCGACGACGCGGATCCTTGGTCGGAAGAAACCTGGTTCGCCTGCAATCCGGCGCTTGGCGACTTCCGGTCCCTGGACGAAATGCGGTCGGCCGCCGAGCAAGCCAAGGCACTGCCGGCGCGCGAACCGTCGTTCCGGCTGCTCTACCTGAACCAGCCGGTCGACGCGACGGCTCGGTTCCTCAATGCCCGCGACTGGACCGCCTGCAAACATGCCGATGATGAGAGCGACGGCCTTTTCGCCGGCATGGACCGGCTGTCGAAGCAACGCTGCATTCTTGGTCTCGATCTCAGCTCGACCACGGATTTGACCGCCCTCGCCGCATGGTTCCCTGCATCGCAGGATTTGCGGGCATGGTTCTGGATGCCGGCCGACAATCTGGAAGAAGCCGAGCGCCGCGACCACGTTCCATACCGCCTATGGGTGCGGCAGGGCTTCATTGAGGCCACGCCCGGCCGGGCAATCGACAAGACGTTCGTCGTACATCGCATGGCCGAGCTGACGAAGGACTACAACGTCCAGTTCTGCGCCGCCGACCGCTGGCGGCTGGACGAAATCAGGCGGATCATGGCGGAGGAAAGCGTTCGGATCGAGCTCGAGGAGTTCGGGCAGGGCTGGCGCGACATGGGGCCGGCGATCGATGCCGTCGAGACGGCCGTGCTGCGCCGCGAGCTGCGCCATCCCGGGCACCCGGTGCTCGATATGTGCGTGGCGAATGCTGTGACGGTTTCCGACCCGACCGGGGCGCGCAAGCTAGTCAAAGAGCGGAACACCGGCCGAATCGACGGCCTGGTCGCCGCGACTATGGCGATCGGCGCGGCTGTGAAGGTGGCTCCGAAGAAACCGAGCGTCTACCAGGGGCGCGGCCTCATTTCTCTCGTCGCTTCGCGGTAGGATTTTGCGCCAATGCCTGTTCGACCAACCGACGGATAGCTTCCGGGCGCGATGGTACATCGGACTGATTTCTTCGCCACGCATCAAGGTCAGTCAATTGCGCCGGTTGCAACCGCACCATGACAGGTGTTCCGCTCTGGTTCGGTCGCTTTCGCGATTTCGTGATATCACCAATTGTCTCAGCCATGGTTGCATGATATCACCAAATGCGAACCGGACAAGCGCGCGAACGCTTGCCCGGCTCTAACCGAAACCGATCGTAAGGAGATCGATCATGGCTGTTTCCAGCAATAGCACCGCCTTGCCTAATGGCAAGAACCTATCCCGACGCTCAATCCTAGGCGGCCTTGCCATCGCAAGCGTCGGCGGTGTGGCGGCCGTCTCGGCGCAGCGCGATATGACCGCTCACGAGCGCTATGAGCACCATCTTGCCGAACTGAAGAAAGCCGCCGAAGAGATCGACCCTCGGATCTCACATTGGGATGGCTTCAACTTTTTGGGGGACGAAGGCAGCGACGGTTGTGGCATGATGATCTCCGCACATTTCAGGACAGGGCGCTACCAGGGCGACGGCATCTATGAGACCGAACACAGCGGCCCCGTGAAGGTCACGCTTTTAGCTGATCGGCGGGACGGAAAGCGGATGTTCGCCTACAGCTGGCCAAACGGCCGGCATGAAATTCCCGAGGACCGGCTCGAGGCCTTCATTGTGCGGAAGGTTGTCTGACAAACCTGCCTTGAAAGACAGGCTGGTTATCCACAAGCCGGCGCGGGCGGGATTGCTACTCGCTCGAATTTGCGTTAGTCGTATGAACCATGTTCGATATGACACCAGAACGCTTCAAGGCGATGATCCGCGATCGGTCGTTCACTTCCGAGGAGGTGATCGCGTTCACCGGCGTCGACAAGTTCACATTTCGAAACTGGCTGAAGCGCGGCGTCGTGGAGATGGGGGAGAAGCATCGGCTCGGTCGATGGTTGTTTTCCCCGGTCGACATGATCCGCGTTTCGGCGATGGTCGATCTGGTCGAGAACATCGGCATGTCGCCTTCCGCCGCTAGCGGACTTTGCGACGAGGTGGTGAAATTGCTTGACACCTTTGTCGAGGCCTCGATCGCCAATCGTAAGGAAGGGGTGCGCACGTCACCGCTGCTTGCGCCACTCGACCATTACCTCATCGTGGCGATCGTCGCCAAGGATAAGGTCTCCTACCGGCATGCGATCCGCCAAGGGGACCTGATTGTTTTCGGAGACGAGGAAAAACAGGACGCGGGTTTGCTGATGCTACGCGTCACCCACGTTGTGCTCGCAGCCGGCCTGATCATCGACGACATGCTTGAGAAGGTCAAAGCCGCCCTCGACGAGAGGAAGGCGTGATTTCACACAGGAATATATTCCTCTATCTCTGATTGTAGCGTATACACTGTGTGAACTGATTTCCCGCCGTGAGGCGGCACTTCCCAGCGCCGGAATGCCCGGCCCGATGGAACTTTAAACCCCGCTGCGAAGCGGCACTTTCCCAACGATGGAGACTGACATGCCCAAACTTCATGAATTGCAGGAAGCCCGCGCCACGGCCGTCGTGAACATGCGGGCCTTGGCCGACCTGGCCGATACTGAAAAGCGCGATCTCACTGCCGACGAAGAAACCAAGTTCGGCACGTTCAAGACCACGATCGCCGATCTAGACAAGAAAATCGGCCGGGCGCAGACGCTCGCCGATGCCGAGCGGACCGCGCCCGCGATTGTGCACGGCCGTCTCGGCGACGGTGCGTATGAGGAGCGCGCCCGCGACTTCTCCGTCGTCAAGGCGATCCGCGCGTCGTTGCCGCGCGACGTGGGCGGTGGCGGTGTGGACGCAGGCTTTGAGATCGAGATCAGCCAGGAAGTCCAGCGCCGCGCCGCGCGGCCATTCCAAGGCATCGCAGTGCCGGACCAGGTGTTTGAGGTAGAGCGCCGCACCCTGCTTGTAGGGTCGAGCGGAGCCGATCTCGTGCCGAACCCGCATCGCGCCGACTTGTTTATCGACCGTCTGCGCACCGCTCTCGTGATGGGACGGCTCGGGGCTACCGTGCTCGACAACCTTGTCGGCTCGCCGATCGACATTCCCCGCCAGACTGGCAGCTCGACCGCTCAATGGGTCGCGGAAGATGGCTCACTGACCGAAACCGATCTCAGCGCCGACGATGTCAACTTGGCGCCGAAAACCTGCGGCGCTATTACCAGCTATAGCAGGCGCTTGCTACTCAACGCATCGCCGTCGATCGAGCAAATCGTCCGCAACGATCTCATGCAGATTATCGCGGCTGCGATCGACGAGAAAGCCATTGCTGGCGATGGCACCTCCAATACTCCTACTGGCATTCTCAGCACGTCGGGGATTGGTTCGGTCGCGATCGGCACGAATGGCGGCGCGCCGACCTGGCAAAGCGTGCTCGACCTGATTGCCGAACTCGAAACGGACAACGCGGAGGGCCGAGCCTTCCTCACCAATCCGAAGTTCGTCAAGAAGGCGCGTGGCACCGTTAAGGTCGCGAGCACAGACAGCGTGATGATCCAAGAGAGCCCGAACGAGTTGGCCGGCTATCCGCTGGCCTCAACCAACGCGGTTCCCTCCAATCTGACCAAGGGCACCGCCAACGCAGTCTGCTCCGCGCTGATCTTTGGCAACTTCTCCGACTTGCTGATCGGCTACTGGACGGGCATCGACATCCTGCTCAACCCCTATGAAACGACAGCCTACGCAAAAGGCCGCGTGCTCGTGCGGGCGATGCGCGACGTCGACGTGCAGGTGCGCCACGCCGAGAGCTTCGCGGCCATCAAGGACATTACGACAACCTGATCGGAGGCGACCATGACTATCGAACGTCGGGTCGCCATTGAACTGCGGGCCGGGGGAGACAAGAAAACCCCCCGGCTTGTAGGGCACGCGGCCATATTCAATTCCCTGTCGCAAGACCTTGGCGGCTTCACGGAAATCGTGCTGCCCGGCGCCTTCAAGCGCACGCTCACGTCCGACCGAGATCCGCTCGCGCTGGTCCAGCATATGCCGCAGCTCGTGCTTGGCCGGCGCTCGGCCGGCACGCTGCGGCTTCAAGAGGACACGCGCGGCCTCGCGTTCGAGATCGACGTGCCCGACACGACCGCCGCGCGCGACCTGCTGGTCAGTGTCGAGCGCGGCGACGTTCGCGGCGCTTCCTTCGCCTTCTCCGTGCCCAAGGGCGGCGATCGTTGGCAGGTGCGCGGCGACCAGGTGGTGCGCGAGCTGATCGACGTCGACCTGCACGAGGTCACCGTCACGGCGCAGCCGGCCTATCTCGACACGTCCGTCGCCCGTCGCTCCTATGAACTGCAATTCGCCAACGCGCCGCGCCTGCGGGCGCTGCGCCGCTTCCTGGAGACGATCTAATGGAAGCCGCCACGATCCCGGCCGAAAAGCGCTCGACCCCGACCACGTGGGACTTGCTGCGCACCGGCGCCGACTACGGCACCGACGCGGGCGTTCCCGTCTCGCCGCACCTGGCCGAAAACCTGTCCGTGGTGTTCTCATGCGTCCAGGTGATCGCCGAGACTGTCGGCATGCTGCCCTTGCTGGTTTACCGCAAGCTCGGCGACGGCGACCGTTCGCAGGATCCTGCGCACCCTGTGGCGCAAATCTTCGGCGGCGATGCAAACGACCGTCAGACGGCAGGCGAATTCATTGAGATGATGACCGCGCACTGCCTTTTGCGCGGCAACGCCTATGCCGAGATCATCCGGGACGGCCGTGGCGCGCCAGTCGAGCTGATCCCCTACCATCCCGACCATGTGAGCGTCGTCCGCATCCCGCGCACCGGCCGCTACGCTTATGATGTGAGCCTGCCGGAAGGCGGGACCAGGCGCCTGCTGCCCGAAGAAATGTTCCACCTTCGCGACCGATCCGATGATGGCGTCGTCGGCAAGTCCCGCCTGGCGCGCGCCCGCGAGACGTTCGGCTCGGCGATCGCGACCGAACGCTATGCCGCGTCGACCTTCAAAAACGGCGCGTCAATGTCCGGCATTCTCAGCCATCCCGAGGCGATCGGCGAGGAAGCGGCCGAGCGCCTGCAGCGCGACTTCAAACAGACCTATTCCGGCGCCGATCGGGCCGGCGCCGTGGCCGTCCTCGAGGAGGGCTTGAAGTGGCAACAAGTTTCCGTCTCTCCCGATGATGCGCAAATGCTCGAGAGCCGTAAATTCTCGACGACCGCGCTGGCGCGCATCTTTCGCGTCCCGCCGCCTGTCATCGGCGACTTTGAGGGCGGCAACCAGTCATCCATTGTTGAGGTCGGGCGGTGGTTTTATTCCCACACCATCATGCCCTGGCTGACCAGGTGGGAGCGCGCCATAGAGCGCAACCTGTTCAGCTCCGCGACGCGCCGCGCCTTGGAATGTGAATTCGACTGCGATCTGCTCCTACGCGGCGACATGCTGACCCGGTTTCAGGCTTATCGGATCGCACGCGAGATCGGCGTCTACTCGGCCAATGAGTTGCGCCGGTTCGAAAACCAGAACCGCCGCACCGATCCGGCCGGCGATGAATATTTCGCGCCCGCCAATATGCAGCAAGAGCAGACGGGCCGACCCGTCGCCGATCGGGGCGGGGGCAACAATGCCGAAGAATAACGCTAGCCACGTTGGCGTCTTTACCCGGATGTGCTTCGCCGGGGTTTCAGCGCCACAAGGCTGCGGCAAGACGGTGAGTGCCGCGCTCGCTTTTGGCGAACAACCCCGTCGGCCCGTGGCGGGGTTTCATCCTTTACCCGCGCGACGGGCACCCGAAAACCGCGCACTTTCCCGAGGTCCATCATGCTGACCGTCACCACGGCCGCGACCAAATTCAATCTTGTCGACCTGGGCGTGATTCGGGGCGCGATGGGGATTGTCGATCAAAGCGAAGATGAGGCGCTGCAAGGTTTTCTCGATCGCGCGTCTGACGTAATCGCCCGGCACTGTCGCCGGGTGTTCGCGTTGGAGACCGTCGCCGAGCAGCTCCGGCTGGACAGATGCCGCGAAGAATTGATCCTCGCGCGCTATCCGGTCGACGAGATTGTTTCGATCGTCGAGAACGATGCCATCCTGGCCGCGCCCGACTATGAAGCCGACAAGGCCACGGGCCTCGTGACGCGACTATATGGCGACCGGCCGTGCTGGTGGCCTGCCCAAAAAATCGTCGTGACATACAGCGCCGGCTACGATCTTCCGCTGGATGCGCCCGCGGCATTGCAGCAAGCCTGCATCCAGCTCGTGAAAGCCTATTACATGGCGGCTGATCGCGACCCGATGGTTCGCTCGGAAAGCGTCGATGCGATCTCGACTGCCTCCTACTTCGCCGGCCGGGATGAACATCTGCCGCCCGACGTGCTCGCCCTCCTGAAACAATTCCGCAAGCTGAAATGAGGTGATGCCGTGCTCAATCCCGGTCAATTCAACCTTCTCAATCGCGCCATCACGACCGCAATTGCCGGCGAGGCGCAAACCGCCGTCGACAAGCTCGCCGGGATCCTCGCCGCCACGCTGCAATGCGAGTTCGCCTATGGCAGCGGCGGCACGAGCTGCAAGGTCTATGCGCAAGTCTCGCTCGACCAGGGGCTTTCGTGGATCGACGTTGCCTGCTTCGCCTTCACCACGGCGAGCGCGGTCAAAGCCGTGAACCTGTCGGCCGGCACGCCAGTCGCGACGGCCATCACGCCGACCGATGGCGCCCTGCCCGACAATACCGTCGTCGACGGCATTCTCGGCGCTGTGATGCGGGCCAAGATCAGCACGACGGGCACCTACGCCAACACCACGGCCCGACTGAGGCTGGACGCCAAATGAAGAATGCGCACGTTGCCCGGCTGGATCGGCAGCTCCGCCTGCATGGCGAGCCTGTGCAGCTCGCGCGCAAGGTGTCGGGTGTCGTGCGGCATCGCCTGAATTTGACCGGCATCGTCAAGACGTTCGCGGCCGAACAGCTTATCGGCGCCATCACCCAGAACAACTATCTCGTGATCCTATCGCCGACCGAGCTGCGCAAAAAGGCGTTCCCCGGCGCAGTGCCGGCGACGATCGCGAGCGGCACCATTCCGCCCGGCGATGAGAACCTGCCCAGCACGGCCGACGCGATCATCATGCGTGGCGGCGAGAAGGCAATCGGGCAGGTCTCAGCGATCTACGACGGCGACCAGGTGGTGCGGATCGAGATCAAGGTGACGGGATGATGGCAAGGTCCAATTTGCTCCCTGACTACACAACCCCGGAGGAGCTGGCGTCACACCTCGGCATCTCTGAACGATCTTTGCGAGAGATGGCACGTTCGCTAGGCGCTTGCTCGCAATTCGGGAAACGGATGATCTTCACGGCAGACGATGTTCAACAGCTCATGGAAGCGACACGCCCATGCCCCTCAAGCTCTACAAACGGTCAGGCGGATCGATCTGGCACTACAGGGGCACGGTCGCCGGAAGGCGGATACGCGGCTCTACAGAGACTGAGGACAAAACAAGAGCGCAGCGGATCGCGGCCGAAAGAGAAAAGCGGGAGTGGACGCGTCATCTCGATGGACCGGGATCGACGCTGACCTTTGCCGACGCCGCCATCGCCTATCGCCAATCGGGCAAGTCGACGCGCTTCCTCGAACGGATCGAGGACCATTGGAAAGACACGCTCGTCGCCTCGATCACCGACCAGGCCGTAAAGCGAGCTGCAATCAAGCTCTACCCCAATGCCGGGGCGGCCACGCGAAACCGGCAGGTGATCGTGCCGACACAGGCCGTCATCAATCATTGCGCCGACGAAGAATGGTGCCCGCGTCTCCGGGTAAAGCGTTTCAAGGTCGTCTCCAAGATTAAACAGCCCGCGACCCTCGATTGGGTGAACGCCTTCGTGGCCAATTCCTCGGCGCATTTGGGCGCGCTCTGCATGTTCATGTTTGGAACCGGTGCTCGCATCGGCGAGGCGGTTTCCCTGACGTGGGCCGATGTCGATCTTCATGCACGGACGGCGCTGATCAGACAGACCAAGATCGGCGAGGAGCGCCTCGCGCATCTTCCGCCGCAGCTCCTAGCGGCCATCGCAAACATCCCGTCGAACCGGAAGCCCGATGATCCTGTGTTTCAGTATCTGCATCGGGAAAACGTGCGCCAGGTGTGGGACGCGGCCGTGAAGCGCGCCGGCATCGCGAAGCTGTCACCGCATTCGTGCCGGCACGGCTTCGCCACGACCATGCTGCACGCCGGCGTCGACGTGAAGACCGTCGCCAAGATGGGCGGCTGGAAAGACGTGGCCACGTTGGTCAAGACCTATGCCCACGCCATGGGCGACCGGACCGTCACCAACGTCATTTTTGGCACAAATCTGGCACAACCCGAAACCGGGAAGGCCGCAAGCAGTTGAAAGGATTGCATAAAATGGATGTAGACAACGACCCTCGTTGGGGAGGGGTGGCCCACGGACGGCGATATGCGTTCAGGCTTTCGGCGTCAAGGGGAAAGTTTTTGTCGCTGTCGGGATACCGGCTGCCTTTGGCAAAAAAGTGCCACAACGCAAACGGCGGGCCAAAGACCCGCCATTGTTCACGCCTCAGCTTCGATCGAGCCTACCAGAGGTCGTATCGCAGTCCGACTTTGACCGTCTGGTAGTCTATGCCTTTGTGAATGTTGAGGGCGCCGTCGTCATAGGCAACGTATTTGGCATTGGGCACGGAGAAATATTCGTAGCCGAGATCGACCGAGACGTTCTTGGTCACCCGATAGGAAAGGCCGGCGCCGATCGAGTAGGCGAGATTGAATTTGGCTTGCGAGTCGGTAGCGCCCTCGTAGCCCGCCGGATCATCGCAAATGAAGCCCCCGGTCCCGGATGGATTGGCGGGTACTTCCTTACAATCGCGCGCGCCGATGCTCCTGTAGTATTTGTTGTAGGCGAGACCGAGGCCTCCGCCGAGATAGGGCGTGATCCCGACATATGTCCCGAGATCGACATAGCCGTTGGCCATGATGCTGTAGCCCTTGTTGGACGCATTGTTGGACAGATCGCATTTCTGCGAAGCGGGGACGGTTATAATTTCGCCGAGGAGATTCTTGGTGAGCGTTGAACCGTCGCAGGTAGCTGCTACCTTTTGCTGGTCGCCGAACTCGTTGGTTGGTAGGATTCCGGCATTCAGTTCACCGCGAAGGTAATCGTTGAAGTGGTAGCCCATTCCGATGCTGCCCGTGAACAGGCTGCTATCCTGCGTGAAGCTGGTTAGGGGACCGGTTGCAATCTCCTCATGCTCGAACGGGTGGCTGAACGCATAGCCGACATCGCCGCGCAGATACCATCCCGAGCCAACCTCGACCGGTACATAGTCGGGCGCCTGGTCGACATAGACCGGCGGATCGTAGTCGGCGCCAAGCGCCGGCGTCAGCGGCATCAGGACGACTGCTGCAAGCGCCAGTGCTACAGGCGATTTGGATGTCATGGTCCTCGGCTCCCGAACTTGGCGCATTCGCAATCGCGCGCCGTTTCAGAGAGCATTGTTAACCATAGTGGTTAAGTGCGGGTTAAGGATAACAAGGCGTTAGCAATTGATTTGATCCGCTTTCGCTTCTCGAGTTGGGCGGTGTTCCAGAGCGCCGCAGCATCTGTAGGCAGCCAAAACGAAACCGCCCGGCATCAGCCGGGCGGTCGACGAATTCCTGGATTTCAGAAACAACTACTTGGTGTAGACGGGCTCGGGTTCTGGAACATAGGGCTCCGGCGGCGCGCAGTCCGACCTGCCGAACTGGTAGCGCAGGCCGCCACGCACTTCGTGCACGTTGATGCCGTGGTCATAGCCGGGGCCGACATTGGGGAGGGAGGCATAGTCGAACATCTTACCGCCATTGATGTGGCTGAAGCGGTAGCCGACATCGAGTTTGACGCGGTCGGTCAGGCAGTAGGATGCGCCCGCCATGGCAGCATAGGCAAAACGCCAGCCCTTGCCACCGCTATGATCAAATGAACCATCGCTGTCCACGTTGTGCAGTTCATCCCACTTGACCCAGGCACCGCCGATGCCGGCGCCGACATAAGGCGTGATCCCATGCCAGGTGCCGATGTCGACATAGGCGTTGGCCAAGAGCAGCAGCGCCGAATAGGACGAGGTATCGACGGACGTGCAAGGCGTTTGCTGCGGGCCGCAGAAGCCGTTGGTCGAGCCGCGAAATTTGGACTTGCTCATCCAGTCCAAGGTGAGATCGGTACGGAAATGCTCGTCGATCTGGTAACCAACACCGCCGCCGGCCGAGAAGGCGCCGTCCAGCTTGCCTGTATCGAACTTGCCGGGATTCTGGGGCGCTACACCGTAGGTGATGTAGTCGCCACCACGAAACTTCGACCAGTGATAGTCGATGTCGCCACGGATATACCAGCCGCCGAATTCGGCCGGCTGCTCGTAGGCAACCGGTGGTGGCGCCTCCTCGACTACGGGCGGCTCGACGAAATCGGCGGCGAACGCCGGCCCGGCGCCGGCAAACAGCGCGGCCAGGAGGGCCATTCTTGCTGTGTTGAACATGCTTATCACCCCTGAGAACACTCGAACGGCGAACGCGCCCGAAATATGATTGACCTCAGTTGTGGATAATGAATCGGAAAGGTTAAAAGGCGTTTAACCGTATTGATTAACCACGAATCTCTAAAAGTCGAGCAATCGGCCGTTGCTGCAGGCGGAATTGGCGACTCAATAAAAAGCCCGCCGGCAAGGCGGGCTTTGAACCGATGTTGGAGGGAGATCAGGCGGCGCTGCGCGTTTCCGAAATGACCTCGACGATGTCGTTGACGACGGACTCGACAAGTTGTGGGTCGTCGCCTTCCGCCATGACGCGGATGAGCGGCTCCGTGCCGGATGGCCGGATGACCAGGCGCCCGGCCTTGCCGAGGCGATTGCGCGCATCTTCGATCGCTGCCTTGACCGGCGCCTCCTCGAGCGGCTTGCCGCCGGAAATATGCACATTCTTCAACAGCTGCGGCACCGGCTCGAACTTCTTCGACAGTTCGCTCACCGGTCGGTTCTGCCGCTTGATGCAGGCGAGCACCTGCAGCGCCGAGACAAGGCCGTCGCCGGTAGTCGAAAAGTCGGACAGCACGATGTGACCCGACTGTTCGCCGCCGACATTGAGCCCATGGGCACGCATGTGCTCGACGACATAGCGGTCGCCGACCTTGGTGCGATGCAACTGCAGGTTCATGTCGCCGAGGAAGCGTTCGAGGCCGAGATTGGACATTACCGTCGAGACGACACCGCCGCCGGCCAGCCGCCCGCTCTGGTGCCAAGACTCGGCAATCAGCGCCATGATCTGGTCGCCATCGACGATCGCGCCGTTCTCGTCGACGATGACGACGCGGTCGGCATCGCCGTCGAGCGCAATGCCGATATCGGCGCGCACTTCGTGCACCTTCTTTTGCAAGCCGGCCGGATGAGTCGAGCCGCATTCCTTGTTAATGTTGAAGCCGTTCGGCTCGACATTGATGGCGACGACCTCGGCGCCGAGTTCCCACAGCGCGTCGGGCGCCACCTTGTAGGCGGCGCCGTTGGCGCAATCGACGACGATGCGCAGGCCCGACAGCGACATTGAGCGCGGCAACGTGCGCTTGGCGAATTCGATATAGCGGTCATGCACGCCGTCGACGCGTTTGGCGCGGCCGAGCCCATCGGAATCGGCGAGCGCCAATTCGATATCCTTGTCGAGCATCCCCTCGATACGCTCCTCGATCTCATCGGACAGCTTGTAGCCATCGGGGCCGAACAGCTTGATGCCGTTGTCGTAATAGGGGTTGTGCGAGGCAGAAATCATCACCCCGATATCGGCGCGCAGCGAGCGCACCAGCATGGCAACAGCGGGCGTCGGGATAGGGCCGAGCAGGAAGACATCCATGCCGGCGGCGCACAGGCCCGATACCATCGCGTTCTCGATCATGTAGCCGGAAAGCCTGGTATCCTTGCCGAGCACGACGCGGTGGCGGTGGCTGCCGCGCTGGAAGGAGAGGCCGGCGGCCATGCCGACCCGCATGGCGACCTCCGCCGTCATTGGAAACTTATTGGCTCGCCCACGAATGCCGTCCGTACCGAAATAATGTCCTGCCATGTTCGCCAGCTTCCCGATGGTTCTTTCCGAGCATCTCATGCCATAAAATGGCCCAAGCCCCGTCATCACATTGTATGATTATGGACGACCAATCCTTAGAAAATTGTTGTTTTGTGTGTTTTGCGTCACGCTAGTGTGTTGATTTTCAAGTTCCGAGCCCTTGTTGCGGCAGCAGCATCAGAAACGTCAACTCAAACTCATCTGGATCCTTTGGTCTGTGGCAGTGTGGCCTTGAACCCGAGTCCGCATCGTGCGGCTCCAGACAGCGGTAGGCTCAGGTCCTCCGCACCCGCCGATTTGACTGTCCCTCATGTGACGCAGTGGTCTCGCTGGGAACCAGCCATATGCGCGCTTTCCGTGCAATGCACCCGGACGAACTTGGCTGGGAGACGGTCCCGGCAACGAATTCATCACCTTAAAGAAAAGAATGCACTTCTAAATTTGTCTCTACGCTACTTAGCATCTGGCGCAACCAGCCGTTGAGCGCTATTGCTGCACTGGGACATATCATGAACTGCCACAGGGAGAAAACGCATGCTCATCCACCGACTTGCCACTTTGACGGGTCTTGCCGTCGCGACCTTGTTCCTGGCGGCGCCTGCCAATGCGCTGACCATGGCCGAGTGCAGCACCAAGTATAACGCGGCGAAGGATGCGGGAACGCTTGGCGGGCAGAACTGGAACCAGTTCCGCAAGGCGCAATGCGGCACCGATGCCACCGCCGCTACGATCGACACCGCCCCGGCCAAGGCCACTGACACCACCAAGGCAGCCGCCGGCGACGATGCGGCCCCGGGCCTGACGGCGAAGGAGTGCAGCACCAAGTACCAGGCGGCAAAAGCCGCCGGCACGCTGAACGGCATGAAGTGGAACGATTTCCGCAAGACACAGTGCGCCGCCGACGCGACGGCAGCCGCACAACCCGCCGCCACGACCAAGGCTGCGGCAGCCGCCGACGACGCTGCGCCGGGCCTGACGGCCAAGGAATGCAGCACCAAATACCAGGCCGCCAAGGCTGCCGGCACGCTCAACGGCATGAAATGGAACGACTTCCGCAAGAGTGAATGCGCCGCCGGCGCAACTGCAGCGGCACAGCCTGCCGCGGCACCTGCCGAGGCGGCGACAGCCGCCGCGACCGATTCCGGCAAAGGCCTCAGTATGGCGGATTGCAGCGCCAAATATCAGGCTGCCAAGGCCGGCAACACGCTGAACGGCATGAAGTGGAACGACTTCCGCAAGAGCCAATGCGGCGCCGGCGCAGCCGACGACGACACCCTGCCGGCTCCCGATGCCAAGTATACCGGCGATCCGCAGCCGCCGACCATCACCGCCCCCCAGGGCGTGAAATTCCCGACGGCGATCTCCAAGAAGTATGCAACCGAGACCCCGGCCAAGGGCCGCATGCACACCTGCCTCGACCTCTATTACGCCAACAAGGACGCCAACACGCTGGGCGGCCTCAGGTGGATCCAGAAGGGCGGCGGCTTCTACAGCCTCTGCAACGCCAAGCTGAAGAGCTGACCGGCGCCATCATCCGACGATAGGAGCCCGCGAGCCGCAAGGTTCGCGGGCTTTTTTGTTATTACCGAACAAGTGAGAGGGCCTTCCGAGGTTGGACCAACTGTCAGGTCGCGTTCCTTCGCTGTCCGCCGCCGGAAGCAAGACCCGCCTCGGAGGGCGGGTCGTCGGCGCCGTTGAGCCCTTGGCGCCGGAAAGGCAGGCAATTTGCCCAGGTAGGCGCCGAGTCTCCCTCCCCTTTTTGGGGGTTAGGGATCATCGTAGGGCGAAAGCCTCGGCTTTCCACCTGCGACAGCCCTGCACAAGTGGGGAGATCGGCAGCTTTAGCGCCTCGCGAACATCAAAAGGAAACGCCGCGGTTAGAGCCCACGGCGTTTCGAAGTCGATCTGTCCTGATCCCTAGCTTGACGGCTGGGGTTCCATGCCGCCTTCGGGCTCGGGGCCCTTCTTGCGGCGGCCGGACTTTGGTACGGCCGAGCCGCGGCTCGGCGGCGTGTCGTCGCCGAGGTCGCGTGCGGGCTTATTGCCGGCGATCAGCTGCTTGATCTCCTCGCCCGACAGCGTCTCGTATTCGAGCAGGCCTTGCGCCAGCGCGATCCATTCCTTCTTCTTCTTGGTCAGGATTGACCTTGCCGTCGAATAGGCCTCGTCGATCAGCCGGCGCACTTCGGCGTCGATGATCTGCGCCGTCTCTTCCGAGATGTTCTGCGTGCGCGCCACCGAATGGCCGAGGAACACCTCCTCCTGGTTGTCGCCATAGGCGACATGGCCGAGCTTGTCGGAGAAGCCCCAGCGCGTCACCATGGCGCGCGCCAGCTTGGTCGCCTGCTCGATATCGGAGGAGGCGCCCGATGTGATGTTCTCCTTGCCGAACTTGAACTCCTCGGCGACACGGCCGCCCATCATGATGGCGAGCCGCGAGATCATGTATTTGTAGCTCATCGAATAGCGGTCGCCTTCCGGCAGCTGCATGACCATGCCGAGTGCCCGGCCGCGCGGAATGATGGTCGCCTTGTGCAGCGGATCGGCGGACGGCACGTTGAGCGCCAGAATGGCGTGGCCGGCCTCGTGATAGGCGGTCAGCTCCTTCTCGGCCTGCGTCATCGCCGACGAGCGGCGCTCGGCGCCCATCATGATCTTGTCCTTGGCGTCCTCGAATTCGGCCATGGTGACGAGGCGCTTGTTGCGCCGTGCCGCCATCAGGGCGGACTCGTTGACCAGGTTCATCAGGTCGGCGCCGGAAAAGCCCGGCGTGCCGCGCGCGATCACCTTGAGGTCGACATTGGGCGCCAGCGGCACGTTGCGCACATGCACCTTCAGGATCTTCTCGCGGCCGACGATGTCGGGATTCGGCACCACCACCTGGCGATCGAAGCGGCCCGGCCTGAGCAGCGCCGGATCGAGCACGTCGGGCCGGTTGGTGGCGGCGATCAGGATGATGCTTTCGTTGGATTCGAAGCCATCCATCTCGACCAGCAGCTGGTTCAGCGTCTGCTCACGTTCGTCATTGCCGCCGCCGAGGCCGGCACCGCGATGGCGGCCGACCGCGTCGATTTCGTCGATGAAGATGATGCAGGGCGCATTCTTCTTGGCCTGGTCGAACATGTCGCGGACGCGGCTTGCGCCGACGCCGACGAACATCTCGACAAAGTCCGAGCCCGAAATGGTGAAGAACGGCACGTTGGCTTCACCGGCGACCGAGCGGGCGAGCAGCGTCTTGCCGGTTCCGGGAGGACCGACGAGCAGCACGCCGCGCGGAATCTTGCCGCCAAGCCGCTGGAATTTCTGCGGGTCGCGCAGGAACTCGACGATCTCTTCCAGATCCTGCTTGGCTTCGTCGACGCCGGCGACGTCCTGGAAGGTGACGCGGCCATGCGCTTCGGTCAAAAGCTTGGCCTTCGATTTACCGAAGCCCATGGCACGGCCGGAACCGGACTGCATCTGGCGCATGAAGAATATCCAGACGCCGAGGATGAGGATCATCGGCAGCCAGGAGATCAGGGTGCCGAACAGCGAATTGGAGCCGTCGGATTCAGGACGCGCATTGATGGTGACGTTCTTGTCCTGCAGACGCGAAACCAGTGACGGGTCCCCAGGCGAATAGGTCTGGAAGCCGTTGGAACTGTCCGTGTAATTGCCGGAGATACGGGCGCCGGCGATGGTCACCGACTTGATCCGTCCCGCCGCGACTTCCTGCAGGAACTGCGAATAGGGGACATCGCTTGAGGCCCCACGCGTCTGCGGCGTCTGGAAAAGATTGAAGAGAGCGATGAGCAGGACCGCTATGATCGCCCAGAGCGCGAGATTGCGATAATTCGGATTCATCAATTGTCCCGTTGGCGCCGCTGGGCGGACACACGTCGTGAGAGGAAACTTGGCCCTAACATAGGGAGAGCGTCTCCCCTTGCCAAGCATAACAGCAGGTCTCGGTTAAGCTTTCGCCCGTGGTAGGCCGGCACTGTGGCCGCCGAATGGCGAGGCTGGAACCGGCGCCGCGCCAAGCAAGGCGGCGACGGCATCGGCCGGCGCCAGATCGAAGGACGGCAGGAAACGGGCGAAGGGCGCGACTGCCGGATATGCGGCGACAGCCGCCGGCATCGAGCCTTCCCCGGGCGAACCCGGGCCTTCCCCAGGCAGACCAAGGCATTCGCCATCCCGCCATAGCGCCGGCTCGGCGGCCAGAGCTGCGCGTATAAGGCTTGCCGGCGTGCCATGTCCGGCAATTGCCCGCTTTGCGGCAAGAGCCGCCCCGAGCGGTGCTACCAACAGCGGCGCGATCAACAATGCACCTGAACTGTCGCCCAATGTGATCCGTCTGCGGCCGTCCCAAAGGGCATTGTCGGAAACCTCGACAGCGGGCGGCAGATCGCGCAATTCGCGATGCAAAAAGATACCGGTACGCCGGGCATCGATTACGGTCCGCGACAATGTGGCACAAAGCGCCCCGGTGCGGAGCCGGCCGAAAAGGGCTCCGCTGCGGGCCTGGTCGGGAAGGAAGGCTGTGCCGCCGGTCGCCGCCAGCAGAATGCGCAGCGCATAAATAGCCGCCCCGCTGTCGCTTTCAGTCGCAAAATCCCGGTCGACGCGGACGAGGCCGGCGGCTGGCCTGGAGGCCAAGCTGCGGATCAGCATGGCCGCGCGGCGTCCCAATTGCTCACGCTCGGCCGCCACCTTTCTGGCCAGCGCTATCGCTTCAGCCACACGAGGCGCACCATCGCCTTCGGCAAGTGCTGCGCGGACGCGCGGCCGCTCGAAAGCGGTGTCGGCATTGGTCGGATCTTCGATCCAGGCAACCTGTTCACGCCGCAGGAATTCGCGCAGTGCCTCACGCCTTACGCCGAGCAGTGGCCGCACGATCCAGTGCCGCCAGTCGTAGAGGGTTGCCGGCGCCATCCCGGCAAGACCCCGCCCTTCCTCGCGCCGCCCGTCGTCGCTTTGCCCTCCATCACTTGGCCGCTTGTCACTTGGCCGCTCGTCACGTGCCCACTCGTCACGTGCCCACTCGTCCCGCGCCCGCTCGTCCCGCGCTTGCCGCATCAGCACGGTCTCGGCCTGGTCGTCGGCGGTGTGGCCAGTCAGGATCAGGCCGATGCCTGCCGCTTCGGCGGCCTCGGCGAGCAGCCGGTATCGGGCTTCGCGCGCGGCGGCGGGCAGGCCGGTCGATGGTTTGCGCCCCGACCAGGCGAGGACGCGATGGGCAATACCGCGCGCCGCGCACAGCCTGGCCACGGCTTGCGCTTCCGCTGCCGCTTGCGGCCGCAATCGATGATCGATCGTTACCGCCAGCAATTTCGTTGCCGGGGCGTTACGGTCGAGATGGGCTTTGAGGAGGAGGAGAAGGGCGGTCGAGTCGCTGCCGCCGGATACGGCCGCAACAGCGCCGTTGGAAAAGTCGATCCGCGAAAAATCCGAAAGGTCAGGCTCGGTGTCGAGCGTCATGCATGTCGCCCAAGCGTGGGCCCGGTTTTGCGGCAACGACACGCAACGGAAAAACTAGCACGCCGCGAGTGCCCTTTCCTGCTTGACCCGCTCCTTGAGCGCGCCGGAAATATCAGGGTAGCGCTTGCCGATCTCGCTGAAAGTGGCACAGGCCACGTCGCGCTGTTTCAGCCCGACCAGTGAAACGCCGAGCTTCAGCAGCATGTCGGGCGCCTTCTTGGCCTTCGGATAGTCCTTGCTGGCAGCGAGGAAAATCTCGGCCGCATCGCGGTATTTCTGCTGGCCGAGCAGCGATTCACCAAGCCAGTAATGCGCATCCGCCGCTTTGGCGTCCCGGGGAAAACGGGCGATGTGATCGCGGAAACCCTGTTCGGCGGTGCTGTAGTCGCCCGACAGGATGAACTGGTAAGAGTTGCGGTAAAGCTCCTCCGGGTCGTTGGTCGATGGGAGTGCCGCGACCACCGTGTCGTCGGATTTACCGGCCTTGTTGCCAGCCGCGCTGGCGCCGTTGGCTGGGGCCGTATTCTGCGACGGCGCGTTCGCCTGCGCATTGCCATCGGCTTCGACGACATTGCCGTTTTTGTCGACGGTGATGGTGCCGAACGTCTTGGGCGGCGCGCCAGGGATCAGCTTGCCGGGATCGCCGTTGGGCGATTCGATGATGACGTCCTCGACGCTTTTGCCGCCGTCTGCTGCCTTGCCCGCGTCGGCCGGAGCCTGCGTTGCCGGCGCCTCCGCCATGTTACCGTCGCCGTTGGGGCTGTCGCTGCTAGGCGCGGCCTCGGACTTCTTCTGCCCGGCCGGCTGCTGCGCGCCTTGCGGACCGCCTTCCAACTGCTGGAAACGGAATTCGTTGTCTTCCTGCTGCTTGCGGATCTGCTCCTGCATCTGCAGGACCTGGAAATTGAGTTCCTCGATCTTGCCGTTCATCTGCCGGAGCTGTTCCTCCAGCGCCGGAGTGCCGGTGCCATCCTGTTGCGCGAATTGAACCTGATCCGGCTTTTTCCTTTCGCCGAAAATGCCGGGCAGTTTGATCGTCGGCAGATGGAAGGAAAAACCGCTTTGCGATGACTGCTCGGTGCCGTTTGCCCCGATACCGTCAGCAAGTGCCGCGATACTTGATACGAGCAGCAGCGCAAGCGTGCCGCTCAAGACCGATCTGAAATGCATGTGCCTCTCGCCGTGAAACCATTGTTGCGCGCCTCTCACTCGAAGTAGACCAGCCAACTGGGGACTGGCCAGACGCTCTCGGCTCTTAACAGGACGTGAGACTTCGGCCAAATTTTGTTTGGAGCGAGCAGATACGAAAAAGGCGGCCCTGCGGCCGCCTTTCGCATCAAGTGTTGCATTTTTGCCGATCAGGAGCCGGCGCCGCTCAGTGTGGTCACGGCGCGGCGGTTCTGCGACCAGCAGGAGATGTCGTCGCAAACCGCGACCGGACGCTCCTTGCCGTAGGAAATAGTCTTCAGGCGCTGCGCCGAAACACCCTTGGCGACCAGGAAGTCGCGGGTGGCGGCAGCACGGCGGGCGCCGAGCGCCAGATTGTATTCGCGCGTGCCGCGCTCGTCGGCATGGCCTTCGATGACGATGGCATACTGCTTGTACTGGTTCAGCCACTGCGCCTGGCGCGACAGCGTCGTCTGCGCGTCGGCGCGGATCGAGGACGAATCGGTGTCGAAGAAGATGCGGTCGCCGATATTGACGGTAAAGTCCTGGGCCGACCCGGGCGTTGCCGCGCCGGCGCCGTTGAGGCCGAGATCGGCGGCGCTGTTCGGCGTCTTCTTCGAGGCGCAACCGGTGATCGCGAGTATCGCGACCAGCGCGATCATGACCGGGTTTGTGGTAAGTGCTGCGATACGGCCCATGCCGCCTCTCCTTCGCAATTCGAGTGATTTCATTGATCGTCCAGTAACCACGTTTGGGTTAACCGACGCTCAAGAAACACGGTTAAAATTTGGTTTCGGCTGCCGTCCGCAACCGTTCTGCCGAGGGCTACTCAAGGGCGACAATGAGCGCGGACCGTAGGCGGAAATGCGGCCAAAACGCGACCAAGGGGTGAAAACAAGGCCGGAAACGGCGCTTTTCGGGCACCGTTGCCGGCGTGCAACTGGGAACAAAGGATGCTCAAGTAGAACATCCTTGCCCGGGACTATTCCAGCAGCGGCGACCAGGCCGGATCCGAGGCGAAGTTCGCCGTCGGGATCGGCTGTTCGTTGCGGCCGGTGAGATCGACCGAAACAAGTTTTGGTCCGCCATTGGAATCACGGAAGAACATCAGCACCCGGCCGTTGGGTGCCCAGGTCGGCCCCTCCTGCTGAAAGCCGGTGGACAGGATGCGCTCACCCGAACCGTCGGTGCGCATGACGCCGATCTGGAATTCGCCGCCGGTCTGCTTGGTGAAGGCGATGAGATCGCCGCGCGGCGACCACACCGGCGTCGAATAGACGCCGTCGCCGAACGAGATGCGGGTCTGGCCCGAGCCGTCGGCGCCCATCACATAGATCTGCGCGCGGCCGCCGCGGTCCGACGTGAACACCACCTTGCTGCCGTCAGGCGAGTAGGATGGCGAGGTATCGATGGCGGTCGAATCGGTGAGCCTGGTCGTCGAGCGGCTTCTCAGGTCCATGGCGAAGATGTTGGAATTTCCGTCGTCGCGCAGAAGGCTCATTATTACCTTCTGGCCATCCGGCGAAAAGCGCGGCGCAAACGTCATGCCGGGGAAATTGCCGACCAGCTCGCGCTGCCCCGTCTCGATCTGCAGCAGGTACACCCGCGGCTGACCGCTTTCATAGGACATGTAGGTGATTTCCTGCCGGTTCGGCGAAAAGCGCGGCGTCAGCACGATCGATTTGCCGTTCGAGAGATAGCGGACGTTGGCGCCGTCCTGGTCCATGATGGCAAGCCGCTTCTTGCGCGCATTCTTGGCACCGGACTCGTCGATGAAGACGACGCGCGTGTCGAAATAGCCCTTCTCGCCGGTCAGCCGCTCGTAGATCGCATCGGCGATGATATGGCCGACGCGCCTGGTATTGGCGTCGTTGGCGAAGAACTGTTCGCCCGAGAGCTGCTGGCCGGCAAAGGCGTCCCACAGCCGGTACTGGGCGCGGATGCGGCCGTCGGCTTCCTTGCCGACGCTGCCGGTGACCAAAGCCTGGGCGTTGATTACCTTCCAGTCCTCGAAGCGGGGCGTGGCATCCGGGTTGGAGATTTTTTCAATGAAAGCGCTCTTGTCGATCGGAGCAAACAGGCCCGAGCGCTTCAGATCGTCGATGACGATCCCCGATATCTCCGCGCCCAATGCGTCGCCCGATTGAAAGTCGGTGATGGCGATCGGCAGAGGCTCGATATTGGGTTGAGTCAAGTCGAGCTGGACCAACGCCTTTGCCGGCAGCGTGGCGAGCCCGCTCATGGCGGTCGCAATCGTGCCGATCAGTATCAGCGTCGTAAGCAACTTCTTCATTCGTTCAGCCTCGTTGTTCTCTCGGCAATCAATACATGTCGCTGGGGATGAAATTGACCTCGACCTCGTTCCATCCCAGCTCGCCGTCATATTTTGCGACGGGCAGATTGTAGGGCGCACATCGCAGCACTGCGCGCCGGGCTGCTTCCGAGGCGACTCGGGAGCCCATTGAGCCATCGCCCGCGGATCCGACTTCCGGAGCGCCGTCGATCTCGCCATTTTGCGTGAGCTTCATCCTGATGGTGACTTTTTGGCTGTCGCCATCGAATGTGCCGGGTGTCACACTCCAGCAGCGTTTGATCTGGGCCTTCAGGCCATCAAGCTCGCTCTGCGAGAGTTTGGTGCCTTGGTTCTTCTCGCCGCCGAGCGAAGCCTGCTGGGTCGAGCGCTTGGCGCCGCCGCCGGACGGTTTCTGTTTGTCGAGCAGCGCCGAAATCTCATCTGCATTGAATTGCTTGTCGTCCGATTTCGGCCTGGAGGAGGCTTCCTTGACCGGCTTGTTGGTGTCCTTGCGCTCCGGCGCCTTCGCGCTTTCGGCCTGGGCCGGCTGCGGCTTCGGCCGGGCCTCAGGCGCCGGCGCCGAGTCCGGAAGCTGCGCCTCCTCGGTCGGCGGTTGCTTGGCAATCGCCTCGGCGACGGCATCCGGCTTGACCTCAGGCTGCGGATCGATCGCGGCGGTCTTGTCCTGCGGCGGCGTGGGCGTCGGCTCCTTGGCCGGCGTCGGCTTGGGATCGGTCTGCTTGACCGGTTCGGGTTTGACCTCTTCCTTCGGCTGCGGCACCGGCGCTACCTCCGTTGCGGGAATAGGCTTCGGCTTTTCCGGCGGCTTCGGCACGTCTTCGGTCTTCGGCTTCTCGACCGGGGTCGGCGCGGGTGGCGGAGCCGCCGTCATATCGACCGGCTTGGGCTTGGCCTCAGGCGTCGGCGGCTTGTCGGTATCGACGCTGTTTTCTCCGACTTTCTGGGCATCGGGTACGATGTCGGGACGCTGTGTCGGCAGCGGCGCCGGTTTTTCGTGCATCACGGCTTTCTTGTCGCCCTGCAAAACCTGCGAGACGGCCTCCATCGGCACAATGTCCACTGCGACCGACTCGACATCGGACGACGGAAGCGCAGCCGGCGCCGACAGCGTGAACAGGCCGAAGGCGATTGCCACCGTATGCAAGATCACCGATGTGGTGAGGCCGGTCTTCATCTTGCGTCTATTGATCCTGTTTCGGCAGCGAAAGCAGGCCTAAATTCTTGTAGCCGGCGTCCTGGATGAGACCCATCACTTCCATCGCGGCGCCATAGTTGGTAGCCTTGTCGCCGCGGATGAAGATGCGCTCCTCGTAGCCGGTCTTGGAAATCGCCTGCAGCTTGGCGATCAAGTCCTCCTGCGGAATTTCGGTCTCCTGCAGGAAAATCTTTCCCATGCCGTCGATCGTGATCGTGATTGGCTGGGTATCGGCGTTCATCGCCTTGGCCTTCGTCTCCGGCAGGTCGACTGGCACGCCGACCGTCAGCAGCGGCGCCGCGACCATGAAGATGATCAGCAGCACCAGCATCACGTCGACCATCGGCGTGACGTTGATCTCCGATATCAAGGCGTGATGGCGGCCGCGCCGCCTGTGGCCGCGCCCGCCGCGTCCTCCGCCACCTGCGCTTACGGACATTCCCATGATCGTTCCTCAGGCCTTCTGCGCGACTTTTTCATCGATTTGGCGCGAGAGTATGGCGGAGAACTCATCCGCGAAGCCTTCCATGCGCACCGCGATCTTGCTCGCGTCCGACGACAGCTTGTTATAGGCGATGACGGCGGGAATGGCGGCGAGCAGGCCGATGGCCGTCGCCAGCAGCGCTTCGGCGATGCCGGGCGCGACCACCGACAGGCTGGTGTTCTTCGAGGCTGCGATCGCCTGGAACGAGGTCATGATGCCGATAACCGTGCCGAACAGGCCGATGAAGGGCGCCGCCGAGCCGGTGGTGGCGAGAAACCCGAGCCGCCCTTCCAGCTTTTCCATTTCGCGGGTCAACGCCAGATCCATTGCCTTGTCGATGCGGGTCTGCAGGCCGAGCGGCGATTTCGCGCCCTTCTCGAAGCTTTTCTTCCATTCGCGCATGGCGGCGACGAAGATCGCGCTCATGCCGGTCGTCTTGCGGTCGGCGAGCGTGCGGTAAAGCTCTTCCAGCGACTGTCCCGACCAGAACACCTGCTCGAAGCGGTTGAGCGCCAGCCGCATGCGGGCATAGGCGACGAGCTTGTCGACGATGATTGCCCAGGTCCAGATCGAGGCGCAGAGCAAGCCGATCATGACCAGCTTGACCACCCAACCGGCCTGCATGAACAAGGCCCAAATCGATAAATGCGCGCCCGGTTCGGCGAGAGCGATGTTTTCCATGTTACGTCCTTAAAGATTTTCCGGGCGTGGCTGGCGGCTGGCCCATGGGCATCCCTTGTGGTCCGTTCGCGTTAAGCTTGCGGAATAACCCCAAATGCACCGTTGGCGGCCTTTTCGGGGCAAATATTGGTGAAAGGAAGGCGCTTGGATTCTCCCAATCTTAACCAATCCCTTCATGGACCGTTATGGTTAAGGATGGGTTATGACGTACAGCGCGGCGCATTGCCGCGCCCCGACGAGCCGCCCGGCGATCCTCGCCCGATCAGGAGTTCCGGATCGTCCGCCTCTGAGCCCTTATTTGCGCGTTCTGGGCATGAAGGCTGCGATCCAGTCCTTGGGAAAGCGCCGCGGCCGCCCGTTCTCGCCGACAATCGCCGCTTCGACACGCGCCTCGACCAGCACTTCGCTGCCGCGCTTCAACTGTTGCGCCATGACGATGCGGGCGCCGGAAATCCCGTCGGTGCGCGTATCGATGGTCAGGATGTCGTCCATGCGAGCCGAACCGCGGAAGTCGATCTCCATGCGCCGCACCACCCAGACTATTCTCTCGCCATGCTTGCCGTCGGCAAGCTCGGTGTGGTGGACGCCGGCCAGCCGCAGATAGTCGGAACGGCCGCGCTCGAAGAATTCGAGATAGCGCGCGTGGTAGACGACGCCGGAAAAATCGGTGTCTGCATAATAGACCCGCGCCATCAATCGATGGCCGAATTCCGTCAGCGCGCCGGAGAGCCCGGCGGACAATGCCGATTCACCTTGATCGTCCATTGCGCTGTCCTTTTGTTCCCGACGAGCATCTGTTTTGGCACCACCTGTTTTGCGCATAGACCGGCGATGATCAAGACCTGGAGGGCTGGGCCGGGGAACTGCCAGCAGCAAAGCCATAAGTAGCGGAACTTAGGGCTCTTCCTGGAACAGGCTGATCTGCTGCTGCGCCAGGTCCTTCGGCGCGTCGAGGCCGAGATGCCGCCAGGCATTGGCCGCCAGCACGCGGCCGCGCGGCGTGCGCATGATGAAGCCCTGCTGGATCAGAAAGGGTTCGATGATGTCCTCGATGGCATCGCGTGGTTCGGAAAGCCCGGCCGCGATGGTTTCGATGCCGACCGGCCCACCGCCGAAATTCCGGGCGATCATCGACAGATAACGGCGGTCGAGCGCGTCGAGGCCGAGCCCGTCGACCTCCAGCCGCGTCAGCGCCTCGTCGGCGACCTTGCGGTCGACATGACCGTCGCCGGCAACGCTGGCGAAGTCGCGCACCCGGCGCAACAGCCGGCCGGCGATGCGCGGCGTGCCGCGCGCCCGCCGGGCGATCTCCAAGGCACCGTCGTCGCCGAGCGGCATGGCAAGGATGCGGGCGCCGCGCTGCACGATCTGCTCGAGTTCCTCGACCGAGTAGAAATTGAGCCGCACCGGAATGCCGAAACGGTCGCGCAGCGGGTTGGTCAACAGGCCGAGCCGGGTGGTGGCGGCGACTAGCGTGAAGCGGGCCAGGTCGATCTTGACCGAACGCGCCGCTGGCCCCTCGCCGATGATCAGGTCGAGCTGGAAATCCTCCATCGCCGGATAGAGGATTTCCTCGACCGCCGGGTTGAGCCGGTGGATCTCGTCGATGAACAGCACGTCGCGGTCTTCGAGATTGGTGAGCAACGCCGCCAGATCGCCGGCCTTGGCGATGACCGGACCCGAGGTCGAGCGGAAATTGACGCCGAGCTCGCGCGCCATGATCTGCGCCAGCGTCGTCTTGCCGAGGCCGGGCGGGCCGACGAACAGCACATGGTCGAGCGCTTCGCTGCGGCCCTTGGCGGCCTCGATGAAGACTTTGAGATTGGCCCGCACCGCCGCCTGGCCGACGAAGTCGCCGAGCGTCTGCGGCCGCAAGGTCTGCTCGGCGTCCTCGCCGCGTCTGTCGGGAGCAATGAGGCGTGGCGAAAGGCTCATGCGAGCAGTTCCATACCGGGAATGGCCTTGGCAGCGCGCTGATCGAAGGTGACCGTGTGCGAGCAACCTAATTTTCGATTGTGTTCCGCAATCAACGCGTCGGCAAAGTCGACCTGCACTGAATTCGATCGCTCGAGCGCGATGACGATGGCATCGAAGTCTTCGAACTCCAGCGTCTTGATCTTGAGCAGCCTCTGGATTGCGGCCAATACTTGTTCCTTTGGCTGCCTGTAGCGCGAAGCCAACGACCAGCTGAATTCGACCAGCACGATCAAACTCACGAAGCCGGGCATTTCCACACTAAGGCCGCTGCCGAACGCAAGCGCCTTTGCCCGCTGCTCCGGATCATCATTGAGCACCATGCGAAGCAGAACGTTGGTATCGATGCCGATCGACGTCAAGCGGGACCCTCTTGTCCGTCATTTGATCTATCCCCGACAACATGCCGGCCGACGGCATCCCGCACAGCGGCGTCGATTTCCTCCAGCGTAGCGGGACCGCCAGGCGGATCACCCAAGAATCCGGCGAGATCGGCAAA
The DNA here is from genome assembly GCF_040317995.1 of Mesorhizobium sp. M1334. Taxonomy (NCBI): domain Bacteria; kingdom Pseudomonadati; phylum Pseudomonadota; class Alphaproteobacteria; order Hyphomicrobiales; family Phyllobacteriaceae; genus Mesorhizobium; species Mesorhizobium sp. M1334. Next base: position 692,462 of record NZ_JAMYLM010000002.1, read on the forward strand.
TCCGAGGTTGCGCGGCGTTCCGATCAGGTAACCATCCATGACCGTCCAGGCGATCGTATCGCCCGTCTTGAGCGACAAGGCGTCGCGGACGTCCTTTGGAATCGTGAGCTGTCCCTTGGAGGTCAGACTGGCATATGCGCCCATATTCTTACTCCTGGAGAAAATTCTTACCGATCACATAGTAGTTGGAATTTCACTTTCCAGCAACGTCTCACCGTGCGAGCTCCTTCAGCCCGAAGCGGATCAGCTTCGATGCGTCCGCCTCCTCACCTGCCGTCTTCAGCGCCGCTGCGACTGCATTGGCGGCGGTGTCGCGCGAATAGCCGAGATTGACCAGCGCCGAGACGGCGTCGGTGATCGGCGCCGAGGCAACGCCCTCACCGAGCTCCTGCTTCAAGCCGATGGTGCCGGAGGCGGTGCCCGCATAGGCCGGCGCTTTGTTCTTCAACTCGGTGACGATGCGCTCGGCGACCTTCTTGCCGACGCCGGGCGCGCGGCTGACCATGGCGATATCGCGCAGCGCAATCGCATTGGCGAGATCGGCCGGCGCCAGCGTCGACAGGATGGCCAGCGCCACCTTGGCGCCGACGCCTTGCACATTGTTCATCAACAGCCGGAACCACTCGCGCTCCAGCACCGACTGGAACCCATAGAGCCGCAGCATGTCCTCGCGTACGTAGGTCTCGATGAACAGCACCACCGCCTCGCCCGGCTGCGGTAATGCCGCCAGCGTACGCGCCGAGCAATAGGCGACGTAGCCGACGCCATGCACGTCGACGATGCAGAAATCCTCGTCGATTTCGTCCAGCGTGCCTTTTAGCTTGCCGATCATTTGAGCTTGCCGATCATGCCGGGTGGGTTTCCGGAGAGATGATATCGAGGTCCGGGAAGTAGCTGCGATAGCGCGCGGCATCGCGCGTCAGCAGGCGATGCCCGGCAACAACTGCATGGGCTCCAATAAAGAAATCCGGCAGCGTTCGTTCGCGGAGGCCGCCGGCGCTGCGATAGCGGGAATGCGTAACACCGGCCAGGAAGGCTGCTTCCCACGGCAGGAATTCACGCTCGATCTTGAGCATGTCGGCTGCCTGGCGAAGGGCCTTCTCCGTTGCAATCAGCGGCGCGAGTTCGGACCAGACGATTGTGTTGATGACAAGCGCGCCGTCGCGCCGGCATGCGGTAATTGCCGACGCCGACCACTTCCTCTCCCGTCCGGCAGGACCCCAAACGTCGACCAAGACATTTGTGTCAATCAATGTCGAGGTCTTCACGCGGGCCCCTCAGCCATTCCATATATTCGTCCGTCGTCATGCCCCCTAGGTCCAGCGTACCGGCCATACGATCGAGCGTCTGGCTGAATCTGCGCGAGGCTTCCTCCTGCGACATGTTTTCGTTGACCGCAATGACACGAGCGCCGTCCTCGGTGGGAACGAACTCCACCTCCGAACCTGGGCCGATACCCAGATGATCCCGTATCTCCTTCGGGATGGTCACTTGCCCCTTGGTGGTAACGCGCATGGTAATACCTCGTCGGTATTACTTATTGCCGACCTGAGAACAAGTCAAGAACAAACTTATCCGACCAGCGCCGCCAGCCTGTAGGCGATGCTCTGCCGGTGGTGTGCGTGACAGATGGCGATGGCCAGCGCATCGGCGGCGTCGTCGCTGTCGAAAGTCGCCTTCGGCATCAGCACCTTGACCATCATGTGGATCTGCTTCTTGTCGCCATGGCCGACTCCGATCACCGCCTTCTTGACGGCGTTTGGCGCGTATTCGGCAACTACAAGGCCGGCACGCGCCGGCACCAGCATGGCGATGCCGCGTGCCTGGCCGAGTTTGAGCGTCGCTGCGGCGTCCTTGTTGACGAAAGTTTGCTCGACCGCCGCCTCGTGCGGCATCGCGGCATGCAGGACCTCGGCGAGCCCGTCGTGCAATTGGCAAAGACGCATCGCCAGGGCGGCCTTGTCGTCGGACCGCACCGTGCCGGAAGCGACGAAGCGCAGCGAATTGCCTAGGCTTTCGACTATGCCCCAGCCGGTGCGCCTCAGCCCTGGATCGATGCCGATGATGCGAATCGCTTCCCCCATCCGTCAAGTCTACCTTCGGGGAACAGCGATGCCAGCGAAATGTGAACAAACCGGAAACGAGGGCTCGTCATGTCCAGAGAGCCTCTGAGATCGTTTTCGAAAGTCGCCCCGGCGAGTCATATGGTGGTGGTTTCGAGAACCGGAGCGCAGCGGACATTTGGGTCCGTGAGCCCACGCGTGATCCCGAGGGGATCATGCGCAATTGAACTGCTGCAGCGTCCTTTGCGCGTCCAAAAGGACGCGCGGCGCTGCAGGTAAGCGGAGAAAACGCCGCCAGATGACCGCTGGTAGAGTTTCCAAACGGTCTCTCAGCCGCGGGCGAAAGCCGTGTTGAGCAGCGTGATTTGGTCGGACACCGGATTGAGGCGACGGCCCGACGGCGGCGCCTCGGCGAGGCCGCCATAGATCTCCTCGTCCATGCGGCGCACCAGCGCCTGCAGGCGCAGCGAGCGGTTGACGAGGTCGATGAAATCGTTCGGCAGTTCGGCCCAGCCGGGCGCCTCCTCATGCGCCGAGGCGGTGTCGAGACGCACCTTGGATTTTTCTGAGGCCACCTGATCGCGGGTCATCTCGCCGGAATTCGCCGCCCGCTGCAAAAGCAGCCAAGAGGCGACCTGCATCAGCCTGGTGGTCAGCCGCATCGATTCGGCGGCATAAAGCGTCGCCGCCGGCCTCGACAGCTTCTTGGCCTCGGCGCGGCCCTTGCCGTCGAGATACTCGGCCGCCTGCTCGACCAGGCCCATGCCTTCCTGATAGAGCGGCTTGAAGGATTGGGAGAAAACCCGGCGCTCCGCCAGTTTGATGGTTTTCGCGCCAGCCTTCGAAGGCTCGTTCATTGCTACGCCCCTGCACTTGCCTCAAAGCCGGCCGATTCGGCTCTTGGTCTGCCACATCCGGCAGCCTAAACGACTGAAGCTTGAAAATGCGCTTCGCTGCCGGTGAAGGCAAGCACATGTTTAACAAACGGTTAACGGCCGCATTTAGCCGCTAGACGTCCATGCCTGCGAACAAAAAAAGAGCCGCGGATAAGGCGGCTCTCAGGAGTTTAACAGGGAGGCGTCAAACAAAGTGGCTCCAACCACTCGGTAAGAATCCAGATCACTGGATGGACATAGTAAACGCCTGTAAAGCTTAACGAAGCCTTAACGCAGCGCATATTTTTCGATCAAGGGCCCGGCATCTGTGCCGTAACAGCACAGCTGACCGGCCAGGGCGGCGTTCACACCACTGGCTGGAAGCGGGGGCGACCCGCTTGCGCCATGGTTCCTCCAGATCGTGACCGACATACCGAAACAAAGCGGCACTGCGCACGACATCGTTCCGAAACAGGCGGCGCGCTAAACGCCGCGCTCCTCGCAACGAGGCGGAGCAAACCTTGCGCTCCGGCAATCATGAAAATCTCTCAAGGAGCAAACAATGGACTGGTACTCGGTCGTTAAATTTCTGCACATCGTCTCGGCGATCCTCTGGGTCGGCGGCGGCTTCACGCTGATGCTGCTTGCGGTACGCGCCGACCGTGCCGGAAACGTCGAAGGCATGCTGCAGGCGATGCGCGCCACCGGCGAGCTCGGCAACCGGTTCTTCGCGCCGATGTCGATGCTGACATTGCTCTTCGGCCTCATCATGTGCGGCTTCTGGGTCGGCTTTTCCGATCTGTGGGTGCTGATCGGCCTTGCCGGTTATGCGACGACCTTCTGCATCGGCATGTTCGTCTTCAAGCCGACTGCCGACCGCATGGCAGGCATGATCGCCAAGGATGGCGTGACGCCGGCAGTGCTTGCCCAGGGCCAGCGCGTCCTCAATGCCGCGCGCTTCGACTATTCGGTGATGCTGGTGATCATCGCAGACATGGTGCTGAAGCCGACGCTGCACGACATCACCATTTTGGGCTGCATGGCGTTCGTGCTGGCAACTGGCGTTGCCCTGGCGCTTGGCAGGACGCGGCCGCTGCTGCCGAGTGCCGCCTGAGGTTTAAGGAATCCGGCGGCGGCCGACTGGGGCCGCCGTCTTACAGAAGGCCGGCGATGCCGTCCCACAGAAGCTTGACCGCGACGACCGCTACGGTCGCATAGGTAAAGGGATAGAACAGTTCCGGCTGCATCCGCCGCACCAGCCAGGCGCCGGCGATTGTCGACAGCGGCGCCAGCGGCATCAGCACCGCCGACGCGGTCAAATTGGTGGTGTCGAACTGGCCGAGCGCGAAATAGGGGATGAGCTTCAGCGCATTGGTGACGGCGAAGAAGATCGCCGCGGTGCCCGACAGCACCTTCGGATCGAGCCTGATCGGCAGCGCATAGACCTGAAAAGGCGGGCCGCCGACATGGGCGACGAAGCTGGTGAACCCGGCAACGGTACCCCAGAAGCCGGCGGCGACGCGGTTGGGCTCCGCTGCGTGGCCGGCACCGTGGCGGAGTTGCAAATAGAGCCAGCGCAGCACGAAGATAAAGGCAACCGCGCCGACGATCAGCCGCACCATCTCTTCGGTTACAAGTGCCGCCGTCAGCCAGCCGAGGGCGATGCCGATCACGGCGCCCGGCATCATGTCGGCCAGCATCTTGCGGTCGAAGATGCCCCACCATGTCCACACCGAGACAATGTCCATCAGGCACAGAATTGGCAGAAGGATTGCGGCAGCCTGAACCGGCGGCATGGTCAGCGCCATTAACGGCACGCCGACAAAACCGACGGCGCCGCCGAAGCCGCCTTTCGACAGGCCGACGAGGATGACGGCCGGAATGGCCGCAGCATAGAACCAGGGATCGACGAGCAGGCCTGACATGAGGGAAAGGAGGCTGGAGGGAAAGTGACCTCTGAATAGACCAGAAATGATCGGACCGCGACCGCAAATATGTGGACCACGGCACCGAAACCCGTCACATGTTTGGCATGTCGAGCGGCGGCGGGCGTCTCCGGATCGGCTGCGCCTTGATGATGGCGGTGCTGGTTTCGGCCTTGTCGGCGATGCGGTCGAGAATCCCGTCGAGCTCGACGATCGAGCGGACGAACAGCCGGGCAACGAAGCAGTCATCGCCCGTCACCTTGTCGCATTCGCCGAATTCCGGGATTTCCTCGATCAGCTTCTGGACGATGTGCAGCTTGCCCGGCAATGGCCGGATGCGAACGATCGCCTGCAAGGGGTAGCCGAGCGCCTGCGGATCGACGTCGATGGTGAACGCGCGGATAACGCCGCGATCCTCAAGCCGCCGAAGCCGCTCCGAAACGCTTGGCGACGACAACCCGACCTGCAGCGCCAGTTCCTTCAGCGAGGTCCGTGAATCCTTGACCAGGATATCGAGGAGCTTTCTGTCGAGATCGTCCAGCATTTTACAATTCCAGGCTAAGAGCGATGTTTACCTAATTTAATGAGGTTTGCCCTGCATATCACCAGCTACAAGTCATAGAAAGACCCGATCCGCCGTGGGATCATCAAATCGCAACGGGTTTCAGGAGCATCCATGGACAACACGGTACGCGGCACGATCGAAATGACGGCGGCGATGGCGATCCTCGGCACGATCGGCTGGTTCGTCGTCCTTTCCGGCCAGCCTATCATGGACGTGGTGTTCTGGCGCTGTGCTTTCGGGGCGGTAACGCTGCTGATCATCTGCGCGGCGCTGGGACTGCTGCGCGGCAGGCTGTCGCTTCGCATTGTCGCGATCGCGGCTCTCGGCGGTGCTGCCATCGTTATCAACTGGCTGCTGCTGTTCAGCGCGTTTTCGCGTGCCTCGATCTCGATCGCCACGGCTGTCTACAACACGCAGCCCTTCATGCTGGTGGGTTTTGGCGCGCTCTTCTTCTCCGAACGGCTGACGGTGACCAAGCTGACCTGGCTCGGCATCGCCTTTGCCGGCATGCTGCTGATCGTGCAGGCCGCGCCCGATGCAGGCGATCATGGTACCGATTACTTTACCGGCATTGCGATGGCGCTGGCCGCGGCTTTCTTCTGGGCCGTTGCGGCTATCGTCACCAAGAAGCTCAAAGGCACGCCGCCGCACCTGATCGCCCTGATCCAGGTCTGCGTCGGCGTTCTCATGCTGGCACCCTTCGCCGATCTCACCCACCTTCCCGCCGATGCGCGGAGTTGGGTCATGCTGGCGACACTCGGCATCGTCCATACCGGCCTGATGTACATCCTCATGTACGGCGCCATCCAGAAGCTGCCGACGCATCTGCAGGGATCGCTGTCCTTCATCTATCCCGTCGTCGCCATCCTCGTCGACGTGGTCGCTTTCGGCCATCGTCTGCAGCCGGCGCAGATCGTCGGCGCCGCCGCCATCCTGGTCGCCGCCGCCGGCATGAACCTCGGCTGGTCGCTGTGGAAATCGAAAGTGCCAGCCTAGAGCTCGCAAGCGACCCCCTGCCGCCTGTTCAACTCCCGCACTTTGCTCTATGCCGCAATGCAACCATCTTCGCCCGGCATAGGCGATAACCGGGACCGAACACCAATGAATGACGCAACGCCGCCCAACCGCTGCCGTATCGTGCTGATCGCGCCGCCGAACGTGCCCGCCGAGCGCATCGCCGCGGCCTTCGCCGGCGGTGACGTCGCCTCGCTTATCCTGCCGGAAAACGGTATGGACGAGGCCGCCTTCCAGGCCTTTGCCGAGCAGATCGTGCCGGTGGCGCAAGCGGCCGGCATTGCCGTCATCATTGCCGGCGACACCCGCATCGCCGGCCGCGTCCAGGCCGACGGCATTCATGTCGAGGTCGGCAAGGACGAGCTCGCCGAAACGATCGAACATTTCCAGGCCAGGATGATGGTCGGCACCGGCGGCGCCAAGACCCGCGATGATGCGCTGGAACTCGGCGAGCTCAGGCCTGATTACATCTTCTTCGGCCGCTTCGGTTACGACAACAAGCCGGAGCCGCACCCGCGCAACCTGTCGCTGGGGCAATGGTGGGCGGACGTGATCCAGATCCCTTGCATCGTCATGGCCGGATCCGATCTTGCCTCGGTGGAAGCGGTCGCCGCCACTGGTGCCGAATTCGTTGCGCTGTCCAGCGCCGTCTTCGCCGACGGCGCCGATCCGAAGACGGCGGTTGCCGCCGCCAACGCGCTGCTCGACGAAACCGCGCCGCGCTTCGAGGACTGACGTGTTCTCGCGGAAAATCCTTTTCAGCGCCTTTCTTGCAACGGCCGTGACGCAGGCGATAGCGGCGGAACCCGTTCCGCTACCGCAGCCCAGGCCGGATTCCAGCGAACCTGCCGATAAGCCGATCGCCGCACAATTGCCGCAGCCCGCCACCACCGCCCCGTTGCCGTCGGCCGATACCATCAACCCCGACCGCTTCGGCGCAAAGCCGTCCGACGCCGCCTACGGCGCCTTTCAGCGCGGGCTCTACAAGACGGCCTACAATCTTGCGCTTTCCCGTGCTCAAAACGGCGATCCGGCGGCACAGACGTTGGTGGCCGAGATACTGTCGCGCGGCCTCGGCGTGCCGGTCGACGCGGCTGGGGCGGCGAAGTGGTATGCGCTTGCCGCCGAGCAGGGCGTGCCGGAATCGCAATTCCAGTATGCGCTGATGCTGCTCGACGGCCGCTACGTCAAAAAGGACGAAAAGGAAGCCTATGCGCTGATGCAGGCCGCCGCCGAGGCCGGCAATCGCCTGGCGCAGTTCAATTTTGCGCAGCTGATGGTCGAGCAGGAGCCCGGCGATGCCGGTATTGCCAAAGCCGTATCCTATTACGAGCGCGCTGCCGCGACCGGGCTTGCCGACGCACAATATGCGATGGCACAGGTCTACGCCAACGGCGCCGGTGGCAAGCCGCGCGACGATGTCCGCGCCCGCGGCCTGCTGGCACAGGCCGCGCGGCAGAACTACGACACCGCACAGATCGATCTCGCCACCTGGATGATCGAGGGGCGCGGCGGCGCACGCGACCTGAAATCCGGCTTCAACTGGATGAAGCAGGCCGCAGAAGGCGGCAATGTCGCTGCCCAGAACCGTCTCGCCAAGCTCTACATGAACGGCATCGGCACCGATCCGGATCTGATCCTAGCCGGCGCCTGGTATGTTGTCGCCCGCCGCGCCGGGCTCATCGACCAAGAAATGGACGATTTCCTGCAGGGCCTGACCGACGAGCAGACACAGCAGGCGCTGCAACGGGCCAACCGCCTGCCCTGATCGCGATCTCGCGACTCATCGCACCCGGGCTCGTCAGGCGGGCTCACTGCGTATGATCGAGCACGACCTTGCCGAAGGGCGAGCCGTGTTCAAGGTACCGAAAGGCTTCGGCGGCCTGGTTCCACGGCATAACCCGGTCGATCACCGGTCTCAACCGGTTGACGACAATGGCGCGGTTCATCGCCTCGAAGGATTCGCGTGAGCCCACCGGTATGCCTCGCGCCCGGACCTGCCGGCGGAAGATGTCGAGCGGGTTGATGGCGCCGTCATTGCCACCGAGATAGCCGATGACGTTGATCTGGGCGCCGCGCGCCGCTGCCCTCAGGGATTGTGCAAAACTCTGCGGTCCGCCAACCTCGATGATATGGTCGGCGCCGCGGCCATCCGTCAATCCCAGCACGGCCGATGCCCAGTCGGGGACGCTGCGATAGTTCACGCCATCCTGCGCGCCAAGTTGCTTTGCCCGCGCAAGCTTCTCGTCGCTGCTCGACGTCACGATGACGCGCGCCCCGGCAGCGGCGGCGAACTGCACCGCAAACAGCGAAACGCCGCCGGTGCCGAGGCAAAGCACGGTGTCGCCGGGTTTGACGCTGCCCTCCGTAAACAGCGCGTGCCATGCCGTCACGCCGGCGCATGGCAGCGTCGCTGCTTCGAGGTCGCTCAGATTGGCCGGCGCCAGCACCGCCGCCTGTTCGTCGAGCCGGCGCAGCCCGTCGATTGGGCCGCCGCGTTGATAGGAGGGCTCAGCCATCGCGAAACTGCCCCCGACCCAGCGTTGCCAGAACGTGCCGCAGACCCGGTCGCCGATCTTGAACCGGCTGACCTCGGCGCCGATGGCAACGACTTCGCCGACGCCGTCCGACAGCGGCACCAGCGGCAATGCAAACTTCGTGTGATAGCTGCCGCGGACGATCTCGGCATCGCGGTAGTTCAGCGCCGTGGCCTTGACCTTCACAATCATCTCCTGGCGCCCTGGTTCAGGCATCGGCCGCTCGACCATTTTGAGGTTCTCCAGGCCGCCCGGGCTCCGCAATTCGATCGCTTTCATCGTCGTTCCTTTCCAGCTGGGTCCTGCCGGAGGAAAATCGCTTGCCATCCATCCGATTTCAAATTCATAATGTTCAGAATAATTATGCTTCTATGACATGTTCGGGTGTATCGTGCTTGAAGAACTGAAAACACTGGCCCTCTTTGCCGAGGAGGGTTCGATTCAGAAGGTGGCTCGACGCCTGCCATTGACGCAGCCGGCCGTCACCCGTCAGATCCAGCGGCTGGAGGAAATGCTCGGCACGGAATTGCTCGACCGCCGGCTGAAACCGTCACGACTGACCCCGGCCGGCGTAGAAGTGCTGGCACGCGGCAAGCACATTCTCGCTGCGGTCGACGCGCTGAGATCATTCGCCAAGGGCGACGAACCGGAGGGCCTGCTGCGGCTCGGCCTCGCGCATGGACTTTGCGACAAAGCTGTGGCCGCCGCTATTGCTGATGCCGTGGCGCGGTTTCCGAAGGTCTCGCTGCGTCTGAAGAGCGGCTGGAGTCTTGAGCTGGCCGACCAGCACAAGCGCGGACAGCTCGACCTCGCCTTCATCCTGGACGGCAGCAATTCCAAAGCCGGCGACGGTGTTGTCGGAACCGAGCCCCTCGGCATCATCGCTGCCGAAAACACCGGCCGGCAAGTTGACGTCAAGACCATGCCCTGGGTCCTCAGCCCTGAACCTTGCGACGCGCGCCGGCGGCTGGCGGCTGCCCTTGCCGAGGGCGGCCACAGATTGATCGTCGGCGCCGAGATTCAGGACAGCGCGCTGCAGATCGACTGGGTTCGTCGAGGCCAAGGCCTTGGCCTGCTGCCCAAGCGGCTGCTGCGGGAAAAGCTGCCGCAGGGTATTGCCCTGGTCGACGCTCCCGGCCTCGAGCTGTCGCTGCGAATTGTCGTGCTGCGTTCGCCGCACCTGCATCTTTTGAGAAAGGTTGCCGACGCGGTGACCGGGGCGGTCACCGCAACCGTCGGGACGGACTGAGGCTGCCGCGCCGCGCTGCCGGGCCAGCTTCCCGCTTCACCTGAAAGGCGCTCCTTGCCTCTGCTGGCGATTTGTGGTCTTGGAGGCGCCAAATTGCCGTTTGCGGCGATCATCTCATTTCCGGATCACCTCACCATGGCCAAGATCAATGGCAACGAAATCCGTCCCGGCAACGTCATCGAGCACGATGGCGGCCTTTGGGTGGCGGTCAGGACCAACACCGTCAAGCCCGGCAAGGGCGGCGCCTACAACCAGGTCGAGCTCAAGAACCTGATCAACGGCACCAAGCTCAACGAGCGCTTCCGTTCGGCCGAAACGGTCGAGCAGATCCGGCTCGATCTGAAGGATTTTTCTTTCCTCTACGAGCAGGGCGACGCGCTGGTGTTCATGGACACCGAAAGCTATGAGCAGCTCGAACTGCAAAAGGAGTTCGTCGGCGATCGCGCCGCCTTCCTGCAGGACGGCATGATGGTGACGGTCCAGCTCTATGACGAAAGGCCGATCGGCATTTCGCTGCCCGACTATGTCACCTTGACCATCTCCGAGGCCGACCCGGTGGTGAAGGGCCAGACGGCAGCCTCGTCCTACAAGCCGGCGATACTCGAAAACGGCATCCGCGTGCTGGTGCCGCCGTTCATCGGCTCGGGCGAGCGCATCATCGTCGATACCAACGAAATCACTTACGTGCGCCGCGCCGACTAAAGCGCGGGCAGCAGGAAGAAACACAATGCCGCGTTCCGCGATCCTCAATGTCATGGTCCAGGCCGCAATGAAGGCCGGCCGCTCCCTGTCGCGTGACTTCGGCGAAGTGCAGAACCTGCAGGTCTCGATGAAGGGGCCAGGCGACTATGTCAGCCAGGCCGACCGCAAGGCCGAAGACATCGTCTTTGCCGAACTGTCGAAGGCGCGGCCCGGCTACGCCTTCCTGATGGAGGAACGCGGCGTGATCGAGGGCGACGACGGCCAGCACCGCTGGATCGTCGACCCGCTCGACGGCACCACCAATTTCCTGCACGGCATTCCGCTCTTTGCCGTTTCGATCGCGCTGGAGCGCCAGGGCCAGATCGTCGCCGGCGTCGTCTACAATCCGGCGATGGATGAGCTCTATACCGCCGAGCGCGGCGGCGGCGCTTTCATGAACGACCGCCGGCTGCGCGTCGCCGGCCGTACCAAGCTGGTCGATGCGGTGATCGGCTGCGGCATGCCGCATCTCGGGCGTGGCCAGCACGGCAATTTCCTCATCGAGTTGCGCAATGTCATGGCCGAGGTTTCTGGCGTCCGCCGTCTCGGCTCCGCCTCGCTCGATCTCGCCTACGTCGCCGCCGGCCGCATGGACGGGTTCTGGGAAACCGGCCTGTCGGCCTGGGATGTCGCCGCCGGCATCTTGCTGATCCGCGAGGCGGGCGGTTTCGTCTCCGATTTCGCCGGGGGACAGGACGCGCTGAACGCCGGTTCGCTGGTTGCCGGCAACGAACTCATCCAGCGCGCGTTGTTGAAGACCATAAAAAGGCCACTCTCAGCCAGCTGATAGAGGCGCGCCGCGCTGAAGCGCCGCAGTCGCAAAACCGCAACCAAAGCTTGAAATACTCGCCCGCGGCCGCCCAGATAAGGCGACGCAGGATCATCGATGACGAACAGCCGGCCCAAATCCGAGAGCGAATTCTCCCAGCTCGACATTCCTTTTATGGGGCGCTGGCATTACTCGCGCGCCGAGATCATCGCCGACGGCATTGTCCACGCCGTGGGCATCGTGCTGGCGATCGCTGCCGGCTCGACGCTGCTGGCACTGGCCGCCTATCGAACCGGCCCCGGCGAATATGTCGCCGCCGCATTCTATGTGGTCTCGCTGCTCACCGTGCTGTCGATTTCGCTGGCCTACAATGTCTGGCCGGTGTCGTCGCCGGCAAAATGGATATTGCGGCGCTTCGACCATGCCGCGATCTACCTGCTGATCGCTGCCACCTACACGCCTTTCCTGGCCCAGCTCGGCGGCTCGCCGCTGGCCGTTTCGATGATCGTCCTGGTCTGGACCGCCGCGGCGGTCGGCATCGCTATCAAGGTCTTTCTTCCCGGCCGTTTCGACCGGCTGGCGATCGTCTTCTATCTAGCCATCGGCTGGAGCGGTCTCGTTCTGGTGGAGCCGCTCGTGCGGACGCTGCCGGCGACATCGATCGCGCTCATCGTTGCCGGCGGCATCGTCTACTCCTGCGGCGTGATCTTCTTCGCCTGGAAGGGCCTGCGCTTCCACAATGCGCTGTGGCATGGCTTTGTCGTCACCGGCGCCGGCCTGCATCTGGCCGCCATGGTCGACTGCCTGGTCATCAACCGGCTTTGACCTCCGGTCGCGGACAGTGGCAATATTGCCAAGCGCCATTCAATTTCGTCACAATTCCGTTTAGAGTCGCAAACACAAATTGATCGGCGGCGACGGCATCGGAAACGGGGCACGGATGACTCTTCTCAGATCCTTCGGCATGGGCAGGCGCTCCGACGTTCTGATCTACGATCCGCACAAATTGTCGAGCCCGCAGGTGTTTCTGCTGACCATGGTGATCTTTCTGTTCATCGTGGCCTTTATCGCCGCCATCCTGACGCGCCAGATCTCGACCGCCTTCGTCACCAATCCCGGTCTCAACGGCCTGATCATCGGCGTGCTTGCGGTCGGCATCCTGCTGGCCTTCGTTCAGGTCGGCCGGCTGTTCCGCGAGGTGCGCTGGGTCAACTCGTTCCGCGCCGGTTCCGAGACAACCGAACCGGTGCTGCTGGCGCCGATGAAGGCGATGATCGGCCGCTCCTCGACGATTGCCTTCTCGACCAGTTCGATGCGCACCATGCTGGATTCGATCGCCACCCGCCTCGACGAAAGCCGCGACACGTCGCGCTACCTTGTCGGACTGCTGGTGTTCCTCGGCCTGCTCGGCACCTTCTGGGGCCTGCTCAACACGATCGGCTCGATCCGCGAAACTATCGAGTCGCTCGATCCCGGCACCGGCGATGCCGCCGCCGTGCTCGAATCCCTGAAGCAGGGGCTTTCCGCTCCGTTGGCCGGCATGGGCACCGCCTTCTCGTCCTCGCTGTTCGGCCTCTCCGGCTCGCTGGTGCTCGGCTTCCTCGACCTGCAGGCCGGCCGCGCCCAGACGCGCTTCTATACCGAACTCGAAAACTGGCTGTCCTCGGTCACCGACCTGTCCTCCGACATCGTCGTTGCCGACGCGGCGAGGACCGAACCCTCCGAGGAAATCCGGCTGTTATCGGAAAAGCTGCGCACTCTGCAGGAAAATGGCGGCGGCTCCAATCCGCGCGTGGCCACTGCCATGGCCAATCTCGCCGACGGCATTTCCGGCCTGGTCAAGAACATGCGCTCGGAACAGCAGATCATGCGCGACTGGGTCGAGGCCCAGTCCGACGAGCAGAAGGCGATGCGCAACACCCTGGAGAAGATCGCCGACGCCTTGAAGAAGCCTGGAGTGCATTGACGTGGCGTTGGCGCGAGGCCGGCGCTCCGACCGCCGCATCGATTACTGGCCGGGCTTCGTCGATGCGCTGTCGACGCTGCTGTTGGCGATCATGTTCCTGCTCACGGTTTTCGTTTTGGCGCAGTTCCTGCTCGGCCGCGAGATCTCCGGCAAGGACACGGTGCTCAACCGCCTCAACTCGCAGATCAATGAGTTGACCCAGCTTCTGGCGCTGGAGCGCTCGACGACACAGGACAAGGAAGACACCCTTGCCAATTTGCAGGCATCGCTATCCGCATCGGAGGCCGAAAAAAGCCGGCTCGAGCAATTGCTGGCGCAAGGCGCCGGTGCCGGCGATGCCGCCAACCAGCGTGCCACGGCCCTTTCCGGCGAACTCGACAGCCAGCGCCAGATCAGCCAGCAGGCGCTGAGCCAGGTCGAGATCCTCAACCAGCAGATTTCGGCGCTGCGCAAGCAGATCGCGGCGCTCGAACAAGCGCTCGACGTGTCCGAAACGCGTGACCGCGAATCCAACACCAAGATCGCCGATCTCGGCCGCCGCCTCAACGTCGCACTGGCGCAACGCGTGCAGGAACTGAACCGCTACCGGTCCGATTTCTTCGGCCGCTTGCGTGAAATTCTCGCCGATCGCGAGAACATCCGTATCGTCGGCGACCGCTTCGTCTTCCAGTCGGAAGTGCTTTTCCCGACCGGCTCCGAAGTGATCAACGATGCCGGCAAGGTCGAGATGAAGAAGCTTGCCGATGCCATCATCGAATTGCAAAAGGAAATCCCGCCGGAGATCAACTGGGTGCTGCGCGTCGATGGCCACACCGACAACAAGCCGCTCTCCGGCACCGGCCGCTACCGCGACAATTGGGAATTGTCGACGGCGCGCTCGACCTCGGTGGTCAAGTTCCTGATCGAGAACGGCGTGCCGGCCAACCGGCTGGTCGCGGCCGGCTTCGGCGAATTCCAGCCGCTCGACCCCGCGGATACCGAAGAGGCGCGCAACAAGAACCGCCGTATCGAGCTGAAGCTGACCGAGCGGTGATCTGCAAGCCTTTGGCTTATATCATGCGCCAGGGCGAGCCGGCTCAAGTCGGCGGCATTTAGTGCACTGGTGCGGCAGCGGCAGGAGCTGAAAAAATTACCTTTTTTAATTACATTTTGCCGCCACGGCCTTTTAGCCTTGGTCATGGGCCGAGAACCGCCGGCGGTGGAACCGCTCATCGCGACGCGACGGAAGCTGACGGCCCGCGGCCGGAAGGCAGGGCCCCCTCCCAACCACCGCCTTCCCCAGTAAAGAAGACGCAACCATGCGCTTCTTCGCTCCCAGGAATTTTAGGACTGCTACGCTCGCCACACTTCTCCTCGTTCCGTTTGCCGGCGCTTACGCCGGCCCACGTGAGACGGCCTTGATCAATCAGATCCAGAGCGTGGAGACAGGTATCCAGGGCGCCATCCAGGCGAACAAGCGAGCCGGGCGAGGCGCGTGACTTGCGCACGCAGCTCGCTCAACTCGACCGGGCCGCCGAGAGGGCCGCACGCGAGGGAACGATGCCGAGCACGCAATATCAGCAGTTGCTGGCGCAGCTCGACGATGTCAGCCAAAAGCTGCGCGCTGATACCGGCAGTGCCTTCCTCATCGGCAACGGCGCCGATGGCGGATACTATCCGAACGGCTATGGCCCAACCTATCCAGGCGGCTGAAATCGGCCGCAGTGCCCGGCGCTGTGGCAATTGATTTGTGCATGATCCTTTTCCAGCTCGGTTCAGGGATCATGCGCTAGCCCAACGCCAGCGCATTCAGCGCCAGCACTGCCGGCACGGTTCGGATGAACAGGACTTTACGGCCCGCCGGAGCCCCCCCGGAAAGGCCCGCGGCCGCGGCGCCGCCCCCGCCGGAGGCCAGGGTGGTTTT